>CAKQDJ010000001.1:0-184092 GCA_934229205.1 uncultured Streptococcus sp.
GTTTCAGGGCGAGACTTGAGACGTTGCGGGCTTTAGAGGGCTGACCAGCCCCCGTTCCTAAAAATTGAATATCCATTTGATACTTTCTAATTAATCAATATATAACATGGCTGTGCGGTTTTCCGATCGGAAATAGCGCTTGCCAGAAAAAGCAACAGCTTCTTGTAATAAATCCTCTTGGCTATAGCCTTTGAGACGCTTGCGACCATCAGCCAAGCTTTCCAAATCTGTCAAAGCTGTGAGACTCTCCACACTAACAACTTCTTCGTCTCCGGCATCCTTCATGTAAATCTTTCCAGACTCTTCAAAGACGAGCTGATGGGGGAAAATTTGCGCAATCTCAAAAAGCAAGTCATTCGAGATTTCCTCTTCATTTTCAGAGAAAATCCTTCCCAGTCCTTCACTCTCGTAGCAAAATCCAAAAGATTTGCCAGATAAATTAAGACGAATGAAAGGCTTATTTTCAAAGGTGAAACTTGGCTCAGCATTGTAGAGGTTCAATTCCTTGCTTAGTTCTGCAAAATAATCCGTCGCAGCTTGAGGACTCTTTTTCTGGTAGAGTTCAGCAAAGTAGGCATTGACTACACTAGGTGGAGGGGTGATGAGAGCTAACTGCTCCTGCTCTGCTTTGCCAGCTAGAAGCTGATCCAGATAGATCTTATCCAGACTTGTATAACCTCCATACTTTAGAGCCAAGGTTTTAATATCAGTCATAAAATTCTTCTAACCTCCATTTATTTTTCTCGGAAATGTAGCCTGTAATGACTTCACCGTCATCTTGATAGTCGCGCTCTTCCAGAATCGCTACACTTTCCAAATCATGAATCTTGTAAGACTTAGAAAAAGGCACGCGCAGGGTAAAGACTTCAAAAATATCCTTGATCTTCTCCAAAAAAAATGCTTGCAACTGCTCACGACTATCCTCAGACTTGGCAGAAATGAGGGCATAAGGCGTTTGAGTAGGCGTGAAATCCTCCACCAAATCCGCTTTATTGTAAAGAGTCAGTCGAGGAATATCCTCCATATCCAAGTCTTTCATGATAGACAGAACCGTTTTTTCATGCTCCTCGTGATAAGGATTGCTAGCATCAATGACATGAACTAGAAGGTCTACATGCTTGCTTTCCTCTAAGGTTGACTTGAAACTGGAAACCAATTCAGTCGGCAAATCTTGGATAAAGCCAACAGTATCAGTCAAGGTAACCTGAAGATTGCCCCCCAGATGGATACTCTTAGTCGTCGCATCCAGAGTCGCAAATAGCTCGTCTGCTTCGTACTGGGTCTTACTGGTCAAGGTATTCATGATGGTTGATTTCCCAGCATTGGTGTAACCAATCAAACCAATCTTAAAGGTACTCGACTCCAGACGTTTTTCTCTAACTGTCGCTCGATTTTTCTCAACCACCTTGAGCTGGCGCTCGATATCTGTGATTTGATTACGAACACTACGACGGTTCAACTCCAGCTGGCTTTCACCAGGTCCACGGGAACCAATTCCCCCTGCCTGACGGCTGAGCATAATCCCCTGACCAACCAAGCGAGGCAAGAGGTACTTGAGCTGGGCCAGGTGGACTTGGAGTTTCCCTTCATGGCTTCGAGCCCGCATAGCAAAGATATCCAAAATCAACTGCATACGGTCAATCACCTTGACACCCAGAACTTCCTCTAGATTGACATTTTGCCGTGGTGTCAGACGATTATTGACGATGACAGTGCTAATTTCTTCCGCATCTACCATCAGTGCAATCTCTTCCAACTTACCAGAGCCAACAAAGGTCTTGGAATCATATTTTTCACGTTTTTGTCTGTAGCTATCGACTACGACCGCCCCAGCTGTCTTAGCCAGACTGGCCAACTCTTCCATGGACAGGTCAAAATTATCCATGCCCTGCAGTTCAACACCAATTAGCAGGACCCGTTCTTCTTTTTTCTCCGTTTCAATCATTTAAAAACTCCTCAATCTGGCTTAGAATACGCTCCTTCACGCCAGACTCTCCTATCTGATAAAAGGTCACTTGCATGCGATTACGGAACCAGGTCAACTGACGCTTGGCAAAACGACGGGTAGCCTGTTTGAGACTCTCACTAGCTTCCTCTAAAGTCTGCTCCCCACGGAAATATGGAAATAGTTCCTTGTAGCCAATTCCTTTGGCTGCCTGCGCATCAGGGTAATGGTCAAAAAGCCACTTGGCCTCATCCAAAAGCCCAGCCTCAAACATCAGATCCACTCGGTTGTTGATACGTTCATAAAGCTGACTACGCTCATCATCTAAGCAGATAATCAGAGGTTCATACAAAGTCTCTTGATTTTCCAAATCCTGACCAAAATGGGCAATCTCCAAGGCGCGCATGGCACGACGACGGTTAAACTGGGGAATTTCAAGACCTGCTTGCTTCACGAGATGGGCTAATTCCTCATCTGAATAAGGCTCCAAGCTAGCCCGATAAGCTAAAATCTCCTCATGAGGTGTTTCTCCACCTAGATGGTATCCTTCCAGCAAGCTCTGGATATAAAGCCCTGTACCACCCGCGATAATAGCAAGCTTACCACGGTTATGAATATCCTCAATAGCCTTCTTAGCTTCTGAAACAAAATCAAAAGCCGAGTAAGACTCGGTCACCTCTCTGACATCAATCAAATGATGAGGAACAGATGCTTGCTCCTCTGGGCTGGCCTTGGCCGTCCCAATATCCAACCCTCTGTATACTTGCTGACTGTCACCGCTGACCACCTCTCCACCAAAGCGCTTGGCTACTTCAATAGCAAGGGCTGTCTTACCAACAGCAGTCGGTCCAACAATCACAATTATTTTTGTTTTCATCTTTTTTCCTTGAAAAATTCCCATTTTTTCGTTACTATTATTATATCATAAAAAGGTCAGTCAGAAAAATGCTACCTCTTGAGGAGTCTGTCTGATCAGGAAGATAAAGGAGGAAGACTCATGGCTAAAGGATTCGCTAAAGGTCTTGTAACAGGTGTCGCAGGAACTGTCGCTGCCGTTGCAGGTGCAGTATACGCAATTAAAAAGAAAGTGATTGAGCCAGAAGAGCAAAAAGCAGCTTTCATCGAAGAAAACCGTAAAAAAGCAGCTCGCCGTCGCGTATCACATTAATATACAAAAGAAGTTGAGAAATCTCAACTTCTTTTTATTTTTTAAATAGCCAAATCAAACTTCAGTTGCGGCTTGACTGGATCGTAGTCGACCAACTCAAAGTCTTCGGCTTTGATATCAAAGAAATTAGTCTTATCTGGCACATTCAAGACCAAACGAGGTTGGCAGTTTGACGGCTCACGGCGGAGCAATTCCTCTGCTTGTTCAAACTGATTATCATAGATATGAAGGTTGTTGATAAAGTAAAAGAACTTCCCAACCTTCCAGCCGAAATGCTTGGCAATCATCATCTGCAAAGCTACGTACTGCATAGCGTTAATGTGGTGGGCCACTAGCATGTCATTAGAACGCTGAGTCAAGGTCGCATCTAGATAGATTTCCCCATCAACGCGACGGACATCAAACATGGTCTGAAAGGCGCATGGAAGAAGACCATCTGTCTCCTCAAAAGCTTGGTAATCCCAGAGAGAGATGATATTGCGACGATTCCAAGGGTTGGCTTCCAACTGTTTGAGAATCTTATTGATGATGTCGTGTTTCTTAACGACTGCCCCATAGCGCTCACCAATGGTTCCCGTATCTCCCACTTCCCAGTCATTCCAGTAGTGAACATTGTACTTGCTATTCAGCACTTCTAGGCTATTAGACTGATCTTGGTAGATCCAGAGTACTTCCTTGATGGCGGATTTGATTGCAATGGGACGCAAGGTTGTGATGGGAAATTCCCCTTTGGCCAAATCATACTCCGCAAAGGCACCCGTTACGTACTTAGAATTGGCAACTGTACCATCCTTATACTTAGGACGTGCCTGCTCAGAAAAGACACCTTCCTTAAGAATTCGTTCTATATTTTCTTTAAAAATCGTATCTGCTTTTGTCATTTATTCTCACCTCATTTATTGTCCTAACTAGTATAGCATAAAAAAAGAAAGGAGGAAAATCACTGGCTTTAAAGTAGTGTTTTTCTCCTTTTATTATCTTATTGCAATACAAGTGATGCCGCCCCGATAACTCCAGCGTCATTTCCTAGAGTTGCAAGAGCCAATTTAGTAGATGTACGTACTTGAGGGAAGGTATTTTCGTCGTAGACCTTTTGAACACCTTGGAGAAGGAATTCTCCCGCAGCTGACACCCCACCACCGATAACGATTGTTGAAGGATTGAGGATTGAGCCGATATTGGCACAAGCGATTCCCAAGTAACGCGAGAAGTTACGGTAAACGATCAAAGCAAGGTCGTCCCCTTCTTTTGCAAGGTCAAAGACAGTTTTTGCTGTTACTTCCTCACCGTCGTCTATCAAGCGTTTCAAGGCCGCATCGCCTTCGTATTCATCAGCATAACGACGAGTCAAGTTGACAATCCCTGTTGCTGAAGCAACTGTCTCAAGACAGCCTTTTTTACCACAGGTACATGCGATTGGTTGGTCAAAGTCAACAGTGATATGACCAAGCTCTCCTGCCGCACCAGCAACACCGTGAAGCAGTTTTCCTTCTGCAACGATACCGCCACCAACACCAGTACCAAGTGTCATAAAGACAACGTCTGGTTGGTTGTCACCAGCACCCATCCAGCGCTCACCAAGAGCAGCTACGTTGGCATCATTATCGATGAAGAATGGAATACCCAAGGCTTTTTCAATCTTTTCTTTAACTGGTTGAAGGGTTTTCCAGTTTAGGTTGTAGGCACCGATAACAGTCCCTTTTTCACGGTCAACCACACCAGGTGATCCCATTCCAATACCTCGGAAATCCGTAGCTGACAATCCAAGCAAGTCCAAACGATGCTGAATAGACTCAATCATATCATCTACGATATGGCTTCCTTCGTCCAAAATATTGGTCTTAATAGACCATTTTTCTTGGATTTCTCCTTCTTGAGTTAAAATTGCGAACTTGACAGATGTCCCACCAAGGTCAATCCCAATAATCTTTTGACTCATCGTCTTCTCCTTTTTAATTGAAAATGCTTACAGATATAGTATAACAAAATCGTCTGCTTTGTGCAAAGGTTTGCATTAACTTCCTAGAAATTATTCTGATTTATGGTTTCCAAAGGCCAGAACCATCTACGTAGTATCTGCCACCATCAACTCGCTCATTCTTTGCCATTTTACCATCTGATTTGAGGTAATAGTTCCCTTGCCAAGTGTTTCTAGCATAAACACCATTGGATTTTAGGTAGTACCATGCTTGATAACTGGTGTCATAAACCCATTCACTTGCTGCCATCTTACCATTCGACTTGAGATAATAGCTTCCTTGCCAAGCGTTACGGGCGTAAGCTCCGTCCTCTTTTAGATAATACCACGATTGATAATAGGAATCATATAGCCATTCACCTGCTGCCATCTTACCATTTGATTTAAGGTAGTAGCTTCCCTGCCAAGTATTTCTCGCATAAGAACCGTCGGATTTTAGATAGTACCAAGATTGATAGCTAGCATCATAAATCCACTCGCTGGCTGCCATCTTGCCATCTGACTTAAGGTAATAGCTACCTTGCCAAGCATTCCTAACTGCATGCCCATTTTCAGCAAAATAATACCAATAACCGTCCTGTTTGACCCATCCGCTAGCTGTGACATTGAATTGCGAACCCGACTGGCGTGGTTTAAAGACTCCCCGAGGTGCATTTGCACGTTCACAAGCTATCCCATCACTATCACGATCTAGTTTAGAAGAGTAACCTGGTTCTCCTCTATGAATATCAGAGTAACCATTTTCCCATGCTTCTCTACAACTAGAAAAATGAATATTTTCCTCTGCAGTAACTGGTTCGGTAAATAGCCCCCAAACTAGAAGGGTAGCAAAAGCCACTTCTAGCAAAACTTTTTTTTCATTATTCTCTCCTTTTTTGATATCGCTTTCGCTTTTATTTTACCAGACTTATTCCAGCAATTCAAGAAAACTTCTAGTCTTTTCTGCAAACTCCTTCGGTTTGTCAGTGTTCAGTGTGTGAGGACCGTCAGGAATAATCTGCAATTTAGAATCTGACATCAATTGATGAAGGCCTCTCATAGAACTGAGATTAGGCTTGTCTTGGCTACCACAAATTAGCAAGGTTGGATAGTAACAATTCTGTGCTACTTGGGTTAAATCAAGTGTTTTCAATTCCTCAGAAACACCAACCATGAGCGCTTTTTCTGCTCCCTGCTTTTCAAAAAAACTTTTTGGAAGTAGTTTAAAAATCATCAACTGGATTCTAAACAAGATATTACCTGCTAGTTTCACTGGACAGCCTGATAAGACTAAACCTTGAAGATTTGGCAAATCGTAACTTGAAAGCTCTAGTGCAAGAGTAGCACCGAGGGATAAACCGATTAAAACAAAAGGATCCTTCTCCTCTGATAGGTATTTAGCTATACGTTTTTTGGCTTCCTTATAAGACCCAACCCCCGTAGGAAACAATTCAAGGGCCTCAGAAGGATGATTGGCAAGTAGATCCTGAACTTCCTTCCAGCTTGCGGCCGTCTGACCTAAGCCATGTAAAAATATCAATTTCATTTATTTCTCCTTCAATAACAACTCATACAATCCTCTGACTGCATTACAGCCATAGACAGCTTCTGCTTGGTTCAAGTCTGCCAAAGTCAGAATTTTCTCTTCTACCTGTCCTTTTCCTAGCAAATGCTGACGATAGATTCCTGACAAGATGCCAAGATTGATAGGCGGTGTGTAGAGCTTCCCATTAATTTTTAAGACCAGATTTCCAATAGAGGTTTCAAGCAATTCTCCTGCTGCATTATGGTAAATGATTTCCTGTTTACCTAGACTTAAGTGTGGTCTGTGAGTTGTTTTAAAGTAGGTAAATGCTTGCTGTAAATCCGCTTTTTGCAGGCAAAGTTTGGCCTGACAGAAGCTTGGACTAAGAGGTGTTAAGATTTGGCGACTGAGTTCTATCTCTCCAGACTTGCTGAGGCTTATTCGCAAACGGTAGTCTTGGTGGGAATCACAAGCTTGGCACTCTAGCTCTATCTTTTGTCTCAGTTCTTCTGGATCAAAAGGATAGGCAAAATAACGACTCGCCTTTGTCAGTCTTTCCAGATGTTGATCTTCAAATAGCAAACGCTTCTGGCTGATTTTCCCAGTCGTAATCAATTGGAAGCGAGCTTGTTTACGATAGAGAACAGCCGCCTTTTGATGCACTTCACGGTATTCAGACTCCCATGTGCTATCCCAAGTAATCCCTCCGCCAACTCCATAAATGGCTTGACCCTTGTGAAGTTGAATGGTCCGAATGGCGACATTAAAAATCCGTCGCCCATTTGGAAGCAAGAGACCAATCGTTCCGCAGTAGACTCCTCTGGGTTGTGGCTCCAAGTTCTTGATGATTTCCATGGTCGCAATTTTCGGAGCTCCCGTTATGGATCCACAAGGAAAGAGTGACTGAAAAATTGCAACCAAGTCCACATCCTCTCGCAACTGACTCTTGATGGTCGAAGTCATTTGCCAAACAGTTGAATACTGCTCCACTTGGCACAGACGTTCTACATGCTCACTGCCCACTTCAGAAATACGGTTCATATCGTTGCGCAAGAGGTCCACAATCATCATGTTTTCAGAGCGATTTTTAGGATCCTGCTTCAACCAGCTAGCTTGGGCAAGGTCTTCTTGGTCAGTCACTCCCCGCTGGGTTGTTCCTTTCATCGGGCGAGTCGTTAATTCCCGGTCATTTTGCTCAAAAAAGAGCTCTGGACTCATGGAAATCACTGCCATATCGTCATGCTCAACATAGGCATTGTATCCCGCCTCCTGCTCTACCACCATGCGATTGTAGATAGCAAAAGGATTAGCATTTAAGTCTTGCTTGAGTTGGACAGTGTAGTTGACCTGATAGGTATCACCCTGCCGCAAATGATGGTGAATCTGAGCAATAGCCTTTTCATAGTCTGCTTCAGACGTTACTTCCTGCCACTTTGAAGGCAGATCTACTTCCTCATAAGTCAGAGGAATAGGCGATGTTTCTACCCTATCATGAACAGTAAAGTAAAGCAAATACTCGCCCAGTAAAGGAGCTTTATGAACTGCTAATTTCTCCTCAAAAGCTGGAGCAGCCTCGTAGCTGACATAACCTACCACATAGTAGCCTTGCTCTTGGTAGCTTTCCACTTGCGCCAGCAAATCCACCACTTCTGCTAAATCTCTCGTTTTTAACTCTTTGATCGGCTGGGTAAAGATGTATCTCTCACCCAAATCCCTAAAATCAATCACTGTTTTTCTATGCATACCTTAAGTATAGCACAAAAAAGCCGACCTAGAACAGTTAAATCCAGCTTTATTTACTGATTTCTATAATGAAAAAATTCTCTAAGTTACTTTTTTCTACATTGAAGTGCTTTTAACAAGAATTTAACAAAAAACAGAGAGAGTCTTGGTTTTTATACCCTTACTCTCCCTGTCTTTTACTGTTCAGAAATTAAAAATTGATTTGAAGTTTTAATGATGCCTACCGTTTCTTTGACATCTAAATCATCCGTATACAGAAAATGATGTTTCTCACTATTCTTAGCTAAGAAGTCATTTCTTGCTTGGATTGATAAATCGCCTGTTCTCTCAATTTCTTTCCGAGAAGAATCCCTATCTTTCAAGGTTTCTTCTTCTGCTATTAGGACACAATATTTTAGCTTAATTTGTTTTTCTTTTAAGAAGGCTGCAATTTTCTTCAGTTGATCTTCAAATATGACATACTCTATCACGACAGTAATGCCACGATCCAAGAAATTATTGGTCAGACTGATGATATTATCCCAGAACAAATCCATATAAAATCCATCATCTTCCCAAGGAGCTACGAGACCACTTTTTATCATTAAGTAAATCATATCCCCCTCTATAACTGCACTTTTGTCAAAAGAATAAGCCAACTCTTTGCTGACAGTGCTCTTTCCAACACCTGGGGGACCCGAAATGATATAAACACAATTTTCCAAATTTAACCTCTATATACTTGAAATCTATCTCTAACTTATGATCATTCTCAGCCCACTTATGACTTTCTAATAGAATCTTCTGGATACTGCGCACGCGCACCTCCAATTAATTTTGGACGACTTGCGAGAGCCGTTACATGGGCATGCCCAATCTCTCGTAGTACAGGACGAATCGGTACCTGCACATGCTTGACATGCATGCCAATTGCAGTATCTCCGATATCCAATCCAGCATGAGCCTCGATAAATTCGACCTCAACTGGATCCTGCATAAACTTAAAGGCAGCCAACTGACCCGAACCCCCTGCATGAAGAGTTGGAAGGACGCTGACAATTTCCAGACCAAACTGCTCTGCCACCTGACGTTCAACAACGAGGGCCCGATTGACATGTTCACAGCCTTGAACGGCTAGATGAATTCCTTTTTTCTCTAGGATATCTAGGATTGTCTTCACAATGATTTCGCCAATTTCTTGGCTGGATTCCTTGCCAATCTGACCACCTATCACCTCACTAGAAGAAAGGCCCAAAACAAAGATAGCTCCTTGCTTCAAATCAGCCTTTTCTAATACATCTTCTACAATCTGGCTTGTTGCTCTTTGAATGTCTTTTTCCTTCATACTTAATACCTCTTTTATCACTATCTATCATATCTTTTTTTACTGATTTTATCAAGGCCAACTGATCATTCTGATTTTTAAAAGTAAAACTCCCAGAATTGACTGGGAGTTAACTAGTTTCTATTCTATTTATGTATATTTCAACCGTCGTCCCTTTTTCGGGTGCAGAATTGATCTTCATCTGATAGTTTTCTCCAAAATGAAGTTTGAGCCGTTGGTCAACATTTTGAAGACCAACTCCCCCACGTTTGAGCTGACTTTGACTACTATCGCTAGTAGCTTGGAAACCAACACCATCATCCTCAATGCGGATGATTAGTCCTGAATCCTTTTTCTGGACGGAAACTTTAATATGTCCCTGTCCATCTTTCTCCTTGATGCCGTGATAAAGGGCATTTTCTACAAGGGGTTGTAGCACCAGTTTAGGCAATACTAAATTATCAAAGACAGAATTTTCATCAATTTCATATTCCAGCTTATCCCCATAACGTTGTTTCTGGATAAAGAGGTACTGGCGGACATGATTGATTTCATCAGACAGGAAAATCAAGTCCTTTCCTTGATTGAGCGCCAAGCGGAAATAGGTTGCCAAGGACTTGGTCACCTGAACCACTCGCTGACTATCCTGAAATTCAGCCATCCAGATGATAGTGTCCAAAGTATTATAGAGAAAATGCGGATTGATCTGACTTGACAAGGCTTGAAGTTCATACTGACGGGTCGTTTCTTCCTGCCTGCGAACATCTGCCATCAACTGATCAATCTGATCCAACATAGCATTGAACTGGCGAGTCACTTCTCTCAGTTCATGGGCACCAGTTTCCTTGGCACGCAGATTCTGACCACCAGAAGCAATTTCCAGCATGGTTTCTCTCAGGTCCTTCAAAGGCGCAATCCAGCGTTTGAGACTGAACCACACCAAGCAGAGACAGGCAAGAAGAGATAAGGCACTAGCAGCAAGCAAGGTCCACATGAGTTGACTCCGAACCTGGTCTAACTTCTCCAACGAAGACACGCCTATAACCGTCCAATCAGTACCTGCAATCTGTTCCTGACTGACGTAAGATTGGTGGTCTGGAGTATAACCCTGCCCTGTCTCAATATAGGGTTTCATGGCCTCCATTTCGCTAGATGAGCTATAAACTGTATGTTTAGGATGGTAGACAAATTCATGGTTTTCATTGATGATAAAGGCAAAGCCCTGCTGACCTAACTGAAGTTGGTTGAGATAGGCTTCCAGAGTTTCATAAGAAATATCCAAACGAAGCACTCCAAGATTGGCCCCCTCTGCATCAACCAGTTCCTGAGTGACAGAAATGACCCACTGGCTGTCTGATTTACGAGCTGGGGTCAAAATGGGCTTAGCCCCCTGATGAATAGCCTTTTGGTACCAATCCTCAGCCATCATATCTGAGGAAGTTTTCATCTGCACACTATCATCTGTAGAAATGACCTGACCGGATTTGGTGACCAGTACCACCGTTTTCAAGTCCTGGTCTGCCTTTAGGATAGTCAAAAACAGATCTCGGATTTCCTTGACCTTATCTTGACTAGGATTCTCAGCATAGGCTAACACATCCTTCTGCTGGGTCAAACTGGTTGAGGTGGTTTCTAATTTTTTGATATAAGACTGGATAAAGTGGCTAGTTTGACTGATGGTCGTTTGGCTATTGCCTTCAATGGTAGCCTCAATGGCTGATGAACTAGATTGATAGTAGAAAGTCCCAACCACAGCTAGGAGAATGAGAAAGACCAGAAAGATGGAAATGACCATTCTGACCAGGAGAGAAGAACGCTTCATCGGCCTTCTCCCTTCTTAAACTGACGAGGTGTCACACCTGCAATCTGTTTAAAACGTTGGGTAAAATAGTTCATATCTTCAAAACCAACCTTTTCGGCTATCTGGTAAATCTTTAAATCCGTGGTCAGAAGCAAGAGCTTGGCTTGTTTGACACGCTCTCTCACCAGATAATCCTGAAAAGGCATGCCCAACTCTTTCTTAATCAAAGAACTCAGATAAGTCGAACTAAAGCCCAAGTCACTGGCCAAGCTCTTTAAACTAAATTGACTATCAGCTAGATGAGACTGGATCTTCTGGGCTATGTTTCCTTCAAACTTATCGGTCAGTAAATCTTGTAACTGCTCTTCCTTCTCTTCCTTATCTAGTTTTTGCTTGATTTTCCCCAACATTTCCTCAATATCCTGACGAGAAAAGGGCTTGAGCAGGTAGTCATCTACACCGAGTTTGACGGCAGACAAGGCATAATCAAAATCATCGTAGCCAGTCAAAAAAACCAAATGCACCTGAGGATAGGTTTCTCGGACCAGACTAGCCAACTGGATGCCATTTAGCTGAGGCATATTGATATCGGTTAAAATGATATCCGGCACCTGCTTTTGAATCAGTTGCCAAGCCTGCCTTCCATTTTCAGCTTGACCGATGATTTCCATATCGTAGGCTGCTACATTGACCAGCTTGGTCAAGCCTTGTCTTACCAGATATTCATCTTCTACGATTAAGATTGTGTAGGTCATGCTCTGCTCCTTTGTCACTTACTAGTATCAGTATAGCAAAATTCTCCTCTAACTGCTTAGGAAAGCCCTCTTAATCGACATAATCTAGTAAATAGGCATAGCCTTTTTCTGCCATTTGGTCTTTGGGAATAAAGCGGATAGAAAGACTATTGATACAGTAGCGCAAGCCCCCCTTGTCCTGTGGACCGTCCGTAAAGACATGACCAAGATGAGAATCTCCCACTCGACTTCTCACTTCCATGCGTGTCATATTGTAGGACTTATCTTCCTTGTAGGTGGCAACATCTGGACTGATTGGCTGGGTAAAACTAGGCCAGCCACAACCAGACTCGAACTTGTCCTTTGATGAAAAGAGGGGTTCACCAGTTGCCACATCCACATAGATACCGGATTCAAATTTATCCCAGTAGCGGTTTGAAAAAGCTCGTTCTGTTTGATTTTTCTGGGTAACTGCATACTCCTCAGGTGACAAGGTCTTTTTCAATTCCTCATCACTTGGCTTAGGATATTTGCTGGCATCGATGACGGGGTAGGCCGCCTGATTGACATTGATATGACAGTAGCCATTTGGATTTTTCTTGAGGTAGTCTTGGTGGTAATCCTCAGCCACCACAAAATTCTTCAAGGTCTCCTTTTCAACTGCCAGAGGTTGGTCATATTTTTTAGCAACTTCATCAAAGACTTGGTTGATTACCTCCAAATCCTTGTCATCTGTGTAATAAACACCAGTACGGTACTGGGTTCCCACATCATTTCCTTGTTTATTTTTGCTGGTTGGATTGATAATGCGGAAGTAATGAAGCAGGATTTCCTTGAGGGAAATTTGATTAGCATCATAGGTGACATGGACAGTCTCCGCATGTCCTGTTTGATTGATCAATTCGTACTTGGTTGTTTCCCCTCTACCGTTTGCATAGCCTGAAACGGCATCTGTCACTCCAGGCACGCGTGAGAAGTATTCCTCCACTCCCCAGAAACATCCCCCAGCTAGATAAATTTCGTGCAAGTCTGCGTCTTTACTCACTTCTGTTTTTTTCACTGTTTTTCCTCCTTGGCTAACTGATGCTTTCTCAATTTGCGAGCTATCTGTCTGCCCTGCATTTCGCATCAATAGAAAATAGAAACCGGTTAGGGTTAGGAGAATGACCCCTGCCAAGACAAACAATTTTACTTTATCATTCATAGCCTTTCTCTACCCCATTTCTTTCAATTCTTTTAAAATCATATCCTTATCCATAAAACCTGGTTGCGTTTTGACCAGCTTGCCTTCCTTGTCTATAAAGGCTTGAGTCGGGTAAGAACGAACACCATAACTTTCCAAAAGTTTGCCTGACGGATCAATTAGAACTGGAAAATTTTTATAATCCAAGCCCTTGTACCAGTTCTTAAAGTCCGCTTCTGCTTGCTCCCCCTTGTGGCCAGGAGATACCACTGTCAAGACCACGTAGTCATCACCAGCATCCTTAGCAATTTCGTCCGTATCTGGAAGGCTGGCTAGACAGATGGAACACCAAGAAGCCCAGAATTTAAGATAGACTTTCTTGCCTTTGTAGTCAGATAAACGATAGGTCTTACCATCTACTCCTGTTAGTTCAAAATCAGCGACTGCCTGACCTTTAGTCGCAGTTTGCGCACCGACTTGTTCTGTTTTGGTTTGCTCCTTCATAGTTGATTCGTCTGACATGTTTTTAGCCGAACAAGCTGCCAAGCAACAGATTGAGCCTACTCCAAGTAGACATGTTTGCCATTTCTTCATTTCTTCTTCCTCTCTATTCAAATAATCTTGTCAAAATGGAAGCATTTCCCAAAAGCACCAAGATTCCCATCAGGATAATGAGGAAACCACCCACTTTTTTGAGGGTTCCGAGGTAAGGATGGAGTTTTCGAAAATGTTTCAAAACATAGCTGGAGGCGAGAGCTAGAACCAAAAATGGTAGCGCCAAACCTAGCGTGTAAACCAACATGAGACCAGCTCCCTGCCAAGCACCTGAGCCACCTGAAGCCGCTAAGGCCAAAACAGACCCCAGAACTGGCCCCACACATGGCGTCCAAGCAAAACTAAAGGTCAACCCCAGTAAAAATGCCTGACTATAGCCGTTAGCGTTTTGACCCTGTCTCTTTAATTGTAGCCTTTTTTCCTTGTAGAGCCCCTTCAAATGTAAGACTTCCATCTGGTGTAAGCCAAAGAGAATGATAACCGCACCCGTCACATACTGAAACCAAGAAGCATACAGCAAATTGCCTAAAAAACCAGCTCCATAGCCCAGTAAGATAAAGATAAAAGAAATCCCTGCTATAAAGGCCAGAGTTCGCACTAAACTAACAAGTGAGATTGAAATTTTTCCGCTAGAAACCTGAGCACCATCTTTATCATCCAACAATACCCCTGCATAGACCGGTAACAAGGGTAAGATACAAGGAGAAAAGAAGGAAAGAATTCCAGCAAGAAAAACACTGATAAAAAAGAATACATTGTCCATTGCCTTCCTCCATTCTTTGATTTGATAGGTCTATTATAGCTCCAAAACTCCAGAAAAAACAGGGACAATGATAGGGAAAAATAGGAATTTAATCAGCTTATTTAGAAATCTGGCACAAAAAAAGCCAGACAAGGTCTGACTTTGATAAAAACAGAAAAGAAAATTCACTACTCTTCTCTGCTTATCTGGTAATAAATAAGGTCCGCCACGTAGTCTTTTCTCTCCACACCATTGGCAATAGTTTTTAGATAGGACATTCCCGATTTTTCCATCACACGACCTGAAGCTGGGTTGAGACTAGCATAACGTGCTCTGACCTTTTGAAAGCCTGCTTGAGTAAAACAGAAGTCTAAGACAGCTTTCAAGGCCTCCGTCATCATACCTCGGCTCCAATAATTTTTTCCTAAAATATACCCAATTTCACAAGAAGAATCGTTCTTATCCATATCAACGATGCTGATATCACCTATCACTTGTTCTGGGTTTTCCTTGAGGCAAATGGCCCATTTGTAATAGTTGGGATTGGCATAAGAGGCAACCCAATTGCGAATTGAGTTTCGAGTCACATCGACATCAGGATGGGGATCCCAGGTGACATAGGTCAGATTCTCAGCAGACGAAGCCCAATTTTCAAACATAGCTTCTGCATCACTTTCCACAAATCTTCTCAAAATCAATCGATCTGTCTGTAACATTTGCGTACCGATTGCTTCCATAATGTTACCTCGCTTTCTAAGCTTAAGGCTCAAGCTAAAAAGGTCCCCCGGACCTTCTTCGCTTTCTCATTTCTAGGCTCAGGGTAAAAACCTCCACTAGAGGTTATTCTTGCTTCCCAGTTTCTAAGCAAGAAGCTAAAAAGGTCCCCCGGACCTTCCTCGCTTTCTCATTTCCAGGCTCAGGGTAAAAAGACTATACTCAGTAACAGCTAGAAAACAAGTTTTTCATCTAGTTACTTGACGCAGTCGCTGTCTGGTTTGAAATGCGCTTTATCAAGCTTTTTCAAACCTAGTCATCGTTGCGGGGGTGAGACAACGAAATCGAACTCTTCGAGTTACCGATTTCTGTCTCACTCCCAAAAGTCATCAAATACGGTGATGGGTAGGTGGCGTTTGTGTTGGCCTTTGTGCCACCAGTTTTCAATAGTCGCTTGGGCTTCTGGGCTGATTGTTTTGCCTTCTAGGTAATCATCAATTTCATTGTAAGTGACTCCAAGTGCGACTTCGTCTGCAATACCTGGTTTTTCTTCTTCCAAATCTGCTGTTGGGATTTTTTCATAAAGGGCTGGGTCTGCACCAAGCTCTTTCAAGAGTTGCTTTCCTTGACGTTTATTGAGGCGGTAAAGGGGGAGAATGTCTGCACCACCATCACCAAACTTAGTAAAGAAACCTGTGATATTTTCCGCAGCATGATCTGTTCCAATGACCGCTCCGCTATGGGCACCCGCAAGGGCATATTGGGCAATCATACGACTACGAGCTTTAATATTGCCCTTGTTAAAGTCTGAAACAGGACTTCCTGTCGCTTCAACTGCAGCTGCCATGGCATCAGCTGATTCCTTGATATTCACAACCAAGCTGACATCTGGTTGGATGAAAGCAAGAGCTTTTTGAGCATCTGCTTCATCAGCTTGCACGCCATAGGGCAGGCGGACAGCGATAAATTGGTAACTGTCATCTCCTGTCTCTGCTCGCATTTCTTCCATAGCTAATTGCGCCAAGCGCCCTGCTAAGGTTGAGTCTTGTCCTCCAGAAATCCCTAGTACAAAAGTTTTAAGGAAGGGGTGTTTTTTCAAGTATCTCTTTAAGAAATCAATCGAACGACGGATTTCTTCCTGAGCGTCAATCACTGGCTTGACACCCAGTTGCTGGATAATGGTCTCTTGCAAACTCATTCTTCTTCTCCTTCACCAAGGGCTTCTTTGCGCATCTTATCAATCAAGTCCATCTTATCTTGCCAAATGTCACGCGCCAAGTCTACTGGGTAATGTTGTGGATTGAGAACCCGTTTATACTCATCCCAAAGCTTGTCAAATTCTTTGCGAGCATAGGACTGAATCTCAGTCAAATTAGGCAAATTGTAAACCAATTTTCCTTCTTTAAAGATATCCACTAAGAGAGGAACGGCATCAAAATTACGAACGGTCTTCTTGATGTATGTATAAGTCGGATGGAACATCTTGATTTCAGTCATGCCACTCACATCAACACCATCATAGGTGATGTAGTCACCTTCTGACTTGCCTTTTTCACGACTGGTAATGCGCCACACCTGTTTCTTACCTGGCGTTGACACTTTTTCAGCATTATTAGACAGTTTGATGGTATTGCGCATACGACCATTCTCATCTTCGATAGCTACAATCTTATAAACTGCCCCAAGAGCTGGCTGATCATAGGCTGTAATCAGCTTGGTTCCCACACCCCAGACATCAATCTTGGCCTTTTGCATCTTGAGGTTGAGAATAGTATTTTCATCCAAATCATTAGAAGCATAGATCTTAGCCTCTGTAAAGCCAGCCTCGTCCAGTTGCTGACGGACTTTCTTGGAAATGTAGGCAATGTCCCCAGAGTCGATCCGCACACCCATAAAGTTAATCTGATCACCCAGCTCACGCGCCACCTGAATGGCAGCTGGCACACCGATTCGCAACGTGTCATAAGTATCTACTAGAAAGACACAGTCACGATGGGTCGCCGCATAAGCCTTGAACGCTTCATAGTCGTTTCCATAAACCTGTACCAAGGCATGGGCATGAGTACCCAAGACAGGAATGCCAAAGAGCTTCCCTGCTCGCACATTGCTAGTCCCGTTGGCTCCACCAATCACAGCTGCGCGTGTTCCCCAGATAGCAGCATCCATTTCTTGCGCACGACGTGTCCCAAACTCCATCAAGGGTTCATCTTCAATAACCGAACGAATACGTGCCGCCTTAGTTGCTATCAAGGTTTGAAAGTTAACGATGTTTAAAAGAGCCGTTTCAACCAATTGACATTGGGCTAGAGGGCCTTCCACCTGCACAATCGGCTCATTAGCAAAAACCAAGTCCCCTTCCTGGGCAGAACGAACCGTCAACTCCAACTTGAGATTGCGGAGGTAGTCTAAGAATGCCCCATGATAGCCAAGCGACTCCAAGTAGTCAATATCACTATCTGAAAAGCGTAAGTCTTTAAGATAATGTACAATTCTTTCCAAACCAGCAAAAACTGCATAACCGTTGTTAAACGGTTGCTGGCGGAAGTAAACCTCAAAGACCGCCTTCTTATTGTGAATCCCTTGGTCAAAGTAAACTTGCATCATATTAATCTGGTACAAGTCCGTGTGCAATGTCAAACTATCATCTGGATACATCTGTTTTCCTTCTTCCTTCTTTATAAAGGTATGAACGTATTCTACCACTTTCACACCATCCGATAAATCAGTACTATTATAACACATTTTACCGAGATTGATAAAAAGCTAACAAGCTATTCTCCATTCTCCAGTTCATCCATATCTTGCTCAAACTTTTTTTGAGCCCATTCGCCATAACCCTTAAGACCGAGATTGCCGATAAAAACCCAAGGAAGGTAAATCAGATAAGTAATGACCCAAGCAGATAAGTATTTAAAGTTCAAAGGATTGTGCTGATAAATTTCGATATTGAATTGATAATTCTGCAACATCAAAAGAGTCGTAATAGCGAGAGTTACCAGCAAACACCCTACAATCGTAAAATGAAAACGACTATAGTAGGTCACTCCAAGATGTCGTGCACGATTGAAAAAGAAGAAAATTCCTAACAAAAGGGTAATCAGAAGAATATTAGGATTAAAAAGAGCAGGTGATAATACTGCCACCAAATAACTTAGTAGAATGAGCCCGATAAACACATAAAAAGACTCTGTCCCAGCTTTGTTAATCAGTTGTTCTTCCCTTTCGTCTAGTAATTGATAATAAAAAAATCTATTCTTCATCTTCTTCCTCCCAAACTTGCTGATTTCTGCGATTCAAGTATAGGATAACTCTATCCATAGAATAACTCCCAACGAGATAGATGATAACTGCTAGAACCACTTTTAGGGAGTACTTCCAAGTCAATAGACTGACCAGTTCCTCGCGATTGCCTACGATATCAATCAATAAAATCACTATAGAAAATCCCAAAGCAGATAAAATTCTTTCTTTTCCAGTATTCTCAACAATATCTCGAATATCAATTCCTACATACATGCGGCGAATAATGGCATACAAACCTACTCCAATCAATAAAAGTAATTCTGGTGAATAGGATAGAAGCGTTAAATTAAAAATATAAACTTTGGCAAAAATTCCCAGTGCCAAAAATAGGCACATTCCCAAAAGAATTTCTCCTGAAATCTTTCCATCCAATTTTTCCGTACGTTCATCTTTAATCACAAGTTTTTTTCTATTTTTCATCTTCTTCCTCCCAAAATAGTTGGTCTAATGTTTTTCCTAAGCATCTGCAAATGGACTGGCAGAGGGAGAGACTCGGATTGTATTTCCCAGCTTCAATCAAGCCTATAGTCTGCCTAGTAACGCCCACAGCTTCTGCCAAATCCCCTTGTGTTAAATCACGCTCCACCCGAGCTAATTTTAACTTTAAATTTTTAGCCACTAGCGTCCTCCTTCACATTCTTAAAAAGTTGCGCTTCTTTTAAAAACATTATACCATATATCTAACTTAATGCAATATATAAATGTCATTTTGTAAGATTTTATTAACAAAAAAACTCTCTACCACAAAAAATAGAGAGTGTTGCCTTTAAATATAGGATTTCAAAATATCAACGACATCACTTCTTTTCTTGACCTGATGGGCCTTGATGCCCAATTTCTGAGCTGCGTTTGTATTGTCCTCAATATCGTCTAGAAAGACACAATTTGTAGGATCTAGCTGGTATTTATCGAGAATCTCCTTAAACATTACCAAATCAGGCTTTATAGCTTTTATATCACAGGATAAGACAAGGCCATCTAAAAGTTCTTTTAAGGGAGATAGTTGCTCTTCCAGCAAGTCATAAAATACCTTTGAGGTATTGGACAAGACAAAGATGCGATGCCCCTTTTTCTTTAGTTCTGACAAGACAGGAAAGACTTCCGTATAAATGTCAATGTAGCTAGGCCAGTTCCAGATAACTTCTTCGACCTTCTTTTGATAGGTCCTGCCAATCATTGACACAACTTTAAGCACCAACTCTTCTCTCGTCATGGTTCCAAGATCTAATCTTTCCCAAAGCCCCGACTGAAAAATGGCCTTATCTAAAATCAAATATTCTTCCTTCGTATCCGAAACACCTTGCAAAATCTTATCTTTGTTCCATTCTAATAAAACGTTGCCCATATCTAGTATGATATCCATTAGCCCACCTCCATAGTGATGTGAAGATTTCCTCTTTGATTTATACTTTCATATTTAGCTTACAAATCCTTTTGGTAATAGTATCTTTGTCCTGTATAGGGATAGTCTTGCAAGGTAAAGACTTCCTTGTAGCCATACCTTTTATAAAAATCTGGCGCTTGAAACTGGTAAGTATTGACGAAAGCAAAACGACAGTTTCGATTCTTAGCTTCACTTTCTGCCTGTTGCAATAGTTTTGAACCGATTCCCTGTTCTCGCAATTCCTCTTTCACAAACAAATACTCGATTTCCAACCAATTTCCGAAAGTCTCTGCTACTAAGCCTGCCAAGAGATTACCCTTTTCGTCTTCGATATAAAGATTCAGTGGCTCGCTTTCAGCCTCTTCTCGTTTGGAACGATTATAAGTACGAATCAGATTTCCTATTTCTTGCGCTTTATGTGATTCCTTATTTTCCAATCTAAAGTGCATCCAAACCTCCTTAGAACTGTTACAGCTTGATTATAATCTTATTTCAATAGACTGTCAAACTAGAAAAAAACTCACCAAGCTGAGTTGATGAGTTCATGAGTTATTTTCTAAATTTCCACTGGCTATAAATTCCGAAAACGATAATCCAGATAGCTGAACCAATTGCTCCCATAAAGGTAGATTCTTGTAAAAAGAGGGTTACAAAGACAAAGATAAAGAAGAGCATGGTTAAAGGATTTAGAAAACGGTAATGGGGCATGAGGTAGCCATCCGCCATGAAGTCTTGTGACTTGCGGTATTTGAGATGAGCCACCATGATCAAGATATAAATCGCGATGTAAACACCTGATGAAGACGCCGTAATCAAAGCAAAGGCATCGGAAACACCTGGCAAAACATTGATAAAGGCAGCCAGAGCAATTAAGATTGCTGAAGCGATGATGGCATTTTGCGGAACATTATGGCGAGAGAGAGTATCTGCCTTGATCGCTTTTAAGAAGCGATTGGGTGAATCATGGGCAATCTGGTAAAGGTGTCGTCCTGTTGAATAGAGGGTTGAATTAAGAGCAGATGCTGCCGACGTCAAAACAACGAAGTTAATCAGAGCTGCCGCCCACTTGATACCTGCCAGCTCAAAAACCGTTACAAATGGTGAATCTGAAGAAGCAAGTTCTCTCCAGGGAATAATAGACATAATGGCTAATAGAGCACCGCCATAGAAGAAGACAATTCGGAGAGGAATTTCTTTCACTGCTTTGGGCAAAACCTGACGAGGATTCTTCGTTTCAGAGGTTGTCACTCCGATAAATTCAATCATCAGATAGGCAAAAAATACCATTTGAAAGGCCATGACAAAGTTCATGACTCCATTTGGGAAAAGAGAGAATTGATTGCTGATATTTGCCAGACTTGCAGCACCATATGGTGTTTCAAATCCTGTCAAGACCATAAAGACCCCTGTTGCAATCATAGCTAAAATAGCCACAATCTTAACCATAGCAAACCAAAACTCGACTTCTCCAAAGAGCTTAACCGCAATCAGATTGACCAAGGCCAAAATCGTTAAAAAAACAATCTGAATCAACCAACTAGGCCAAGAAGGAAACCAAAATTGAACATAATGCGAAATCGCAGTGATTTCTGCCATACCGATAAAGACAACAGACAACCAATAAGACCAAACAGAGAAATACCCCCAGCCTTTCCCCAAATGACGGGTGATAAAGTTGATAAAAGTATGTTGTTCTGGATCCTGATATAGCATCTCCCCAACAGCCCTCATCATCAAAAACATAAAGGCTCCTGTAATCATGTAAATCAGGATGATAGAAGGTCCAGTAAGGCTGATAGAACGACCAGCACCTAGGAAAAGTCCTGTTCCGATTGTCCCCGCAATGGCCATCACCTGAACATGGCGATTGGTTAAACCACGCTCCATTTTATTTTTTTTCTTATTTGAACTCATATAGTCTCCTATTTATTCAAAAAATCAAAAAGGAGTTGAGCAAGTCAAGACCTCCACTACTCCGTTTTCATTCTATTTAGGCTGTTTTTTCAACCTTTAAAATTTTGACATCGTAACTACCAACAGGTGTCTCAATCGTAACAATATCGCCTGTTTTTTTGCCGATCAAAGCTTGTCCAATCGGACTTTCATTTGATACCTTCCCAGCGAAAGCATCCGCACCTGCAGAACCGACGATGATGTAGACTTCTTCTTCCTCTTCACCGATTTCTTGAATGGTTACGGTCTTACCGATAGCTACCTCATCTTGGGCAACTGCATCGCTATTAACAATTTCAGCATAGCGAATTTTTGTTTCTAGACTTGAAATTTGTCCTTCAACAAAAGCTTGTTCATCCTTAGCTGCTTCGTACTCACTATTTTCTGAAAGATCCCCGTACGAACGAGCAATTTTGATACGCTCTACTACTTCAGGACGACGAACGAGTTTCAATTCTTCTAATTCTTTTTCTAACTTTTTCTTTTCTTCAAGGGTCATTGGGTAAGTTTTTTCTGCCATTTTTTCAACTTTCTTTTCTATTACTTTTTTTAAAACAAAATTATGTGGAAAACCACATAATTTTAGTTTGAACTACTTGATTGTGTTAATTTACTATTGATATGTTCTGCAACGTTTTGGTCATGCTCTTCTTTTGTCGTTGCAAAGTATACTTTACCGTCTTCAACATTAGCTACAAAGTACAAGTACTCACTCTTTGTCTGATTTACACTTGCTTCAATCGCATCGAGGCTTGGACTATCAACTGGTCCGGGCATGAGGCCAAGATGTGTATAAACATTATAAGGTGAATCAATCGTAGTATCAATTGCAGTATCATCAGCCAAGCTAATCTTTTGGCCAAGTTTTCCTTCAGCATACAAGATAGCAATGTTGCTTTGAAGTGGCATACCAAGATTCAAGCGGTTATAGAAGACTCCCGCAATCAATTTACGATCTTCGGTCTTAGCCCCTTCTTTTTCGACAAGAGAAGCAATACTGAGCAATTCATTAACTGTCAGATTCTTTTCTTTGATCGTAGTGTAATACGGTGACATGGCCTTGTCCATAGCTGCTAACATATCATCAATCAAGCTTTCAACTGTGGTGCTGTCTTTGATAGTGTAGGTTGCTGGGAAAAGGTAACCTTCAAGGCGATAACGAACGCCACTGTCTTTTGTTGGAAGACTTCCAAGAAGGTTTGGATACTTAGCTACTAGTTGGGAGATGAAGGTTTCATCTTGAGCTTTTGCCAGGAAAGCATCCGCTGTAAGAGGTTCTTTAAAATCACCTTGGAGTTGACCTACTGTCTGAGCAATTTGCTCTAAGGTATAACCTTCTGGAATAGTTAAGTTCGCAAGCACTGGTTCTTGAGGTTCAGGAGTTCCACCTTTTTGCAATTCTTGAATCAAGTCATCCGTACTCATGCTCTTCTTCAAATTGTAATAACCTGACTTCAAATCTGAACCCTTATACTTAGCATAAATACTAAAGATAAGTCCATGTTTGACCAAACCAGATTTTTCCAAAGTGCTCCCAATTTGTTGCACGTTTGATCCTTCTGGAATTTGAACTGTCACATACTCCTTAGAGCTCGCATCAATAGGTTTCAAAGAGTCTTGAACGTAACCGTATCCAAAGTATCCACCAGCAGCCACAAGCACCAAGAGGACTAAAAAGGTTACTAGGAAGCCTTTGGCCTTTGATTTCTTCTTTTTCTTGGTTGTTTTTTTACCTTTACGGCGACGGTTACGACGTGGTTCCTCCGTTAATCTGTCTGAGGATCCAGTTGAAACTAGCGCTTCAGCTTTATTCTCAGAAGAAGGAACTGATGTATTGGCCTCTTCTGTCTTATAAGTCACATCTATCTTGGTCGGAGTATCGTTAAATTCTTTTTCTTCAGGTTCAAGTTCAACTGGTTCCACCTTAGGTTGAACGGACTCCACTACAGGTTCTTCAGCTGGATGAATCGGTTCTACTAGAGGTTCTTCAGATTCTACAACTTCAATCTTGTCAATGACAGGCTGTCTAATCTCTTTCTCTTCTTTTTCATCCGTTTTATCAGCTTCAGCACTCGAAAGTGGAGGAACGCTCGGCGCATTCTTTAGAATTTTATCGACAACAGATAGGGAATCAGCCATCAACTCTTCTGTTGAAGCATCCGATTCAGGATTTGCAGGAGTTACTGAACTAGCTTGAGATGATGAAGCTGTCAGATTTGGAATGTCTACTTCTTTCTCTCTTCTATCTTGTTCTTTTACTCTCTCTAAATCACGTAGAATCTGCTCTTTAAAGCTTAATTTTTCTTCTTCTCTTGATTTTTCAGTCAAAAGCATTACCTCCTTGTTGACAATCCATAATATTATATCTTAAAAGTTACAGAAAAGCAACAAAACATCCCTTTCTATAGCTATGATTCTCATTTTTTAAGGTTGCCAAACCATATCATACCAACTTTCACCCGCAAAGCTTGACTGGGATACCCCTTCATTCACAAATCCATGTTTTTCATAATAAGGGATGAGATAGTCATGACAGGTCAAATTGATACCTTCTCGTTCATGTTCTAAAGCGACTTCTTTCAGAGCCCTTAACAATCTTTTCCCCACGCCCAAGGCTTGTGCCTCCTTAGCTATGGAGAGACAGGTCACAGAGATATAACCTCCAGGTCGATGGCTATAGTCTTTTATTTCTTCTGTAAAAGACTGATCTTGTAGATGACGATGTGGGACGACTGGACCTTCGATATACCCAAGGATACGTCCCTCCTTTTCAGCTACGAGAAAACTGGTCTGAATTTCACGTAAGTGCGCTTCAAAGACCGAACGAGGAATCGCTTCTTCAAGGGAGAAATTCTCCAGCTCTATCTCTAAAATTTGATCTAAATCCGAAAATCTTGCTTGTCTGATTTTCATACTTCCTCCTGATAAAAAGGATTGGCCCAAATCAGATTCCATCCCGAAAATCTTGCGTACGAAGCCTCTAGCAATGCTCCCGCAACAAAGCCATTCATCTCAAAATAAGAGAGCAAGTCATCAGGACAAGTCAAGCGAAGATACTCATACCCTCCTTCTACCGCCACTTGTTTCAAGCTAGCAAGAAGAAGGGTCCCCAAGCCTTGCTCGCGATGGTCAGGATGAATAGCAAATGATTTTATTTCTATCCATGTGGGATGAAGAGACTGAGACTCTCCTAAAACATAGCCTAGGAGCTGGTTTTCATCTCTAGCTACAAGAAGGGTATCCGCAATCTTACGGATACTCTCTTCTAAAAACTCGTAGCTCACTATTTCTTCTGAGGATAAACAAGATTCTTTAATTGCTACAATTTCTTCTAAATCCGATAATGTAGCCCGTCCTATGGTGATTGGAATTTCCATTCTTTTTTCTTATTGGACGTTACTTGTCAAATTAGACAAGAGACGTTCAAATGAGTACTCATAGGTTTGGATGTCTCCTGCTCCCATAAATACATAGACTGCATTATCATGCTCAAGGAGTGGTGATACATTTTCAACTGTGATGACTTGGCTTTTCTTCTTAATTTTATCTGCTAGGTCTTCTACCTTGACGTCACCATGGTCCACCTCACGGGCTGATCCATAGATTTTCGCCAAGTAAACAGCATCTGCCTGGCTCAAAGCTTTAGCAAAGTCGTCCAATAGGGCAATGGTTCTAGTAAAAGTGTGTGGTTGGAAGATTGCAACAATTTCCTTGCTTGGGTATTTCTGACGAGCCGCATCTAAGGTCGCAATGATTTCCGTTGGATGGTGGGCGAAATCATCAATAATAATGGTGCCATTGACAACCTTTTCAGTGAAACGACGCTTAACACCAGCAAATGTTTTCAAGTGTTCACGTACCAAGTTCAAGTCAAACCCTGCTGTATAAAGTAAACCAATAACGGCTGTCGCATTCATAATATTATGACGACCAAAGGTTGGAATGTGGAATTGACCCAACTCTTGTCCGCGGAAATGAACTGTGAAGGTCGAACCAGTTGTAGAACGTAGAAGGTCGCTAGCTACAAAGTCATTTCCCTCAGCATCAAAGCCATAGTAATAGATTGGAGCATTGGCTGTAATCTTACGCAACTCAGCATCCTCACCGTAGACAAACAAACCTTTAGTAATTTGTTTGGCATAGTCATTAAAGGCGTTGAAAACATCCTCTAGACTAGTAAAGTAATCTGGATGGTCAAAGTCAATGTTGGTGATGATAGAGTATTCTGGGTGGTAAGGCATGAAATGACGCTCATATTCGTCAGATTCAAAAACAAAATACTTGGCATTTTCAGAACCTCGACCTGTTCCATCCCCAATCAAGAAGCTAGTGTCTGTGATGTGAGACAAAACGTGAGACAGCATCCCAGTCGTTGATGTCTTACCATGCGCTCCTGCCACTCCCATGCTGACAAAGTCGCGCATAAAGCTACCTAGGAATTCATGGTAACGTTTGTAGCTGATACCATTTTTATCGGCATAGGCGATTTCAACGTTGTTATCTGGACGAAAGGCATTTCCAGCAATAATTTCAAGATCCCCTTGCAGGTTCTTTTCATCAAAAGGAAGAATCGTAATCCCTGCCTGCTCTAGTCCACGTTGAGTAAAGTAGTATTTTTCAACGTCTGAACCTTGAACCTTGTGTCCCATTTGGTGCAACATCAAGGCCAAGGCACTCATCCCTGATCCCTTGATTCCAATAAAATGATATGTTTTTGACATGTTTTTCTCCCTTACTCAGTAATTCTTGTCAGATTCAACTCTTGAGCAACCTGACGTTCCTGTTCCGTTTGCTTATTCTTTTTATTATATATTTGACTCTTCTTTAGAAAATCATAGTTGTTCTTTTTAGCCTTTTCCGTTTGAGATTTCGGAGTTGGAGTCACTACCTGGCCAGCTTCCTCGGCTAAGATATAGTGGGACTGGCTCAAGTTTTTACTAAACTTGGCAAACTCACCTGGATTTTCCTTTTGAAATGGTGCTGTTGGTTGGTTTCCTTGACGAACAAGTGTTGAACCATTGTGTCGTCTAGTATGACTAACATCCTGAGTCAAATACTTGGCCGAACGTTTCTTCTTCAAGTCCGCACGCGCCTCTTCTCGAGCCAATTCAGCATACGTTTTTTCAATTTTTTTAGGTTCTGGGCCTGGTTTTGACTCCTTGCTAGCTACCGAAGGAGTTACAGCCTGTTCCTCATTGATAGGAGACCATTCCAAATAGTTTTTATCGCGGTAATCACCCTTGATATTGCTAATAAAGTCTGACTCATCGTACAAGTCCATGACTGGCATTTTAGTCAGCATGATCTCATCATCTGACACCAATGGAAATCGATCTTGTTTCATTTTGTATTTCCTTTCAACACTTCATTATAGCGTATTGTCTTGATTTTTCAAGTGCTGGCTTCAGAAATCCCTAAAATTTCTCGAATTTCTGCCAGACTAAGACTCGCACGCGATTCCGTCCCATCTAAAACTTGGGAAACTAGGTGTCTCTTCTGTTCTTGGAGTTCTTGAATCTTTTCTTCAATGGTTCCTCTAGTAATCAAACGATAAACTTCTACCTTCCGCTCCTGTCCCATTCGATGAGCTCGTCCGATAGCCTGAGCCTCGACAGCAGGATTCCACCAGAGGTCCACTAGGATGACGGTGTCAGCTCCTGTCAAATTGAGACCGACACCACCTGCCTTAAGGGAGATGAGAAAGATATCCCTTTCCCCTTGATTAAATATTTTGGTCATCTCTTGTCGGTCTTGAGCAGGAGTTGAGCCCGTAATTTTGAAGGAAGTCAAGCCCAAATTTGGGAGCTCTTGCTCTATTTTTTCCAACATTCCTTTAAATTGAGAGAAAATCAAGACCCGATGCCCACCATCTGCCACTTGTAGCAATAAATCTCGGAGACTATCCAATTTACCACTGGCTCCTTGGTAATTGTCCATAAAAAGAGCTGGCGTATCGCAGATCTGGCGCAAACGCATGAGACCAGATAAAATTTCTACCCGGCTTCTCTGGAATTCTTGATCTGTCACTTGTGCTAGGCGGTCTCGCATCTGTTGCAACTGGGCGAGATAGATGGCCTTTTGTTGGTCTTCCAGTTCATTTTTATAGACGACTTCGATCAGGTCAGGCAGTTCTGTAAGGACTTCTTCTTTCTTACGCCTCATGACGAAGGGCTTGATAAACTGCGCGACTCGGTCAGCCGGTAATTTCATAAACTCCTTCTTGTTAGGTAAGAGCCCCGGAAGCACAATTTGAAAGATAGACCACAACTCTCCTAAATGGTTTTCGATGGGCGTACCTGACAAAGCAAAGACTGCCGGCACCACAAACTGGCGCAAACTCTGAGCAATCTTAGTCTGAGCATTTTTCATGACCTGGGCTTCATCTAAAAAGAGGAAATCAAAAGCCATCTCTTGATAAAGCTCGCTGTCTTGACGAAAGGTGGCATAGCTAGTCACATAGATTTGGTGATTTTCAGAAAGAATTGCTTCTCGATTCGCTTTCAAACCATGAACGACAGCCAAATCCAACTGTGGGGCAAATTTTCTGAATTCATCTGCCCAATTGTAGATCAAACCTGACGGCGCCAAAATCAAGACCCGACTATCTTCGGTCACCTGACTAGTTAAAAAAGCAATAGTTTGCAGTGTTTTTCCTAGTCCCATATCATCTGCCAGAATGCCACCAAAGCCATAGTGATGAAGCATCTGAAGCCAACGGACTCCCTTTTCCTGGTAGTCTCTCAAACTCGCCTGCACCCGTATATCTCCTAAAGGAAAATCCTCTGGATGGGTCAAATCATGAGCTAAATGCTGAAATTCTTCCGAGAAGGAAATCCTGTCTCGACCTTCAAAAAGCTGAGAAAGGCTATAAGCCAGAGATTTTCGAGCTTGAAAAGAACCATCTTTTAGCTCAACCCCCAGTTCCTGCAAATTTTGACGAATCTGCCTGGTTTCCTCATCAAAAAAGTAAACTTGGTCAGAAGAACTGATATAAAAATCCTGATTGCTGGTTAAGGCTTTGAGAGCTTGATCAATCTCTTCTTGGGCAATTCCTTGGAAGTCAAACTGAATTTCCAACAGTCCTCCCTTGGACTCCATATGAACTTGAGGAGCTTGGACGCTGTAGAGCTGATTTATCTCATCAGACAAGAAAACCTGTCCCAACTTCTCAAAAGCTGGAATCGTATGGTGAAAGAAAGAATAAACTGCCTCTGGCTTCAAAGCCTGTCTCCAAGACTGAAAATCAGCCTCAAAACCAGTCCCTAAACAGACTTGAAATAGCTGGTTTTCCAAGACGGCATCGCTTGAAAATGGTAATTGTTCCAGCTGTTGATGACTAGTCACCTTAACATCTCCATAGTCAAACTGAATATCTAAGCGGATACGGCCGTCATCCTCCTTATCAAAGTAAAAGATTGGTGAAAAGGGTCTGATTTGCAAGCGCTCAGGAGCAGAAACTGTGCCCAGCTGTCCAAACAAAGGCAGACAGGCGGCCAGACGGTCACGATCACTGTTGTCAAACTGGAGGCATTTTCTCCCTCTTTCCTCCCGAGGGAGCTCCTTGATTTCCTTCAAAAGACTGATTTGTTTCGGATTTAAGAGATAAACATTCCCCTTACGAAAGAGAACCGCTCCCCCATAGAATACGTTAACTCGCTCACTTTCAGAAATCTCCATCTCAAAATAATCGGGATACTCCTGCACAGAAAAAGTGAAAAGTCCCGCATCTGGATCTAAATCATGAAAGAGAAGATTTTCATAACTAATAATCTGGTGTTCGAAATGAAAATCTTCCAAGTTCATCAGCAACTCCACTCCCTGCTCAAAAAAGGTCAGAGGGAAAAAGAGGTGACGACCTTGATTAGGGAAAAAGAGGTCTTGACTCAGTCCCTCCTCAATCAAGCCACATAAAAAAGTAAGAACTTCTTGACTAGCTGTATCAAAAGCATCCCAAGACAAGTCATTTTCATAGTGTTTCCCAATCATATATGGCTTTCGATGGACTAAGACCTTCAAAAAGAGAGGGATGTCACGAATGACATAATATTTTTGACTATCAACTAAACCGATTCGGAGAGTCCAAAGGAGGCGATTGGTCCCAGCTTCAACCTGGCCTTGAGCCGACAAAGTGTAGATTTTCTCTCTCTTCTGAGGTTGAATACGCTCCAAAAAACTACCACCAAAACTAACCTTGGTTTCGACCTCTTCTTGCTCTTCATGTCCTTCTTCTAAGGCTTGTAAAATCACCTGGCCTTCCTCATCATTCTTCAGATAATGCTCGAGCGCTGCGAGGTGAACACAGTAACCTCTTTTTTGGAAAAAATCACAAGCACAAAAAACCAGATCATCCTCTAAACTGTAGCGCAAGTCTTCTCCCGCCACACGAGTATAGAGGCGATTCCCTTTTTCCTTGATAATCTCAATGTTGCCTGTTTCATAGAGTGTAACACCCTCCATGCGCAACTTTCCCGGAATCAATTTAGCCATAGTTACCCCTTTATCTTATCTTTTCATTATACCACATTTTCCCCTACGAAAATAGCCTTCTAGGAAGACTTTTCTCCTAGAAGGCTCGATTTTTAAAGTGTAGCAAAAGTGGTCACGATGCGTTGGCAAACCTCTTCCAGTACTGATTTCGGCATGGCTACATTGAGGCGGGCATGAAGATTTCCTTCCTCTCCATAATCCAAACCACGGTTGAGGATAACCTTAGCTTCATTTCTCAAAAGCTCTTGCAAGCGGTCATCCGTTAGGTCATAGGCTGAAAAATCAAGCCAGATCAAGTAGGTACCTTGTGGTTTCATGACCTTAATCTTGGTTTCGTTGCCCAAAACATCCACTACATAGTTAATGTGGTCCTCGATGACTTCTTTTAACTCTCCTAACCAGTCCTTGCCATAACGGTAGGCAGCTTCTGTTGCCAAATACCCCAAGCCTGAGATTTCATGCTGGTTATTGGCCAACTGGCGTTTCTGGAAAGCAACTCGAAGCTTTGGATTTTCAATAACTGCATAGGAATTCTTGGTCCCAGCAATATTAAAGGTCTTAGTGGCACTGCTCAAGATAAGGGCAAAGTCTTTAAAAGCTGGATCAATGGTATTAAAAGACTGGTGTTTGTGACCAAAGAGAGCCAAATCTTGGTGAATCTCATCCGAAACCAACAAAACACCGTGTTTTTGGCAGAGATGGCCAATCTTTTCTAACACTTCCTTTTCCCAAACACGTCCACCAGGATTGTGAGGATTGCAAAGGATATAAAGCTTCACATCCTCTTCCACCATATCCTTCTCCAACTGGTCAAAGTCAATCTCAAACAGACCATTCTTTTCCACCAAAGAATTGGTAATCAATCGGCGATTGTTCAGTTTGACACTGCGGGCAAACGGTGGATAGACTGGTGTGTTAATCAGAACAGCTTCTCCTTCATTTGTAAAGGCTTGAATGGCTGTTGAAATAGCTGGTACCACTCCCTCGATAAAGACGAGAGCATCTTTGTCAAAGTGATAACCGTGTTGGCTGGCTTCCCATTCTTGAACCGACTCAATCAAAGCGTCGCTTGCATAAGTATAGCCATAGACCAACTGATCTGCGTAGGCTTGTACAGCTTGTCGAACTTCAGGCAAGACTACAAAGTCCATATCCGCTATCCAAGCTGGTAGAACTTCTCGATCAGCTTCTGCCTCTTTCCATTTATAGGTATGATGCCCAAAACGATTGGGCAGGCTTGTAAAATCATATTTTCCCATATCTGTCTTATCCTTCCAAAGCTTGGCGCAAGTCCGCAATCAAATCTATAGCATCTTCAATCCCAATAGACAAGCGCAAGAGGTCATCTGTTAAACCATAGGAATGGCGCACTTCTGCTGGAATATCCGCATGAGTTTGAGTCGTCGGATAGGTGATCAGACTCTCCACCCCACCCAAACTTTCCGCAAAAGAGAATACCTTCAAGCTATTTAAAATATGAGGAATACGCTTTTCATCCATTACTTTAAAGGAAATCATACCCCCACGTCCAGTATAGAGCACTTCCTTGACAGCAGGTGAACCTTTCAGATAGGCCACAATTTCTCGTGCATTAGCTGTCGAACGCTCCATGCGCAGTGACAAGGTCTTAAGACCACGAATCAACTGATAACTATCAAATGGAGACAAGACCGCACCTGTCGTATTGAGATTGTAGAACAGTTGTTCATATAGTTCTAAACTATTAGTCACAACTACCCCAGCCAAGACATCATTGTGCCCTGCTAGATACTTGGTAGCCGAATGAAGAACAATATCTGCACCGTCTTCAATCGGTCGTTGGTAAATTGGGCTGTAGAAGGTATTGTCCACCACTACCTTGGCACCCTTAGCATGAGCTAGTTTTGCCAGTTTTGCAATATCAAATTCCAACATCAACGGATTGGTTGGCGTTTCGATATAGAGAACATCCACATCATTTTCCAGCTCAGTAATCAACTCTGCTTCAGTATTGGCATAGGTAAAATAGAAACGACCTTCTTTCTCCACTTGGTTGAACCAACGGAAAGAACCTCCATAAAGGTCACGCACTGCTAGGATCTTACTTCCTACTGAAAAGATACTAAAGGCCAGTACAATCGCAGCCATACCTGAGCTAGTCGCGAGGGCATAGTCTGCCGATTCAATTGCCGCCAAGACTTCCTCCGCCTTACTGCGAGTTGGGTTTTTAGTACGAGTATAGTCAAATCCCGTAGACTGACCGAACTCTGGATGCTGATAAGTGGTTGAAAAATGCAGTGGCGTCACCAAGGCACCTGTCGCCTTATCTGATTTGATACCCGCCTGGGCCAAAATTGTGTTGATGTGTCGTTCTTTGCTCATACAATACCTCCAAATCTATAGTAACTATTGTATCATTTATTTTCTCCAACTCATTTTCTTCTTTTCAAGAGCTAGTTATAGTTTCAAACTATACAAAAACGATAGCTTCCTAAGAAACTATCGTTTTTCCTGTTGAATAGACTGGTTATTTAACGTGTTTTGCCAGTTCTTCTTGGGCTTTTTTATTGGATTCTTCTTTTTCTTTCAACCATTTTTCTTTAGCTTTTTCATACTCAGCAGTTGTCACCGTCTTATCTTGCAACTTGAGATACTTGTATGATTCGACACCCTTATTTCCAGCTTGTGAGAATGGTGCTGAGAATGGAACTGTCTTTCTCAAGCCAGGTGTTCCACCCTGAGAAACGTTTGGAATTGCAAGGGCGCTATCAACGAGCCAAGCTTGAACTTCAGCATATTTTTCATAACGTTTTGCTGGGTCTTGCTCCTTGTTCGCTTCTTCCAACATTTGAGTGTAAGTATCCAGACCAACTGCCTTAGCCTTGTCATTGACCTCACCTGGTTCTAGACCGAGGTTTTGCAACATACCACCGTTATTGACATTTAAGATATCGAGGTAGGTTGATGGGTCTAGATAGTCTGGACCCCAACCACCATTATAAATATCAAAGTCTTTTTGAGCTGCAGTTTGAGCGAGGTAGCTAGAATTATCGTAGTCATCTGTTGATAATTGTTGGATATCGATAACCACATTCTCAGCTCCGAGAACAGATTCGATGGATTGTTTCAAAGAGCTCGTTTCAAGTACACCTTTTTTAGCTGATTGGTCTACAGATACATCCAAGTGGATTGGGAATTGTACACCCTTAGCTTCCAATTCTTTCTTAGCTTCTGCAAATTTAGCTTTAGCCTTGTCAGGATTGTAGTATGGGTCTTGCGCGTCTGCAAAGTTGATTCCTTGCCATTCTTGGCCATAGTTGACCATCTTTTCTGAAACAACATCACCAAAGTCTTTTCCGTTGATACTTACAAATGTTGGAGGTACAACCAAGTTACGAATAATCTTTGTTGCTCCTTCTTCCCCTTGAGATTGTGCTCCATAGGCTGTACGGTTATAAGCATAGTTGAAGGCTTGACGGAAGTTTTTATTCAGAACTGCTTCTTGGGTTGATTTCTTTTCGATATCTGAGGATTTAGACGTGAAGTTATAAGATTTTCTGTCCAAGTTGAAGTTCAAGTAATAAGAAGTTGCGTTTTGCATACTATAGATGATGTTATCCTTGTTCTTCTCTTTAATGCCTTCAAAGCTTGAGCTATTTGGATAGAGACGCGCGTAGCTGTAGACTCCTTCTACGAAGTTACGAGCTAGGGCATCCTGGTCACTACCGTCATAGTAAGTCAATTTCACATCATCCACAAAGACATTTTTAGCATCCCAGTAATTTGGATTTTTCTTGTATTCGATAACAGATTTTGAAACAAAAGATTTCATCAAGAAAGGTCCACTGTACAAAATGCTAGAAGGATCTACCTTACCAAAATCATCCCCTTTTGATTTCAGGAAGTCTGCATTGACAGGGAAGAGAATGGTTGAAGTTGTTTTAGAATTCCAATAAGGTTCTGGACGTGTCAAAGTATACTGAACTGTTTGGTCGTCAATCGCCTTAACACCGACAGTTGAAAAGTCAGTTGTTTTCCCGTTGATATAGTCATCCAAACCTGCTACAGAGTCTTGAACCAGGTACAAGGCTTCGGATTTTTTATCAGCAGCATATTTCAACCCAGTGACAAAATCTTGCGCCGTTACAGGGGCATATTCTTCACCCTCATAGGTATACCATTTTGCATCCTTACGCAATTTGTAAGTATAGGTCAAACCGTCCTGAGAAACAGTCCAATCCTCTGCCAATGATGGAACATAGTTACCATATTGGTCATTTTCCATCAATCCATCTACCAAATTAGTAACGATGTCGTTGGTTGTTGCACGGTTTTCTGCAAGATAGTTCAAACTAGATGGATCGCTCGAATAAACATAGTTATATGTTTTAGAAGAACTAGTTGAGTTTCCACATGCGCTCAGTAAGATACCTGCGCTTAACACGACACTTGCAAGTGTCAGATACTTGGCCTTAGACTTTTTCATTTCCAGAACCTCCTGTTTTAAAGATTTGTCTTATTATACAGCTTTGGTTTTATTTAGTCAAGCGATTTCTGAAGAAAAACTTAAAAAACATATTTTTCTACTCCCAATTTTAGAAAAAGTTCTCCTTTTTTAAGAAAAATGTACTATAAAAACCTTTCTATTAAAGAAAGGTTAATTCATTGCTTTTATTTATAAATCTTCTTACGATGTTTTCAATCGTGTACGTAGTCGGTCTGCTTGGGCTTTACCTATTATCTTGTCTAAGAGTCGTGTTCGTAGGCTCATCAAACCATAGAGACCTCCTCCAAGCCCTCCGATGAGAGCCACATAAAGGAAACTCCAGAGACGTCCACTTGGCTGGAAGACAAAACCGAGTAGCCATTGTAAGAAGCCAACTAAGATAAACATGACAAGGGTTAAGATGGTAATCAAGATAGTCCGCTTCAAGATTATCTTTCGACGAGCACCTGTTACCTGGCAGATGTCTCGGTACATCAAGACATTCGGAATGATTAGTCCGATGGTCGTTGAAATCAAAGGACCGTAGCTGTGGAAAATAGCAATGGTTGGCAATTGCAAGACTAACTTAGCAATAGAACCATAGACAAAGTAAAGCACTGCCTTTCGGTTTCGGAACATGGCCTGAAGCATAGGAGACAAGACCATATACAAGCCTAGGATAGTAGACTGTAAAACCGCAAAGACAAACAAGCCCATGGCCAGACTATCTGGCTTGCCATAAAAAACTGTATAGAGAGGTTCCCCTACCATGACCACTCCAACCGTTGCCGGTAGTAGAAATAAGAAGAGCATGGTGAGGCTATCTTGGACTAGGCGAGCCGCTGCCGGCAAGTCACCTTTTACATAGTTTTCCGTCAACAGCGGCAAGCCGACACTCCCAATCGAAACCCCCACAGAAATTAAAATCATGGTAATTTTATTCGGATTGGCAGAGAAATAAGAAAACATGACAACCAAGTCTTCGTTGCTATAGTTGGTAAACCACTTCATACTATTGATAAAAGTCATCTGGTCTAAAATCTGGAAGAGCTGAATGGCAGACCCTGTCAGGATAAAGGGAATTGCTTCCTTGATGGTATCGACTAAGAGTCGCTTACTATTGATCTTATCCCGTGTTTCAAAGACTCTTTTAAGCAAACCTTCTTGGGCAAGGAAATAAATCAAAACTGCAAAACTTGCCACCATCCCCACAAAGGCCGCAAAGGTCGATTGGGTAACGGCTGATAGGTAGTCACCAGAACCCATCTTCATAATGAAGAAGGTTGCCATCAACATCCAGATAACACGGATCACCTGCTCAGCGATTTGACTCATAGCATAGGGTTTCAGATTGTTCATCCCTTGGAAGAAGCCCCGGATGACACTCATAGATGGGAAAATCAAGACTGCCCAAGCCAAACTCTGCATGATGGGAATCAGGTCTTTCCCCACACCTGACAAGTCTGCTAACCAGGGAGAAAAGAGATACAAGACCAAGGCAAAGACCAATCCCAAGCCCGTCATAAAGCTTAGGAAACTCCGAATCAAGGCAAAGCTATGCTCTTCTTCTCGCATGGTATTGTACTTAGCCACTTGTTTGGCGACCGCAACTGGGATACCCGCTGTTGAAATCAGCAAGAACCAAGCATAGATATTATAGCCCATGGTAAAGAGTCCATTTGCCTTAGCGGCATAAGTCCCCATCCAGATATACCAGGGAATAATGTAGATAGCACCAAGGAGGCGACTAATAAAGTTACTAGCTGTTAGCCAAGCAGTCCCTCGCAACATCTGGGCTTGCTGGTGATTGTTTTCGTTAGACATAGCTTCCTCATTCAATTTTGATAACTAGGAAAAGTTCCTTATCTTCCATTATAAACTTTTCCTTGTTACTTGTAAAATTCGGGCTTGAAGTTTATAATAGAAAGTATGATTAAGATTGAAACCGTATTAACTATTTTAAAGAAAGATGGCCTCTTCCGCGAGATTATCGACCAAGGACACTACCACTACAACTACAGTGAAGTTGTTTTTGACAGCATCAGTTACGACAGCCGAAAAGTAAAAGAAGGTACTCTTTTTTTTGCCAAAGGCGCTGCCTTTAAAAAAGAATACCTCCTATCCGCTATAAGTCAAGGCTTAGCTTGGTACGTCTCCGAAAAGGACTACGAAGTCGGTATCCCTGTCATCGTTGTGAACGATATCAAGAAAGCCATGAGTTTGATTGCTATGGAATTTTATGGTAATCCACAAGAAAAACTCAAAATTCTCGCTTTCACAGGGACAAAAGGAAAGACAACATCTGCTTACTTTGCATACCACATTCTATCTCAACGCTACCCAACAGCTCTCTTGTCAACTATGAACACAACTCTGGATGGCAAGACCTTCTTTAAATCTTCCTTCTCAACGCCTGAAAATATCGATCTTTTCGACATGATGGCTCAGGCTGTTAAGAATGGTAGAACCCATCTTGTAATGGAAGTCTCTAGCCAAGCCTATCTTGTTCATCGAGTCTATGGTTTGACCTTTGATGTAGGTGTCTTTCTTAACATCACTCCTGACCATATCGGTCCGATTGAGCATCCTAGTTTTGAGGATTACTTCTACCACAAGCGTCTCTTGATGGAAAATAGCCGAGCAGTTGTCATTAATAGCGACATGGACCACTTTTCTGTCTTGAAAGAACAAGTAGAAGATCAAGACCATGATTTCTATGGTAGTAAGTCAGACAACCAAATCGAGAACTCCAAAGCCTTTAGCTTTTCAGCTACAGGTAAACTCGCTGGTGATTATGATATTCAACTCATTGGCCACTTCAATCAAGAAAATGCCGTCGCTGCAGGACTTGCCTGTCTTCGTCTAGGTGCTAGTCTTGAAGATATCAAAAAGGGAATCGCTGCAACCCGCGTTCCTGGACGTATGGAAGTCTTGACTCAGAAAAATGGAGCCAAGGTCTTCATCGACTATGCCCACAATGGTGACAGTCTGAAAAAACTCATCAATGTGGTTGAAACCCATCAAACTGGAAAAATTGCTCTTGTTCTCGGTTCGACAGGCAATAAAGGAGAAAGTCGACGCAAGGACTTTGGCCTCCTCCTTAATCAACATCCTGAGATTCAAGTCTTTCTCACCGCTGATGACCCCAACTATGAAGATCCAATGGTGATTGCGGATGAAATTAGTAGCTATATCAGTCATCCTGTTGAAAAGATTGCCGATCGTGAAGAAGCCATCAAGGCAGCTATGGCCATCACAAATCAAGAACTCGATGCCGTGATTATTGCTGGTAAGGGAGCTGATTGCTACCAGATTGTCCAAGGAAAGAAAGAAGACTATCCTGGAGACGCAGCTACCGCAGAACGTTATCTATAAAAAAATCAAGGGAAGTTTTCCCTTGATTTTTTTAGTCTTCTTTCTTAAATGAATTTTTAAGCCCTTCAACGGTACCTTCTACAGCACCTTTAGCATCTTCTACAACTTCTTTTGCTTTCGCAACTGTTTTTTCTACAGTACCTTCTGCTTCTGTCTTGCTATCGCCAGTAACTTTCCCAAATCCTTCTTTGATAGCACCAGTTGCTTGATCCAATTTATTTTCAAGTGACATAGCTCTGTCTCCTTTGCTTTTAATACGATAAACGTTATCGCTTACATTCAGTTTATGCTTATTCTTTAGCAAAGTCAAATAATCTGCTCAAAATGAAGCTATTAAAATAAATAGAAAGTCAACCGTTCCTTGTCGAAATCAACAGCCAACTCATACTTTCCAGCTTCATTTTGAACAATATAGCCTAGAACGACTAAACTGTCCACAAAGATATCACGACGTTTCTGAATTAATTGATCTTTTTTGAGAAATTTCAGTAAAAAAGTCGTCATATATTTGAGAGCATACTCAGGATTGACATCTCCCAAAATAGCATAAAGTTCCTGCTGTTTTTGTGTCAAAGGATAATGATTCTTGACCTTGTAGAAATAATTCGACAGGGTCATCTTTTCTCTTGCAAAATCCGTAGATTCGACTAAAATGGCTGCATTGGTTTGATTGCGCAATTCTGTCTCAAAAGTCTTCTCTAGCAAGGCTTGATATACTGGAGTATCCTCTCTGATAAAAATTTCTTGGTCAAGGGCTAAATCATCCGTAGATTCTAAAAAAGGGAGATTGAGCGAATAGTGTTTGTTTTCCCTTAGGATCAAGCCTGCCTTTATATACTCTTCCATAAGCTTATCAACTGATACATCTGGAAATTGAGCCTTTATCTCCCGAAGGATAACATCATCATGCTGGTCCAGATAGTCAACCAAATCTATAAAAAATGGCTGTCGAGTCAAACGAGAAGGATTAAAAATCTGAATCATGAAGATTCCTTTCTTTACATTTTAAAAGAGGGGATGCTGCTAACTGACTAGGATTGGTCCCCGGCTGGTTCAGAGGTACAGGAAGTTCGAGTTTCCTGTAATAGTCCCTCCAAAAATCACTAATCTCCTGCTCCCCGTCCCCAAATTTCATGGAAATAGTTTCAAAAATCGGTAGGATTTCAGCGATGTACTGGGAACAATAAAACCCTTCCCCATCAGGGTAAAAAGAAAAATTATAAGGAGCTCCAAGATGCTGGTTAGCTCTTTTCTTTACTTTTTGAATATCTATTTTTGGATAAAGATAAAGATCATACAGACAAGCTGGCTCTAAGAAGTCTCTTAGTTTTTGACAGATAACACCAACTTCACTAGTTGCATGATAAACAAATCCGTCTAAAAGGATAGCTACATGACTATAGTTCCCAGTGGAAGCCTGGATGGCCTGCCCCATATCTGAAAGGTCCTTCACAAAAATCAAATCGCCGTTTGCTAACATCTTTCTCTCCTAGAAAAAAAGGAGCCGAGACCCCTTTAGCTATATGGAAAACACCGTTTTCTATTTTGAAATAACACCCAAAATCTTAAGCATTAAAGCTCTCAGTCAACTGAGGCACCACTTGTTTCTTACGTGAAACAGCACCTGGAAGGAAAGCGTGGTTGTTTTCCAGTTTGAAGTTGAAAGCTGCTTCCACCTTGTCCATGTTTGATCCAAGAGCAAGGATTTCTGAATTTGAGTTGACGATGTCTGTAATCATCAAGACAAAGTCAGAGTAGCCGTTTGCCACATTAGCCGCTTGCATTGCTGCTTCGATTTCTGCTTGGCGTTCCAAGACTTCAGCAATATCAACTGTATTGACCTGGGCAACACGAACCTTGTTTCCGTTGAGTTCAAAAGTCTTAGCATCGATATCAATCAATTCTTCAGCAGATTTGCTAGCCAAGTTTGTACCAGCTTTGAGCATCGCCAAACCGTACTCTTCCAAGTTGACACCAGCCAAGTCTGCCAATTCAGGAGCAATGACTTTATCAGATGGGTGAGTTGTTGGTGATTTCAAAAGAAGGGTATCTGAAATCAAACCTGAAAGCATCAAACCAGCAATCTCTTTAGGAACTGCTACACCGTGTTCTTTGAACATGCGGTAAACGATAGATGAAGCTGATCCAACTGGCTCCAAACGCATATAGAGTGGGCTTGCAGTTTCAAAATTAGCCACACGGTGATGGTCCACTACTCCGTAAACTTCTACTTCAGCAATATCTGATACAGATTGTTGGAATTCATTGTGGTCAGTCAAGATGACTTGTTCTGCACCTTCTGCTTTAGCAGATGTGATAACGCGTGGTGCTTCTACACCAAAATAGTTCAAAACAAAAGCTGTTTCTTCATTTGGAGTACCGAGAGCTACTGCTTCCGTGTCCAATCCATACGCCTCTTTTGCAAGATAAGCAAAGGCTACAGATGACCCGATGGCATCTGAGTCTGGATTTTGGTGACCAAATACTAGAATCTTAGACATGATAATACCTCTTTAAATTTATTCATCTTATTTTAGCATTTTTTTCCTCTTTTGACAAAAGTAAGAGGAGTCAAAGGACTCCTCGTTAGACATCAATATCGTTAACTAGATTTTGTTCTTGATTTTCGGATAGAAATCGTTCTTTCTGTGGACGTTTCTTTCGTTTGAGAAGAGCCTCTGCTGACATGGCTTCTTCCTTGCTAGCAAAGCCCTCTACATAGATGAGTTTAACTGGCAAGCGAGCTCGGGTATACTTGGCACCCTTACCACTATTATGAACGGCAAGGCGTTTCTTCACATCTGTCGTGTAACCAGTATAGTAAGAACCATCACGGCATTCCACCACATACATATATGCCTTATGATCCATAGTAAATCTCTTGAATTTCTGGCGTGTAGGAACCATCATCGTTGTGAACAATGAGTGGTGGCAGGACCTTGAAGCCACTAATAGATCCATCTTTGATAGCTTCGATTAAAAGCATATTGGCTTCCTTTTCCCGTTTAGGATAGACAAATTGCAGGCGCTTAGGAGCCAAATTGTGGCGTTGGAGCATGTCTAGGATATCCAAGAGCCGATCTGGACGGTGAACCATGGCCAAACGCCCGTTAGACTTGAGAATACTCTGGGCGCTCCGACAGATTTCTTCTAGATTGGTTGTAATTTCATGTCTAGCTAAAAGGTAGTGTTCACTCTCGTTCAGATTAGAATGCGGATCCACCTTGAAATAAGGGGGATTGCACAAAATCATATCCACCTTACTTCCTTGGATGTGAGCAGGCATATTTTTCAAATCATCGCAAATAACCTGCATTTGCTCTTCCAAGCCATTCAACTGAACCGAACGCTCTGCCATATCCGCCAAGCGCTCTTGAATTTCTACAGAGAGAATTTTTGCCTTGGTACGACTACTTGCAAAAAGTCCAACTGCACCATTTCCAGCACAAAAGTCCACAATTAAACCCCGTTTAGGGAAGCGAGGAAAGCGTGACAAGAGAACACTATCCACCGAATAGCTAAACACCTCTCTATTTTGAATGATCTTGATATCTGTCGAAAAGAGCTGGTTGATGCGCTCTCCTGATTTTAATAATTGTTCTTCTTTCATACTTTTATTATATCAAACCATGTTAATATTACAAATGATTTAGATAATTGTATTTATGGTTTCTTCTTTAAATGCTCTAGTGCCTCGCGCGTCCAAACAGGCATCATTCGTCCAAGTGGTGCAAAACCGTGCTTGATACGATCATTTGAAAAGCGTCTCCGTCTTGGCAATTGATGCTTTTCTTCCTCCAAGGTACGGATAGAAAGGCTGGCCTTCCCAGTGTATTCGTCAAAATCCACCACCTGAACTTGGACTTCATCGCCAATTTTTAAAATGTCATAGATATTTTCAATAAATCCCGTCCGAATCTCCGAGATGTGAATCAGCCCTGTCACCCCTGCCTCTAACTCAACAAAGGCACCATAGGGCTGAATTCCTGTAATACGCCCAGTTAGCTTATCACCAATTTTCATTCTAGTCCTCAATTTCAATCGTTTCAATTACCACATCTTCAACTGGCTTATCCATTGCACCAGTCTCAACAGCTGCAATGGCATCCAAGACCGCAAACGATTCTGCGTCTACCAATTGCCCAAAAACAGTATGGCGACGGTCAAGGTGAGGAGTTCCACCTTGTTCTGCATAGATCTCAGCGATTGGTTCAGGCCAGCCACCACGCGCAATCTCTTTCTTAGAGTATGGCAAGTGTTGATTTTGAACGATAAAGAACTGGCTACCATTGGTATTTGGACCCGCATTGGCCATAGAAAGGGCACCACGGATATTATAAAGTTCTTCAGAAAATTCATCTTCAAAAGAGTCGCCGTAGATTGACTCGCCTCCCATACCAGTACCAGTTGGGTCTCCGCCTTGGATCATAAAGTCCTTGATAATTCGGTGGAAAATCACACCATCATAGTAACCGTCTTTTGATAGGGCAACAAAGTTGGCTACTGTTTTGGGAGCCTGCTCAGGGAAGAGCTTGATACGCAAGTCTCCGTGATTTGTTTTAATGGTCGCAAGAGGACCTTCTACTGTTTCAATTTCTACTTGTGGGAAATGCAATTCTTTTTCTACCATACCAAATCCTTCTAAGGCATCAAAAATGCCATCTTCTTCTACTGTTTTTGTAATATAATCTGCTTTTTCTTTGATTTTATCATGGGAAACACCCATAGCAATACTGATTCCAGCATAATCAAAGAGTTCCATGTCATTGAGACCATCCCCAAAGACCATAACATTCTCTGGTTTCAAGCCTAAGTGCTCCACCACCTTAGCTACACCAGTTGCTTTGGATCCTGAAGTCGGCACGATATCAGATGAATGTTCATGCCAGCGCACCATGCGAAGTTTATCCGACAAAGAATCTGGCAAGTGCAAGTCATCTCCTTTTTCCTCAAAGGTCCACATCTGATATATATCTACTTTTTCATGAAAATCTGGATCCACATCCAAGTTTGGATAAATCGGATCAATTGCCTCACTGATCAGTTCTGTTCGAGTGGAGAGTTTGGCGTCATGACTGCCAACCAAGCCGTACTCAATCCCTTCTCGCTTAGTCCAAGAGATATACTCCTCAACATCTGACTTGTCAATCTGATGCTGATAAATGACCTGACTTTTTTTATCTTCAATATAGGCCCCATTTAGGGTTACAAAAAAGTCCGGCTTGAGCTCACGAATCTCTGGAACAACACCGAAAATACCACGCCCAGAGGCGATTCCTGTTAAAATTCCTTTTTCACGCAACTGTTTAAAGACAGTGGGAATTGTAGCTGGAATAAAACCTGTCTTTGACGTACGCAGGGTATCATCAATATCAAAAAAGACGATTTTAATCTTCTTTACCTTGTATTTTAATTTCACATCCATCTCTCTACCTCTTTTTCATCACTCTTTCCATTATACCATAAAGCTGAGGAAATTCCTTTTTTGAAAAAAGAGAGCCAGTAAAACTAGCCCTCTCTTTTCATCCTAGAACATCTCTAGAGCAATCATAGTAATCATCGTTGCATCATAGTAGTTGTCCAAAGGTAAATCTTGTGTGAAAATATATTTATTTTGCTGAAGAAGTTTCAGATAACCTTCTCCCTTATCAGAAGCATAGGAAATCGGTGCCAAAAAACTACCTGCCTGGTATTGATTGAGGGCAGTTCCATTCATGTCATAACCAGCATAAACGCGTCGCTCTTTCATAAAGAAATTCATCATCTTTTGAACGAGTTTTTGGCTTCTTTCATCCTGACTCTGAGACAAGTGATAAGGCAAACGACAAGCATTATAAGAATACGCCCCATCATATTGAGATTCAATAGTATTTGCTTTAGCAACACGCGCACCTGACTTCTCTACCCAGATAAAGTCTGGCAAGAGACCTGTCTCAGATTGAGAACTGATTTGCTCTAATTGCCCAAGCATTTTATCCTTAATATCTAGCCATTGTTTATCACCAGTTAGATTATAAAATACTTGGAAATAATGAGGTAGTGTATCAGATGTTCTCATCAGATAGTAAAAATCTGAATTTTTTTGGGCCCAATTTCCTACTTTTAGAACACCAGTCTCCTCATTATAATTGAATCGAAGAATATCAATCAAGATACTTTTGGCTTGTCCTTCATATTCCTGAGCCTTATCTGGCCACTGCTTGGCAGCTTCAATCAAAGAATAAGCGATGTAGAGATCTCCATCAGTTGCGTTTTGCTTCTCAACCGTTTCACTCTCATTTTTGAGAACTTGCTTCCAAGACATCAACTGCGTTCCCTCGATACGATGATTTTGGTAATAGCGATAAAGGCTATCAAAATTTGCTTGTGTTGCTTGCCCTTTTTGGGCTGCTAAAACCGTTATGAGCATGCCGTAACTTTGGGCTTCAGATAAAACTGTTGTTCCCTCCGAATCACTCGTCGTACGAACATAAGACTGATCGCCTTTTGTAACAAGGAACTGTTGGCTCCATTGGCTATAAAGGCGATTGCGCATCTCGACTTTACTCCTTCCTCTTGCCAAAAACAAGGTTAAACAAAAGATAGAAAGGATGAGCACAAACCATACATATTTTATTTTATTCGTTTTCATAAATCCTCCTATCCTGCAAATCGCTTGGTTTTAACCCACTTAGTTTCTTTTCGGCGGAGTACTTTGTCCAGCACGATTGAAGAAATGGAATCAATGGATACAACGATAAACATCTGTGCGTAAGAGAAATAGGCTACCAAGGCTAACCAGATTTGTTTTGTCGTCGCTTGTCCAAACTGACTTGCTAATGCCGTCATAATTTGCATCAAATAGAGACCAATCATGAGAATCCAGTTGAAGAGCATGAGCTGGGCGATGTAGATATTATCCGCATCAAAAGCAAATGGAATTCTGACATCTGGGAAGAAAAGATTAAGACAGATCGCTAGCACATTCGCTAGGAAAATCAAATCCGATAGGACAATGGCAAAGTTAAACCAAAAGAAAACACAAGAATAGTTAAAGACTTCTAGTTTAACGCGCCAGTTTGCTCTGCCAAATAAATGCTTAAAATTTGAGAGAACAACTTCGTAGTTTCCTTTAGCCCAACGTTTTCGTTGCATATAGTAACTCTTTAAGGTTTCAGGTTCTTGTTGGAAAGCCTCTGAGTTATAAGCAAGGGCGATCAATTTACCACTCTGCATGATTTTAAAAGAAATATCGGTATCCTCAGTCAAGGCACCATTTTTCCAACCACCGATACTCTTTACAAAGTCGGTTTGAATGATAAAGTTGGTTCCTGGGATACGACCAATTTTAAAGAGATGCCACATCCCAACATGGTGCACCCGCTGGGTAACAACGATTTCTTGGTTGATACAACGAGTCAAAAAATTTTGATTGGCATTTCGAGTCTTGTTGCGACCGAAAGATGCCACGTGGCGTTCTGGGTCCTTTATCACTTCTTTGACAAGGAAATAAAGGGCATTTTTTTCAGGCATGGCATCTGCATCATAAACACAGATGTATTCACCTCTTGCCATCTCTAAGGCATCGTTTAGAACGCCCGCTTTTCCTCCCGTACCAGTACGGTCGATAATAGTCAGATTTCTTCCTGCATATTCAGGCATAGCTTGTACAGACAAACATTCTGCATAGGTGTTATCCGAACAGTTATCCGCAAATAGAAGCAACTCCACACGGTCGTGAGGATAATTCATATCCAATATAGCTTTTGCCGTTTGGGCAATAACCACATCCTCATTATGAGCAGGAACAACAATGGTAACCTTAGGATAATAAGGTAGTGGCGAAGTGTCTACACGAAAATCACTGTGCTTAAACCAAAAGTGCACTGCTGAAAAGAGAATTACCAAACCCCAAGCCAGAGAAATCCAAATAGTAAGCAGGGTAAAAATCATTAAGATTTGACTAATCATGATTCACCGCCTTAAAATTTTTGTTCACTCGATGGTAAAGAATACTGTATGCAATAAATAGTATAATAAAACAAATGCCAAAGGTGAGACTGAGTCCCAAAGCAATGCCAAAAAATATATTGGTTAGAGTCATGTTTCCCTCCTAATATTCTACAATTACATCTGTCTCTAATTGACGTTTGAGATGACTAGCAATATCCGAGTAGTCTTGATATTTATCTTTATTATCAGAGTTAATCATCAAGTAACCTGTTTGGAATTGAATTCCTTGGTTTCCATCTTCTCCATGAAAAACTAAACTGTCTAGTTTCTCCTTCAAACCATTCAAATAGAGTTGCTTCAAAGAATCTTGACTACTATTAGATAAAACAAGAAAATTCCCATCTGAAACGTAATAGAGTTTATCGTTGTAACTCAATTCCTGAGAAATTACCTCTTGAATGCGACTGAGCATCAGATTATGTTCTTTCGGTTTAATCTGGAAGAACAAATCTTCATGTGCCCAATGAATCAATAAAGACTGTACCGTCACATCACTTTGTTCAGTTACCATAGCTTGGTAATCTACTCGAGCTTCGTCCTCCTGTTCTTGTACCTTTGAGGACACCTTGAAGAAATAATAACGAACCTTAAGTAGAATCCCAATCAAAAGAGGAAAACTGATTAATAAGAAGATCAGTTGAATGATTGGGATATAAACCACACCCGCAACTAAAACGATGAGTCCAAAGCCAAATGCTAAGATAAGGGTCCAAGTAAGCAAAAGGTCAGATAATACCAACACTGCAAACAAGGCTAAAGCTAAAAACAAGATTTGTTCTAAAATGATTGCTCGAGCATACAAAAAACAAAGCACCAAAAGAATGACCTCACAAGCAAGCAAAGCCATAAGCCAGTTTTTAAATTGACTCCAATTTTTCATGTTATCTTATTTCCCCCCTTTGAATTCAGATACAGAAGTCTCTGCACCAAAGTACTGTTGAATGGATTGTACGATTCGTTCAGAGGCTCTTCCATCTCCATAAGGATTTGGTGCCTGAGACATTTGTCTATAAAGAGTTTCATCTGTTAAGATTGCTGCCATCGCTTCTTTCACACGTACTGGATCTGTACCAACTAGCTTCAAAGTACCTGCTCTTACTCCTTCTGGACGTTCCGTCGTGTCACGAAGGACAAGGACAGGTTTTCCTAGAGAAGGCGCCTCTTCCTGAACACCTCCAGAGTCAGTCATGATAAAATAGCTTCTTGAAGCCAAATTATGAAAATCAAGTACATCTAAAGGCTCAATCAAGTGAATACGATCGTGACCAGCTAAGATATCGTTTGCTGTTTCTTGCACAGCAGGGCTAAGGTGAACAGGATAAACAACTTCAATTTCCTGATGAAGATCGACCATCTCACGTAAAGCTGTAAAGACATTTCTCATTGGTTGACCTTGATTCTCACGACGGTGCATGGTTACCAATACAAGTTTCTTATCTGTATCCAATTGATCTAGAACTTCATGATAGTAATCCGATTGAACGGTTAGTTTCAAGGCATCAATGGCTGTATTTCCCGTAATGACAATAGCAGACTCAGGATGATTTTCCTTGAGTAGATTTTCTTTACTCTCACTAGTTGGAGCAAAATAGAGATCCGCAAGGTTATCTGTCATCTGACGATTCATTTCTTCTGGGAAGGGAGAATACTTATCAAAGGTCCTTAGACCAGCTTCAACGTGGCCGATACGTACCTGATTATAGAAAGCAACTAAACTTGCTACAAAAGTTGTCGTTGTATCTCCATGAACAAGAATCATATCTGGACGTTCTTGCTTAACAATTGGATCAAACTTTTCTAAAATTTTTCCAGTAATATCTAAGAGGGATTGATTTTGCCCCATAATATCTAGGTCATAATGCGGCTTGATGCTAAATGTTTCAAGAACTTGATCTAGCATTTGACGGTGCTGAGCTGTCACAACTGTAATCGTCTCAATACTGTCACTATGTTTTTGCAATTCCAACACTAAAGGGGCCATTTTAATAGCTTCTGGTCGTGTTCCAAAAACAACCATCACTTTCAATTTCTTCATTATGGTATCCTTCTACTATAATAAAATTTGACACATCAGATTAATCTTTATATCGAATTGTTGCGCAAATCAATTAATTTGATTATCTTAATTATTTTACCGTCAATTAATTTATATGTCAAATTTTTCTAAGTATATTATTGCATTTAATTTAATTTTAATAAAATGTAATATTTCTGTAACGCTGTAATTTACAGCTTGTAAACCTTATACCTTAAAGTTTTCTTAAAATTTTTTTTGAGCGAAGTATTTTTAAAACATTCTAAAACTTACTATTATCTAAATATTTATTTTTTCTTAATAATTCAGATAATTATATTTTAGCGTTTCATAGAATGTATCTCTTTTTCTAATACGAAAAAATCCCTCTCTAATGAAAAAGGGATTTACGACTTCTTGCTATTTTAAAGTTAAACCTTATAAAATCTGTCTTAAATCAAATCTTTTGACAGATATAAAACAAGGTCACCGATATCTTCACAAGTAGCATTCATCGCCACTGGATGGTTCCGATACCAAACCCCTGAACCATCAGGTAGATAGCCTCTTTTTACATATAGGCGTTGAGCAGATCCATATCCTGAATGGAGCCCAACACCAAGGGTCACCTTATCCGATATGAGCTTAACTCGTTTTTCCGCTTCTTCCATCAAGAGATTTCCAATACCTTGATTTTGAAAGGGCTCAAAGACATTGAAATCTGAGAGTTCTGGATAGATTTCTGCAAAAGGCCCCTGCTTAGCGCAGGGCAAAATTGTGATATAACCCGCTAAAGCACCCCCAACCTCTGCAACTAAGACTTCTCTCTCCCCACATTCTTGTTCAAGAAAATACCTAGCCAAAATTTCTTCTCTCCCCGGCCAACCTTGATTGATAAAACCTTGGGATAGTTCTTTAACATCAGATGTTTGCATTTTTCTAATCAGACACGTTGTTTCCATAAGGTACTCCTTAAAAACCTTCTTCCACTATTATAGCACGATAATAGAGATAATAGAGATAAAAAGAAAAAGAAAGACCTAGCAAACTAAAAATAGAATCCTACTAGGCCCAGAAATATCTGCTTTTGATTGTTCACAGTAAGAATCTTAATTCGCTTTCTTATTTTCAAACTCATGAAAAGAGGTTCACCCGGACCCAACTCGCTCTCTCATTTCCATGCTCGTAAAAAAAGACCCGTAAGGGTCTTAATTCGCTTTCTTGTTTCCGAGCTCATGAAAAAGAGGTCCACTGGACCTCAACTCGCTCTCTCATTTCCATGCTCGTGAAAAAAAGACCCGTAAGGGTCTTAATTCGCTTTCTTGTTTTCAAGCTCATGAAAAAGAGGTCCCCCGGACCTCTTTTTTAATCTTCGTTTACGAAAGGCATCAAAGCCATTACGCGAGCGCGTTTGATAGCTGTTGTTACTTTACGTTGGTTTTTAGCTGAAGTTCCTGTTACACGACGAGGAAGGATTTTCCCACGTTCTGAAACGAAACGGCTAAGAAGCTCAGTATCTTTGTAATCAACATATTCAATTTTGTTTGCTGCGATGTAATCAACTTTTTTACGGCGTTTGAATCCGCCACGACGTTGTTGAGCCATGTTTTTTCTCCTTTATAGTATTAATTGTCCATTAGAATGGTAAATCATCATCTGAAATGTCCAATGGATTTGTTGCTCCAAATGGATTTTCAGAACGTGAAAAGTCTGGTACTGGGTTTGCAGGTGCTGATTGACCAGCAGTTGGTGCAGAATAAGCTCCACCTGAATGTCCTTCGCGCACTCCGCGGCTTTCCAACATTTGGAAATTATCCGCCACGACTTCTGTTACGTAAACACGTTGTCCTTGCTGGTTATCGTAACTACGAGTCTGGATACGACCTGTGATCCCGATAAGAGAGCCTTTTTTAGCCCAGTTAGCAAGATTTTCAGCCTGTTGACGCCACATAACGACATTGATAAAATCAGCCTCACGTTCGCCATTTTGACTCTTAAATGTACGGTTTACTGCAAGAGTAAAAGTCGCAACTGCTACATTTGATGGGGTATAACGCAACTCAGCGTCACGCGTCATACGCCCTACAAGTACAACATTGTTAATCATAATCTACCTTCTTACGCGCCAAGTTTGACGATCATGTGACGAAGAATGTCAGTGTTGATTTTTGAAAGACGGTCAAACTCTTTAAGAGCTACGTCATCGTTTGCTTCAACGTTAACGATGTGGTAAAGTCCTTCACGGAAATCTTGGATTTCGTATGCAAGACGACGTTTTTCCCAATCTTTTGATTCAACAACAGTTGCACCGTTGTCAGTCAAGATAGAGTCAAAACGTGCTACCAAAGCGTTTTTCGCTTCTTCTTCAATGTTTGGACGAATGATATAAAGAATTTCGTATTTAGCCATTGATATGTTCCTCCTTTTGGTCTAATGACCCCCAGTCTTTGCAAGGGGTAAGTGAGGTTCGCTCACAATAAACCATTATACTAGAAAAACTGACAGATAGCAAGTAAAAAAGATAAAAGTGAAAAAATAACTTTATTACTTAGAAATAACATCCTCTTTGAGTTCCAAAGCTCTGGCCATCTCTTTCAAAATGAAAAATAGCAAAAAGCTGGCTAGCACTAAAACGAGCCCTAAGTAAAGGAAGGCTACTACAAATCCTAGATAGTCAATCAACCATCCCGTCATAGGAAAAATGATGATCATACTTAGGCTGAACATCATAGAGTAGACACTTAGCATGGTTGCCCGTACCTCGCTTGGGAGTCGCTTTTGTAAATCATTATCAAAAATCGGCTGAAAGAGGGCATATAAGGCGTTACTGAGCCAATAAATCAAAATGTAAATCAGTGGCGTACCAAAATAGGAAAGCAAATAAGTTCCTCCCGTCAAGAGTACAAGAATTGGAAAGAGTTTTAAGGCTGAATACCTCTTTCCAATCTTACTTGCTAGATAAACTGCACAGATATTCAAAACACTGCCGATCAGCATGACTATCGAAATCTGCCACCCTTCTAAGTCAGGCAGTTGATTTTGATAGTAAAAATAAAACATGCACATCAGTGTCCCGATGATTTGGGAAAGAATCATCCAACTAAAAAGACTGGGGTTTCTCCGCAACTCCTCTTTGACAGTCCAGATTATTTTTTTCATTGTCAGACGCTCAGATTTTTGTGCTTTAACACTAGGCTCTTTTAGCATCCAAGTTAGGAAAAGAACGATTATCGAAGTAACAATCATGATATAGTAGGTCAAGTGCAATTGACCATGGACAAAAAATCCCGCTAAAACAGTCCCCAAAGACCGAGTTCCTTCTGCTCCTCCTGACATAAAACTGGAGATAGACAAGTAGCGATCTTTTAATCCAGCCTCCACGGCCGAATCATAAACCATAGCTGCACTCGTCCCCGAATCAAAATTATAAGACAAGGCACTCACCACCATAGCGAGTGCGTAAATACAAAAATTACCTTGTCCTAGTAACATGAGAATAGACGACGCGATTCCAGCTATTCGACTTAAATATAGATTGGTTTTATAGGAATAGCGGTCAGCTAACATTCCAGAGGGAATTTCACAGATGACACTGGTAGCATGAAAAATACTTTCCAATAAGCCAATCTGCCAAAGCGACATCCCGTTTTGACTGAGAAATAGAATCCAAAAGCTGGTAATGCCCAGAAAGGCAAAAAATTCCACACCAGCCATGAGACCGATATTCTTCCGGTAATTTCGTTTAAACATAGTTTCTCCTTTAACAAGTGTATTTGTATCTTTGTGTTTGTCACTTGTTAAACTGTGCTTTACATGTTCTCCACCTCTTCTTTCTTCTACTTTGAAAAAACGCCCCTAGGGCGTTTTGATTTATTTTATGGTTTGATACGGTGCAACATACGTGGGAATGGAATGGCTTCACGGATGTGTTTTGTACCTGCTGCGAAAGTTACCATACGCTCGATACCGATACCAAATCCACCGTGTGGAACTGTACCGTATTTACGAAGGTCAAGGTAGAATTCGTACTCTGTACGATCCATACCAAGTTCTTCCATCTTAGCGACAAGGGCGTCGTAGTCTTCCTCACGCATAGAACCACCGATGATTTCTCCATAGCCTTCCGGTGCAAGTAAGTCTGCACAAAGCACGCGCTCTGGATTTCCAGGAACTGGTTTCATGTAGAAGGCCTTGATAGCTGCTGGGTAGTTCATAACAAAGGTTGGGACACCAAAGTGGTTTGAAATCCACGTTTCGTGTGGTGAACCAAAGTCATCTCCATGTTCCAAATGCTCGTAGTCTGCATCATCATCATTTTCATGCTCTTGCAAGAGGTCAATAGCTTGATCGTAAGTGATGCGTTTGAATGGCTCTGCAATGTAGCGTTTCAAAAGCTCTGTATCGCGTTCCAAAGTTTCCAAGGCTTGAGGAGCACGGTCAAGAACACCTTGGAGCAAAGCTTTAACATAAGCTTCTTGCAAGTCAAGTGACTCATCATGTGTCAAGTAGGAGTACTCAGCATCCATCATCCAGAACTCAGTCAAGTGACGGCGAGTCTTAGATTTCTCCGCACGGAATACTGGACCAAAGTCAAAGACACGGCCAAGAGCCATCGCACCCGCTTCAAGATAAAGCTGACCTGATTGGCTCAAGTAGGCTGGCGTTCCGAAGTAATCTGTTTCAAAGAGTTCAGTTGAATCTTCTGCTGCGTTTCCTGAAAGAATTGGGCTATCAAACTTCATAAAACCGTTCTTGTCAAAGAACTCATAAGTTGCATAAATGATAGCGTTACGGATTTGCATAACAGCCACTTGCTTACGAGAGCGGAGCCACAAGTGACGGTTGTCCATCAAAAAGTCTGTTCCGTGTTCTTTTGGTGTGATTGGGTAGTCTTGAGATTCACCGATCACTTCGATGTCTGTAATATCCAACTCATAGCCAAACTTAGAACGTTCGTCTTCTTTGACAATTCCTGTCACATAAACAGACGTTTCTTGGCTCAAGTGTTTGATCGTTTCAAATTTTTCAAGACCTACCTCTTCACCAAATTTTTCAATAAAGTTTGGTTTGAAGGCGACTCCTTGGAAAAAGGCTGTTCCGTCACGCAATTGCAAGAAGGCAATTTTCCCTTTTCCTGATTTATTGGCAACCCAGGCTCCGATGGTCACTTCTTGACCAACGTAGTCTTTTACTTCGATGATTGTTACACGTTTTGTCATAATCTATCTTCCTTTTTTCGTTTAACTTGTCCGAAGACATCATTACCCACTATTTTACCATAAATAGACTGCGATAGCTAGGTTCTACTAGAGAAAAATCGCGAGATTTTCGATACAAAAAATCTTCGTCAAAAAGGCGAAGATTTTGAGTTTTATTTTTCCATAAATTGATGCAAGCGACGAATAGCTTCTTTTAATGCATCCAAGTCTGTTGCATAGCTGAGACGAACATTTTCTGGTGCTCCAAATCCAGCTCCTGTAATCAAGGCAAGGCCGACTTCTTCGAGAATAGCCGTTGTAAACTCTGTCACATCTGTATAACCCTTCATCTCCATCGCTTTCTTAACATTTGGGAAGAGATAGAAGGCTCCTTGAGGCTTGACAACTTCAAATCCTGGAACTTGGCACAAGAGAGGATAAATAGTATTCAAACGTTCCTCAAAAGCCTGGCGCATGGTTTCGACAGAGTCTTGTGGCCCAGTTAGGGCTTCAATGGTAGCATATTGCGATACGGCAGTCAGGTTAGAGGTTGTTTGTCCTGTTAGTTTGCTCATAGCAGCTATAATTTCAGGATTTCCCACAGCATAACCTACCCGCCAACCAGTCATGGCATAGGCCTTAGATACACCGTTAATCACGATGGTTTGCTTGCGAATGGCTTCTGACAGACTAGAGATTGGAACAAATTCGTTCCCGTTATAAACCAAACGACCATAAATATCATCTGCTAGGATAAGGACATCATGTTCAACAGCCCAATTTCCGATAGCCAAGAGTTCCTCACGAGAGTAGATCATACCGGTCGGATTAGATGGCGAATTGAGAACTAAGACCTTGGTCTTATCTGTTCGGGCTGCTTCTAGCTGCTCTACTGTTACTTTAAAGTGATTGTCTTCCTTGGCCTGGACAAAGACTGGCACTCCTTCTGCCATTTTGACTTGATCTCCATAGCTGACCCAGTATGGTGTAGGGATAATGACCTCATCACCTGGATTGACCACAGCCATAAAGAAGGTGTAGAGAGAGAACTTGGCACCAGTGGCAAAGGTAACCTCGTTTACCGCTACGGAATACCCATAGTAGCGTTCAAAATAGGTATTAACCGCCGCTTTTAACTCTGGTAAGCCTGAAGCAACTGTATAGAAGGAAGCACGTCCATCACGAATCGCTTCTACCGCTGCATCCTGAATGTTTTCAGGAGTATGAAAATCAGGCTGTCCCAAGGTTAAGAAAAGAACATCCTTTCCCTGAGCTTTTAATGCTTTGGCTCTTGCATCACTGGCTAGAGTGACGCTTTCTTCCATTTCTAGTACACGTTTGGATAGTTTCATATGCCCTCCTTATTGGATCACTGCTCCTGTTTCAAAGTCAACCAGATAGTACTGGTTTCCTGACTTGACTTCCCAAATCGGCTTGTCCTGATAGCGACCAAAAGTGACTTTGTCAATGTCGCTAGCTCCTTTTTCCCTCGAAATCGTCGCAGCCTTGTCTTGAGAAATCCCCTTATCTAGCTGATAGACATAAATCTTGTGGTCATTCTTTTCAATCAGTACGGCAATGGCCTCTTGCTTTTTATTATGTCCTAAAACGCTGTAATAACCTTCTAGTCCATTATAAAAATCAACCTGATCTGCTTTTTCCAATTCTGCATACTGCTTGGCCAGTTTTTCTCCTTCAACCCTAGCATCTTGATAGGGTTTCATGCTGAGTGATATCAGATAAAGAAAGGAAGTCGTCATGACTAGCAGTACCAGAGAAATGCCGATTCCATATTGTATAAGTAGCTTATTTTTTGCTTTTTTCTGTCTTAGTTTCACTCGTCTATTTTACCATCTCTCCTCCTTTATTACAAGTGAAGACAGGAACATTCCGAGATTATTTTCCCTTTGAAATTAAATACAATATCTGCCTGTCTATCAAATACTGTTTTCTCAGAACTAAGTTTTTCCACCCCTAACAAGTAAACTTAGCTGAGCACATTTATTGCTAATTAGTAATATTTGTTGTAACATAGATGGTAACAAAAGGGTTCGCTCTTTGAATTTTAAACTAAAGGAGACACATCATGTCTAAAAAAGTACTATTTATCGTCGGTTCACTTCGCCAAGGTTCTTTCAACCACCAAATGGCCCTCGAAGCTGAAAAAGCACTTGCCGGAAAAGCGGAAGTCAGCTATCTTGATTACTCAACTGTTCCTCTCTTCAGCCAAGATTTGGAAGTTCCAACTCATCCAGCTGTAGCTGCTGCTCGTGAAGCAGTCCTTGCTGCGGATGCAATCTGGATCTTCTCTCCAGTCTACAACTTCTCTATCCCTGGAACAGTGAAAAACTTGCTTGACTGGCTCTCTCGTGCCATTGATTTGTCTGATACACGTGGTGCTTCTGCCCTCCAAGACAAGTTTGTTACTGTCTCATCTGTAGCCAATGCCGGTCACGAACAACTCTTTGCGATTTATAAAGACCTCTTGCCATTTATCCGCACACAAGTCGTTGGTGACTTTACTGCCGCTCGTGTCAATGACTCTGCTTGGGCAGACGGAAAATTGGTGTTAGAAGAAGCAACTGCTTCATCACTTGCTAAACAAGCTGACGACCTTCTTGCAGCCATCAACTAATCCAGCAAAAACCAGCTCATTTGAGCTGGTTTTATTCTTGTTTCACAAAGACGAGTTCTAAATCACTTGATAAATCAGTTCGGTAGTCAAAACCGGCGAAGCTGAGCTTACGAGCTTGTTCGACTGTTTGAACTTGGCCTTCTATTAGAGCCGTCAGAAAGGCTCCACGCGCTTTTTTTGAAATGGTTGAGTGGATTTTCAACTGACCTGCCTTGTCCTCCATAAATTTGAAGGTCACCATCTTTTCTCTGATTTCCTTAGAAAAAACAGTTTCAAACTCTGATGACAAGAGAGAAAATATCAAGTCCTCATCCTGTAGGGACTCATCATAGGCTGATTTCCAATGACTCTTTAGGGTTTTTCCAGCTACTTTTAACTTCATCAAGAAGTCCAAACGGTGAGGAGCCATGGGTGACAAGGCTGGGACAACACCGTATAAAGCCGAGGTAATCAGAACATGATTTTCAAGATAGGTTTGTTCAGTCTCGGTCAACTCATCTCGTTTAATGTGGCGATACATGAGACCGTCAAAGAGTTTCAAGGCTGGATAATGTTTAGCCCTGTGATTTTTTAGAGCTTGAATATGAGCGTACTCTTCTTCTGCTTTCTCGACAGATACCTTATAAAAGCTTTCTAATTCACTGGCTGAGTAGCGAGCCAGTGAGTCAAGGACTGCTTGACTTTCTTCACTCAAGGGGAGCGCTTCGATAAAAGGAAGGTTTGTGTTCATTTCTTTGGCTGTTGGGATTAAAATTTTCATATTGTTAGTGTAGCATATTTTTCAATCACGACCAAGAATTTCATCTTAAAAACCTCGGCTCATGCCGAGGTTTCTTTTACTTGACTTTAAAGGTTTTGAGATAATTATCTTTACCGACTTGACCTTCGAAAGATTGGCCATTTTCAAGGTAAGGAAGGTCGTCTGATACCGAAGCCTTGACCTTGTATATCTTGCCATCAACTTTAAAGAAGTAGACGGTGTCACCCTTGATAACAGCTGATTTCAGATCCGCAACCACACCCTTGATATTTTCTATCGTTTCATTATCCAGCTCGAGGTCATTTTTATTGGCATATTTGATGAGTAGTTCATCTACCGTAGCTGCTACGATGACGTTTTGGTACTCCACTGCATCGACCAATGCATACTCCTTGACCAAGCCTGCATTGTCCTTCAAGCCCATGATATAGAGAGGTTTGTCATTGAGATTGACAAGAATAGGGAAGGTCGCCTTGTAGGCCTTCTCCTGAACTGCTCCTTCTGCGGAAGCACGGGCTGATTCTTCAGTTGCTGAAGCTAGATTGTACTTGGTGATTTCACCAGTGCGCATGTTTTCAAGGATAAATCCTAGATTACTTTCGTCAGCATTTGCTGAAGTCACACCCGTGTAGAGATAAATGTCATTTCCGATAGAAAGATAGTTATAGCCCTCTGTCGTTTGGGTAACATTTTTCTTAGAAATCAAGGCATTCCAGAAGCCGTCTTTATACCTGCCGTTGTAGTTGATTTGTTCGATAGTTTCTTCAGCAGGATAGACACGGTCTACCCATTCTGGCACTTCATCCAAGCTGTATTCCTTGGTTTCTCCATTGGTGGCGTCTAAGATAATAACAGATGAAGGACGAGGAACTCCTAGACCAAACTGCTTTTGATAAACTGTTGCTACATAGAAAGGATTGCCTTCATCATCCACCTCAAAGGATGGGGTTTTAAAAATTTTGGTTGGGTACTTGATCCGAAGATGACGTTTGACGTCTCGGTTAAAATACTCGGAGTCTGAATACTTCATCGGTGTTTTTAAATCCACCAATTCCGCATTTCCTGTCACCATATCAACCTTGATATACTCGCCAATCCCCTTGGACTGATTATTGAACCATTTAATCGGATCAGCATATTCCAAAGGTGTCACCCGATAGGGCTTGCCATCAACTGTCAGCTGGGTATAAGTATCTGCTGCTACGTACTGGGAGACCTTATCCGTCAGAGACCCCAGGTAACGGTCACCAATCTTTTCTGCAGTGCTCCGATCTAGGATTGGAACCTTACTGGTATCACTCTTAGGAAAATCTTTAAAGTCTTTTTCTGTGATGGACACCACATTAGCATAATTTTTTGCTTGGAAAAAGCTAGAAGTTACTAGGCTTACCAGACCAGCAAGGGCAAAGATAAGTCCCGCGGCCAGCAACAATCCTCCACCTAGTCTATTAAAATGAAGCCCTTCTAGATTGAGTTCGTTGGCAACCTTGCCATGACGTACATGAACCGTCTTGAGAAGATTGATATCCCTTCGAAAACTAAACAAAATTCCCATCACCACCAAATGTCCGCATAGGAAAAAGATAAATTCCCAACTCGTAAGATTAAGTGGTGGTAAAAAGATATACCAGGTCGTTGCGATAAAAACAAGTTCAAAGAGTATGCGTTTCATCTGAGTTCCTCCTAAATAATTCGTCCTTCCAAATGATCCAGTTCATGTTGGCAGATCTGAGCTGGAAAACCTGTCAGTGTAATGGTCTGTTCCTGCCACTTGCTATCGCGATAGGAAACCGTAATCGTTTCATAGCGAGTCGTTGACCGTACCCCAGTCAAAGACAAACAACCTTCCTCTGTCTCGTAAGGATCTTCAGAGGAAAGGAGAATGGGGTTAAACATAACTATGGGAACCAAGCCAAGATTAAAGATAATCACCCGCTTCTGCACCCCAATCATATTTGCCGCCAGACCAACACAGGTCTCGCGATTGGCTAGCAGGGTATCCTGTAAATCTCTAACCAGATAAAGGTCTTCCTGACTTGCAGCTTTCGAAACTTGCGACAGGAATAAGACATCTCGGACAATTTTCTTTTCCATTTCTTTCGCTCCTTGCCATTTTACTTTATTATAGCATAAAAGTGGATAACTCCTAACTATTCTCCTCAAATGCAAAAAAAGCCATCCGAAGATGACTTTCTTTTTAAATCGCGTTCTTATCAAAACCAAGCTTGCGTTGAACAAACTTAACGATTTCGACAATAAGTATCATTGAGAAGCTTCCGCCCATAACGATTCCCCATTGTGATAAGTCTAGTTTGGTTACGTGGAAGATGCTTTCTAATGGGTCGATGACAATAGTTGATGCTAGTAAAATAAATGAAACCAAGATTGACCAGTTGAAAGTTTTAGATTTAAATGGACCAACAGTCAAAATAGACTGGTAAACAGATTTTACATTGTAGGCATGGAAGAGCTGGATCAAACCAAGTGTTGCAAAGGCCATAGTAAGAGCATCAGCGTGGATAGCTTGATTGTCACCCACATGAACTGGGTAAAGAAGGGCAAGACCATAAACAGCCAGAACAAGGGCACCTTGAAGGAGACCTTGATAGATGATGGAACTCATGACCCCACCTGAGAAGAAGCTTGACTTGCGTCCACGTGGTTTGTGGGTCATAACACCTGGCTCAGCTGGCTCAACGCCAAGAGCGATAGCTGGGAAGGTATCCGTTACCAGGTTAATCCACAAGAGATGAACTGGCTGTAGGACATCCCAACCAAACAAGGTTGACAGGAAGATGGTTAATACTTCAGCCGTATTGGCAGAAAGAAGATACTGAATAGTCTTTTGAATATTTGAGAAGACCTTACGTCCTTCTTCAACTGCGACGATAATGGTCGCAAAGTTGTCATCCGCAAGAATCATATCAGAAGCCCCCTTAGAAACCTCTGTACCAGTTATTCCCATACCGATACCGATATCAGCTGTTTTCAGAGCTGGCGCATCATTAACACCATCACCTGTCATGGCAACGACCTTACCTTGATTTTGCCAAGCTTTCACGATACGAACCTTGTGTTCTGGAGATACACGCGCGTAAACAGAGTATTGACCAACGACTTTTTCAAATTCTTCATCTGAAAGTTCGTTCAATTCCGCACCTGTCAAGACATGGTCTTCTGAGTCATTTCCATCGATGATTCCCAAACGTTTGGCAATGGCTTCTGCTGTGTCTTGGTGGTCACCCGTAATCATGATTGGACGGATTCCCGCTTCTTTAGCCACACGAACGGCTTCTGCTGCTTCGGCACGTTCAGGGTCAATCATCCCAATCAAACCAGTAAAGATCAAGTTGTTTTCAAGCTCTTCAGAAATGGGGTTTTCTGGAATGCCGTCTACAATCTTATAAGCACCTGCAAGGACACGCAAAGCTTGGTGAGCCATGTCAGAGTTGTTTGTATGGATTAATTCAGTGACTTTCTTATCAATCGGAGCGACATCTCCAGCCTTATCACGAGCAACACAACGTTTCAAGAGTTGATCTGGAGCCCCTTTGACTGCTACGAGGAATTTACCATCTGGCAATGGATGAACCGTTGACATGAGTTTACGATCTGAGTCAAACGGCAATTCAGCTACACGAGGATATTTCTCTAAGAACTCTTTAACATCATAGCCCTTGTCCAAGGCATACTGGATGAAGGCTGTTTCGGTTGGGTCACCAATCAGGTTTCCCTCAGCATCAATCTTGGTATCATTAGCCAATACAACTGAACGAAGTAGTGGCATGTCCAAGCCAAGTTCAATGTCATCAGCAGAATCATGTAGGACTGCATCGTAGAAGACTTTTTCGACTGTCATCTTGTTCATAGTAAGTGTACCAGTCTTATCAGAAGCGATGATCTCAGTCGAACCAAGCGTTTCAACTGCTGGCAACTTACGAACGATAGAGTTTCGTTTTGCCAAAACTTGAGTACCAAGGGCAAGAACGATAGTCACGATAGCAGGAAGTCCTTCTGGGATGGCTGCAACAGCAAGCGCAACAGAGGTCATCAACTCACCAAGTGGATCTTTGCCTTGGATGAAGACTCCAACTACAAAAGTAACAAGGGCAATAACCAAAATTGCATAGGTTAAGACCTTAGAAAGATTGTTCAAGTTTTGTTTAAGAGGTGTATCCGTCTCATCAGCATCTTGGAGCATGCCAGCGATATGACCCACTTCAGTATACATACCTGTATTGACAACAACACCAAGACCACGACCATAAGTCACGTTTGAGTTTTGGAAGGCCATATTGACACGGTCACCAATACCAGCATCTGCAGCAAGCTCGACTGTCAAGTCTTTTTCAACTGGCACAGACTCACCTGTCAAAGCCGCTTCTTCGATTTTAAGAGAGTTGGCTTCTAGCAAACGTAGGTCTGCTGGTACCACATCACCAGCTTCAAGAGCAACGATATCTCCTGGCACCAATTCTTTGGAATCAATCTCTGCCATGTGCCCATCACGAATAACGCGAGCAGCTGGACTGGACATAGACTTGAGGGCCTCGATGGCTTCTTCTGCTTTTCCTTCTTGGTAAACACCAAAGGCAGCGTTGATGATAACCACGGCTAGGATAATGATGGCATCTGCGATATCTTCCCCACCAGAAGTTATGACTGATAAGATAGCTGCAGCAATTAGGATGATAATCATCAAATCCTTAAACTGTTCAATGAATTTAACCAAGAGAGATTTTTTCTCACCCTCTTCCAGTTCATTGCGTCCATATTCAGCTTGGCGTTTTTGCGCTTCGCTTGACGAAAGGCCTTGCTCAGTTGCTTCAACTGACTTCAAGACCTCTTCAGGACTTTGAGTATAAAACGCTTGGCGTTTTTGTTCTTTTGACATGTGTCTCCTCCTTGACATTGTGTGCAAAACAAGCTCTCTTTTGGTTTTATGACAAACAAAAAGAGACCTGTTAATCATAACAAGTCTCGCTGTTTAAGATAGCGCCGGAAAGAATACTTTGCAGTATAAAATTCGGAATGACGACACTATCACAGGTTTCTGCCAGCTACTCCCTTGAGTAGTACTATTATATCAAAATTTGAAAAGTTTTCAATCATTAAAATTCGATGAAGGTGGACTAAATTTGAATTTTCCCGCAAAAACCAGTATAATGAAAGAATATTACTTATACTGAAAAGGAAGTTTGATGAAACAATCAATCTCAAATCTCAAGTTAGCTGAGCGTGGTGCCATTATCAGTATCTCGACCTACTTATTCTTGTCTGCGGCAAAATTAGCAGCTGGTCATCTACTTCATTCATCCAGTTTGGTAGCGGATGGTTTCAATAACGTATCCGATATTATCGGAAATGTTGCTCTTCTGATTGGCATTCGGATGGCTCGCCAGCCTGCAGACCGTGACCACCGCTTTGGACACTGGAAGATTGAAGATTTAGCTAGTTTGATCACTTCCATCATCATGTTCTACGTTGGCTTTGATGTGCTTCGGGATACCATTCAGAAAATCCTCAGTCGGGAACAAACGATTATCGATCCTCTGGGAGCATTTCTAGGAATCATTTCTGCAGCGGTTATGTTTGTCGTTTATCTCTATAACACACGCCTCAGTAAGAAATCCAAATCCAAAGCTCTAAAGGCAGCAGCTAAAGATAATCTTTCCGATGCAGTCACCTCGCTTGGTACTTCCATTGCTATCCTAGCCAGCAGTTTTAATTATCCGATTGTGGATAAATTAGTCGCTATCATCATCACTTTCTTTATCTTAAAGACAGCCTATGATATCTTTATCGAATCGTCCTTCAGTCTTTCAGATGGTTTTGATGACCAGCTACTAGAAGACTACCAAAAGGCCATAATGGAAATTCCAAAGATTAGTAAGGTCAAGTCCCAAAGAGGGCGTACCTATGGTAGCAATATCTACCTTGATATCACGCTGGAGATGAATCCTGATTTATCAGTCTATGAAAGTCACGAAATTGCAGACCAGGTCGAATCCATGCTAGAAGAGCGTTTTGGAGTATTTGACACCGATGTCCATATCGAACCTGCTCCTATACCTGAAGATGAAATTTTAGACAATGTCTACAAAAAACTACTCATGCGCGAGCAATTGATTGACCAAGGAAACCAACTAGAAGAACTCCTTGCTGAGGACTTTATCTATATCCGTCAAGATGGAGAGCAGATGGATAAAGAGGCCTATAAGGCTGAAAAAGAACTTAAAGCTGCAATTAAGGATATTCAGATTACCTCCATCAGTCAGAAAACCAAACTTATTTGCTATGAGATGGACGGAATCATCCACACCAGTATCTGGCGTCGCCATGAGACTTGGCAAAATATCTTTCATCAAGAAACCAAAAAAGAAGAATAGAAAAATCCTGTCGTAATGACAGGATTTTTCTATTCACCTAACTATCAAAGTCACTTAGGTATTCATAACGTTCGTATTTTTCAAGGAGTGCTTCGTTTTTCTCATCTAGTTCTTTTTGAAGAGTAGCTAGTTTACCAAAGTCAGAGCCGTTTGCCTGCATTTCTTCTTCAATAGCAGCGATACGATTTTCCAAGGCTTCAATATCGCCTTCAATGCTTGCCCACTCCTGCTTTTCTTGGTAGGTCATGCGTTTCTTGTCTTCACGAACCTTGACCACTTTCTCCTTTTCTGCCTTTTGCACTTGATTGGCCATATCAGTTTCAAAAGCTTTTTCATCAAGGTAGTCGGTGTAATGACCAAAGAAAGGACGAATCTTGCCATCCTCAAAAGCGAGAATCTTGGTCGCTACCTTATCTAGGAAATAACGGTCGTGGCTAACTGTCAAGACAGGACCCGCAAAGCCCTGCAAGAAATTCTCCAAAACTGTCAAAGTTGCAATGTCTAGGTCATTTGTCGGCTCGTCCAAGAGAAGAACATTTGGTTTTTCCAAGAGCAATTTGAGAAGATAAAGGCGTTTTTTCTCTCCCCCAGATAATTTCTCAATCAAGGTTCCATGGGTTGAACGTGGGAAGAGGAACTGCTCCAGCAACTCAGCGATGGAAGTCGTAGAACCACCACTGGTCTTGACCTCCTCTGCCACTTCCTGCAGGTAATTGATAACGCGCTTGCTTTCATCTAAACCTTCAATTTGTTGAGAGAAATAGGCGATGCGAACCGTCTCACCGATGATAACTTGTCCTTCAGTTGGCTCAAGACTTCCTGCAATCAAGTTGAGTAGGGTTGATTTCCCAACACCGTTGTCCCCAACGATACCGATACGGTCTTTAGCTTGCACCAAGAGATTAAAATCTTGCAATATTGGCTTATTCTCATAAGCAAAGGAAACATCTTTAAACTCGATGACTTTTTTCCCAATCCGACTGGTTTCAAAGTTCATGGTCAAGTCTGCCTCAGCAACGCCGCCTGAAACTTCTTTTTTCAAGTCATGGAAACGATTGATACGAGCCTGCTGCTTGGTCGCACGCGCTTGCGGTTGTCTGCGCATCCAGGCTAATTCTTGCTTATAGAGTTGTTCTTTTTTGTGGAGCATAGCTACGTCACGCTCATCCTGCTCTGCTTTGAGGCGAACATAGTCCTGATAATTTCCCTGATACTCGGTCAAGCCTGCTCGGTCCAGCTCGAAAATTCGCGTTGACAGCGCATCTAGGAAATAACGATCGTGGGTGATAAAAAGGACGGTTTTCTTGGAATTTTTCAAAAAGAGGGTCAGCCACTCAATGGTCGCAATGTCCAGGTGGTTGGTTGGCTCGTCCAGAAGCAAGAGGTCGTGGTTTCCTAGGAGAACTTGCGCCAACTGAACCCGTCTTCTCAGACCGCCTGACAGTTCCCCAACTGGAGTGGACAAGTCCTGAATACCCAACTTACTGAGAACGGTCTTGACCTGACTCTCGATTTCCCAAGCTTGGAGAGAGTCCATCTCAGCCATGACGCGTTCCAAACGAGCCTGCTTGTCCTCACTGTAGTTGAGCATGATCAATTCATACTCACGAATCAACTGGATTTCCTTGAGGTCGCTGGAGAGAACCGTATCCAAGACCGTCTTGCTATCATCAAAATCAGGATCCTGTGTCAAGTAGCCAATCTTGTAGTCATTCTTAGCTGAAAAAGGACTGACATCCCCATCAAAGCCAGAAACGCCAGAAAGGACGTCTAAAAGGGTGGTCTTACCAGTCCCATTGACACCTATCAGACCGATTCTGTCCAAGTCATGGATGATAAAAGAAATATCCTTAAAAACGGTCTTGTCACCAACGGATTTGCTTAGTTTTTCAACGATAAAATCACTCATTTTTTCTCCCTCAGGTAAGCATGGATTGCTTGACGATCATTTTCCAATTCTCCATCGACAATGGCAAACTCAATCTTTGTTAAAATCTCTCCCAAGTCTGGTCCTGGCTGGTAACCATATTCCTTAATCAAAATTCCACCGTTAATCTGAATTTCTTTCTTGTCATGAATGGTCAAACTATGGTAAGTTTCTTTGATGGCTTGTGGGTTGACTTCCTTTCCTTGGGCCTGACGAAGACTTTCAGCTTGTAGAAGGGAATCCAAGTCAAAGCGGTAACAATCACGCTTGCTCAGCTCTCCTTCTTCTCGCAAAGTCAAAATAGTCAGCAAATCCTGAACCTGCTTAGCAAACTGGCGTGAGGTTTTCCAAGCTTTCAAAAATGGCTGTGCATCTTTAATCTCCAAAGCCCACAAGAGGGCCGCCCAAGCTTGTTCAGAAGATTCAAAAGTGAAATCCGTCTCCAAATCAAACAATCTGTTGAGCTTGTCCTGGCTTCCTGCCATGTCTGGAAGATAGTCATAAGCTCGACTCTCAATCATGGAAGACAGACCAACTCGCCAAAAAGGTGCCAGCAAGAGTTTATCAAACTCAACAAATGTACGCTCTACAGAAATTTTCTCCAAGAGTGGCGTCAAAGTCTTCATCGCCACAAAAGTTTCTGACTCAAGTTTAAAACCAAGACTGGCCTGAAAACGAAAACCACGCATAATACGCAGAGCATCTTCGTTGAAACGTTCACTAGCTACTCCAACTGCTCGTAAGACTTGGTTTTCCAAATCCTCTAAACCCTGAAACAAGTCAATAATTTCGCCTGTCTCATCCAAGGCAAAGGCATTAACTGTGAAATCACGGCGCTTGAGGTCTTCTTCTAGCGAACGTACAAAGGAAACCGCGCTGGGTCTGCGATAGTCCACATAGACATCTTCGGTCCGAAAGGTGGTTACCTCATACTCCTCGTTCTCTTCTAAAACTAAGACGGTTCCGTGCTCGATTCCGATATCGGCTGTTCGTGGAAAAATCTGCTTGGTCTCCTCTGGATAGGAAGAAGTCGCGATATCCACATCGTGGATGGGACGATTGAGGAGGGCATCTCGAACAGAGCCCCCAACAAAATAGGCTTCAAAGCCTGCTTCTTTAATTTTTTCTAATACTGGTAAAGCCTTCTGAAATTCAGAAGGCATTTGCGTTAATCTCATAATAAGTGTTCTAATCCATAGACAAGCTCATGACGCTTGACAACTTCTTTGATTCCCAAATTGACCCCTGTCATGAAGGAGCTGCGATCATAGGAGTCATGACGGAGGGTCAATCCTTCTCCCTGATTGCCAAAGATGACTTCCTGATGGGCTACCAAGCCTGGTAGACGAACCGAGTGGATCCGCATGCCATCAAAGTCAGCACCACGGGCACCTGCAATCAATTCTTCCTCATCAGGCGCACCTTGTTGGATAGACTCTCGCACTTCCGCCATCAGCTCAGCCGTTTTAATAGCTGTTCCGCTCGGAGAATCTTTTTTCTTGTCATGATGGAGCTCGATAATCTCCACATTTGGGAAATATTTGGCAGCCTGCGTCGCAAATTGCATAAGCAAGACAGCCCCCATGGCAAAGTTAGGGGCAATCAAGCCACCCAAATCTTGTTCACGGGAAAATGCTTTTAGTTCTGCAATTTCTTCACTAGTGAATCCTGTTGTTCCTACGACAGGAGCAAAGCCATTTTCAAGAGCAAAGCGTGTATTTTCGTAGGCAACGGCTGGTGTAGTAAAATCTACCCAAACATCCGCTTCAACACCAGCCAAGTCAGCCTTATCATTGAAGACAGGAATCCCCTGCCACTCTGACTCAGACTCAAAAGGATCCAAAACTGCGACCAAGTCCAAGTCTGGATCAGCCAAGACCATCTGACAAGCAGCTTGGCCCATCTTTCCCTTAAAACCGGCAATAATTACTCGAATACTCATCTCTACTCCTGTCTAAGATACAAAGCCTGTAAGAACACAAAGTGAAAATAGGTGTTCTGATCAAGGAGTGTCTACTCCTTGGAAGAACTATCTTTTTCACACAGGGTTCCAGGCGTGTTCAATTATCAAGATACAAAGGACGTTAGCTGCCCATGAAAAATAGGGAATGGCGCTGACTTTCTACGAAAGGCAAGACAGGCATCTTTTTTCAAGAGGCAGGTAGGTCGTGTTCAATTTCTAAGACACAAAGTCTGCAAGAACAATTTAGACGATTGGTGTATAGCTCAAGGCGATGCTACCTTCTCCAAGGTGGGTCCCAATGACACTACCAAAGGTTTCAATTGGAATTTCAGCAGTCACACCACTCTCCATCAAAAGCTGACGTAAATCCGCTGCCTTTTGAGGAGCGTTCCCATGGATGACTGTGATACGGTAGTTCCCATCTTTTGTCAACTCCTTGATGATTTCCACCAAACGTTTAATTGCTTTCTTTTCTGTACGAACTTTTTCGTAAACTTCAATCACTCCTTGGTCATTAAAATAGAGGATAGGCTTGATACTGAGGAGATTTCCTAGGATGGCTGCACCATTTGACAGACGTCCTCCCTTAACCAAGTGATCAAGGTCGTCTACTATGATAAAGGCCGAGTTGTCAGCGATTTGGATAGCCAATTTCTCCTGAATCTGAGTAAAATCATCGCCTTTTTCTGCCCATTCAAAGGCACTCTCTACCATAAATCCTAGAGGATCACTTGTGATATGGGTATCCGGAAAGGCAATGGTCAAACCTTCATACTCGTCCAACAGGTATTGGATATTCTGATAAAAGCCTGAAATTCCTGACGAAAGGAAAAGGCCCAAGACATGGGTATAACCCTCTTCTTTCAAGGAACATAGAGTCTCATCCAATTTGGCAATACTTGGTTGACTAGTTTTAGGCAATTCTACAGACTGAGCCATTTTTTGATAAAATTCCTCAGCAGTCAGATTGACACCTTCAACATACTCCTCTCCATCAATATTGACAGGAATATCCAAGATAAAAAGATTCTCTCTTTGCAGCGTCTTCTCCTCTAAATAGGCTGAAGAATCTGTAATGACAGCTAATTTCATGACTAAAACTCCAAATTGATCCCTGGAAGATCCAAGGCGATTTCTGTTACTTCATACGTCAAACGATTGAGCATGTTCAAACATGGACGTGCCAAGGTTTCGACTTCTTCTTGGTTAAATTCGCTTGGTTCGTTGACAATACGACCTTCCACATGGTTAACTTGGGAAATCGTTCCGCTGATGACAAATTTGTCAAAGACAATCATGAAGCTCAAGATAACAACAAGCGAAGTCACTTGATTTTCTTGGTCATGTTGGAGCAACTGAAAGTTCACGTCTACCTTGGTTTCAGGAGCTCCATTTTCATTTTCCCATTCAAAGTTACGAGCATCAAAGTGATACTGGCTAACAAATTCTTGTTCTCGTTTAAGATTCATTTCTCTCTCCCATTGCTACAATTTACTATGCAATTGTACCACATTTTTATCATTTCATCTAGTTTTCTAGGCTTTAGTCAATACCGATCTCATCTTTAACAACAGTAGCAATCGTATCTACATAGTAATTGACTTCTTCTGTTGTAGGTGCCTCTGCCATAACTCGCAAGAGAGGTTCGGTACCACTTGGGCGAACAAGGATACGGCCGTTTCCTGCCATTTCTCCTTCCATCTTTTCGATGATTGCCTTGATGGCTGGTACTTCCATGGCTTTTTCTTTCATGGCATTTTCCACTCGGATATTGACCAGTTTTTGTGGGTAAATCGTTACTTCTGATGCCAGTTGAGACAAGGTTTTACCGGTTTCCCGTATAACTTTTGTTAGTTGAACGGCAGTTAACTGTCCATCACCTGTCGTATTGTAATCCATCAAGATAACGTGACCAGACTGTTCACCACCAAGGTTATAGCCTGATTTTCTCATTTCTTCGACGACATAGCGGTCACCAACTGCAGTGACTGCCTTATTGATGCCTTCACGATCCAAGGCCTTATGAAAACCAAGGTTAGACATAACGGTTGTTACGATGGTGTTTTGAGCTAACTGGCCTTTTTCAGAAAGGTATTTCCCGATAATATACATAATCTTATCACCATCAACGATGTCGCCATTTTCATCAACAGCAATCAAACGGTCACTGTCTCCGTCAAAGGCCAAACCGATAGCTGATTGGCTTTCTTTGACCACTTTTTGAAGAGCTTCTGGGTGTGTAGAACCCACATTCAAGTTGATATTAAGACCATCTGGTGTCTCACCGATAACTGTCAACTGAGCACCAAGATCAGCGAAAATCTGACGAGCACTTGTAGACGCTGCACCGTTCGCTGTGTCCAAAGTCACTTTCATTCCCTCAAGAGGCGTTCCAGTTGAAACAAGGTAGCCTTCATACTTACGCAAACCTTCTGGATAGTCCACCAAGGTTCCTAAACCTTCTGCACTTGGACGAGGAAGAGTATCTTCGGTAGCATCTAGCAGGGCTTCGATTTCAGCTTCTTTTTCATCATCAAGTTTGAAACCATCCCCACCAAAGAACTTAATTCCATTATCAAGGGCTGGGTTGTGGCTAGCGGAAATCATGACACCTGCACTGGCTCCCTCGGTTTTGACTAAGTAAGCTACTGCTGGTGTTGCAAGGACACCAAGTTTGTAGACGTGAATCCCTACAGAGAGAAGACCTGCCACCAAGGCTGATTCTAACATTTCTCCTGAGATACGTGTATCACGTCCTACAAAGACTTTAGGGGCTTCTGTTTCGTGTTGGCTAAGAACATATCCACCAAAACGTCCCAGTTTAAAGGCCAATTCTGGTGTCAGTTCTACGTTTGCTTCTCCACGGACTCCATCGGTCCCAAAATATTTACCCATTTTATTTATCATCCTTTTCTATTATTTATTATTGTTTAGACGAATCTGATTTTGTTTCTGAACTCGTTGAAGACGAACTGCCTTCTGAGGAACTTGTTGACGAGTTACTTGAACTAGACGTTGCTGTTTTTGTTGTAATTTTCATAGTTGTGTCAAACGGCATAATGACGCTTGGTAAGACATTTCCATTTTTATCGACTGCTTGTAGAGGAACAGAGGACGAGTAGTTTCTAGTTATCCGTTCACTCGTCGGTAAGATGGCAATGACACGATCTACTTTGGAGAGGGTTTCCTCATCACTAATAACCGTTACTTTTTCATCTGATACAGTAACGGTATCGATTTTCACGCGAGAATCAATCTGACTAGGATCAATCTCCGGCACAACAATGACATTGTCTCGTTTTGCTTTTTTACCGACCTTCACTGTTATCTTTTGCGGTGTCGCAACAGCCGTCAAACCGCTCGGAAGATTTTCAATAGTCAGAGGAACTTCGATGGTTCCTACACTAGCATCAGAAAGATCAGCCGTCACCTTAAATTTGCGGGTACTTTCCTGCATCTCACTCGCTAAAGCAACTCTGTTTGAGCCTGTTAGAAAGACCGTCACCTCAGATGTAAAACCACTGATAAAATACTGATCACTGTCATACTGAATATCAATTGGGACATTAAGAACTGTGTTTGTATAAGTCTCCGTCCGCACCTGTCTGGCACTGTTGCTATTCTGATAGTTTGTCAATGTTGCATAGATAAAGAGAATGCAGGCGAAAAAGAAGGAAGAAATGATGTATAGACTATTTTTTCTCATGTTTCAATCCTCCTAGCAAGCGCTCTTTCAGACCTTGCTTTTTCTCTGATTTTGGAAGTAAGATTCTTCTTAACTCCGATTCAAACTCTTCCAAGGTCAAATCATGCTTAAAGACTCCATTATAGGTGATTGAGATTCCACCCGTTTCTTCCGAAACCACAAAGGTAAGAGCATCTGACACTTCCGACAAACCAATCGCCGCCCTGTGACGCGTTCCAAACTCCTTGGAAATCCCGGTATCTTCGGTCAGGGGTAGATAGGCTGAAGTGACGGCAATCCGGTCTTCCTTGATAATGACAGCACCATCATGCAAGGGAGTATTGGGAATAAAAATATTGATAAGCAATTCAGCCGAAATTTTAGCATCTAAAGGAATCCCTGTCGAGATGTATTCCTGCAAGGTTCTTACTCGCTGAACCACTACAAGCGCCCCAATCTTACGAGGACTCATGTATTCAACTGATTTCACAAATGCACGAACCATTTGCTCTTCCGCACTGATAGGGGCATTGGAAAAGAAATCAGTAGCCCGACCCAATCGCTCCAAACCAGTCCGAATCTCTGGTGAAAAGATAACCACCGCTGCAATCACCCCGTAGGTGATGATCTGATTGATCAACCAGGAAATAGTTGTTAAACCAATCATATTGGAAAGAATCTGGGCTAGAATAAAAACTAAGACTCCACGGACCAATATCATAATCTTGGTGCCTGCAATAGCTTTAGTAAAATGATATAAAATATAAGTCACAATGAGAATATCAATCAGATTGGTGACTATACTCCAAGGACTTGAAAACAAACTCGTCCAGTATTGTAAATTGGATAATTGTTGAAAATTCATCCTTGGCCTCCTCCCCGTCAAAACACTTTACTCATTATTATACCATTTTTTGCCCATTTTTTCCCTATCACACCTCATTTTAAATTAAGCAAAAATATGATAAAATAAACTGACTAGAAAAAACAAAGGAGAAATCATGTCTCAACTCTATGATATTACCATTGTAGGTGGCGGTCCTGTCGGGCTCTTTGCTGCCTTTTACGCCCACCTACGCCAAGCCAAAGTCCAAATCATCGACTCTCTTCCCCAGCTCGGTGGTCAACCAGCCATCCTCTACCCTGAAAAGCAAATCCTTGATGTTCCAGGTTTTCCAAACTTAACCGGAGAAGAGTTGACCAATCGCTTGATTGAACAGCTAAACGGCTTTGATACTCCTATTCATCTCAATGAAACAGTTCTTGAGATTGAAAAACAAGAAGAAGGCTTTGCCATTACAACCTCTAAAGGTAGCCACTTGACTAAAACAGTTATCATTGCCATGGGTGGTGGCGCCTTTAAACCGCGTCCGCTCGAACTAGATGGCGTCGAAAACTATGAAAATATCCACTACCACGTTTCTAATATCCAACAATACGCTGGCAAGAAAGTAACCATCCTTGGTGGGGGAGACTCAGCTGTGGACTGGGCTCTAGCTTTTGAAAAAATTGCGCCAACTACTCTCGTTCACCGCAGAGATAATTTCCGCGCCTTGGAACATAGTGTGCAAGCCCTGCAAGAATCGTCTGTAACCATTAAAACACCGTTCGTCCCTAGCCAACTTCTCGGAGATGGAAAAACACTCGACAAACTAGAAATCACCAAAGTCAAATCAGATGAAGCCGAAACTATCGAAGTAGACCATCTCTTTGTCAACTATGGTTTTAAATCATCTGTCGGAAATCTTAAAAATTGGGGTCTAGACCTCAACCGTCACAAGATTATCGTCAATAGCAAGCAAGAATCTAGCCAAGCAGGTATCTATGCTATCGGCGACTGCTGCTACTATGAAGGAAAAATTGATTTGATTGCGACAGGACTAGGGGAAGCTCCAACAGCTGTTAACAATGCCATTAACTACATCGACCCTGACCAAAAAGTGCAACCAAAACACTCAACAAGTTTATAAGAAAAGAACCAAAGAACCACGGATTGAACAATCCGTGGTTTTATAGTTCATCTGCAATCTTGTTTATTTTTCGGAGTCTGTGGTTGACGCCACTTTTGGTTAGGGGATTGCTCAGGCTATCTGCCAACTGCTGGATAGAGTAGTCTGGATGCTGGATTCGCAACTGAGCCACCTCTTGCAAATCCACAGGTAAATTTTCCAAACCCATTCTATCTTTGATTTTACTGATATTATTAATGGTCTTCATACTGGCAGAAACCGTCCGAGCGATATTGGCTGTTTCAGCGTTATTGGCTCGATTGAGATCGTTACGAGTTTCACGCAAAATCTTGACACGCTCAAAATTATCACGCGCCTGCATGGCCCCAATCACGATCAAGAAATCCATGATGTCTTCTGCCCGCTGGAGATAGGTAACTGCACCTTTCTTGCGTTCAATAACCTTGGCGTCCAATAAAAACTGCTGAAGGAGAGAGGCCAATCCTTGGGCATGGTCCAGATAAACAGAACTAATCTCCAACTGGTACTTGCCAGACTCAGGATCTCGGATGCTACCATTTGCCAGAAAGGCCCCACATAAGTAAGCACGACCAGCTTCTTCATCTGCTAAGATATCGGGATCAATACCCGTCTCCAAACCAAAGAAGGAATCCGCAAGTCGCAAATCAGCTAAAAGCTCCTGCACCCTCTCATCTGTATAGACCGTATAGACACGATTCTTACGAAGATTGCTTCTCTGATGGTGTCGAATCTCAGACTTAATCTCATAAAAATGGAGAAAGGACTCATAAAGGTGCCGAGCTAACTTAGCATTTTCAGTTACAACTGACAAGGTCAAGCCTGAAGTCGAGAGACCGATACTGCCAGACATCTTGATAATGGCAGACAATTCATGACGGCTGAGATGGTGTTGACCAAGAATTTCCTCTTTTACTGCGACTGTAAAACTCATTTTCTCACCTGTATAATGCGCATCAATTCATCTACAATCAAATCGCCATCATGGAAGGCACCTCCATTTTCCAAACGAAGGAAGTTGGATGAAATCACACGAGGAACCTGCTTGCAAAGACCAGCAAAGTCATGCTCTACCTGAACCAAATATTCATCGAAACGGTTGGTATCCATGTATTCTCTAGGAACCTTCTCAATATTGACCAAGACTGTATCAATAAAAGGCCGACCTAGATGGCGATGGAGGACTTCCACGTGGTCACTGTCTGAAAAGTGCTCTGTTTCCCCACGCTGAGTCATGATATTGCAGACATAGGCTATCTCCGCCTTGGTCTCCAAGAGAGCCTGCCCGATCTCCTCAATGACAATATTGGGCAAAATCGATGTAAAGAGGGAACCAGGCCCCAAGACGATCATGTCACTCTCGAGAATAGTATTGACTACTCGACGGCTGGCTTGGGGTGTTTCATCATCCAAGGTATTGGTCACATAGACATGGTCGATCATGCCTGGATGATCAGCAATGTGGCTCTCACCTGCCACCTCAGAACCGTCTTTAAAGACTGCATGCAGTGTCAAAGGCTGATCGCTTGATGGATAAATTTTTCCTGTTGTGTGGAAAAAGAGACTTAGCAGCTGCATAGCATTATAAGTGGACCCTTGCATTTCAGAAAGCCCTGCTATAATGATATTTCCTAGAGGATGACCCGCAAAAGCACCAGCGTCTTCTGAAAAACGGTACTGAAAAACCTTCTCATAAAACTTAGGCATATCCGACATAGCCACCAGAACATTACGAAGATCACCTGGTGGTGTCAGCTGTTGGATATTCTTTCTTAGTTCACCAGAAGATCCACCATCATCAGCTACCGTTACGATGGCTGCGATATCAACATCCTTTTCTCGCAAACTTTTCAAAATGACGGGGATACCCGTTCCTCCACCAATCACCGTTATCCTTGGTTTTCTCATGAACGGTTTACCGTTTCCTTTCTTCTGTCTTTGTCACGATGGCTTTCATTGACAGGCCAATTTTTAGCAAGATCCTCTGCGATTCGTTTGGCAAAGGCAACACTACGGTGCTGCCCACCTGTACATCCTACTGCAATGGTCAAGACGGACTTGCCTTCTTTTTTGTAACTTGGCAAAATGGGTTCAATCAAGGCGAGTAAGTGCTGATAGAAACTTTCAGACTCTTCATGATTCATCACATAGTCATAAACTGCTTGATCCTCACCTGTCTGATTACGGAGTTCAGGTAGATAATAGGGATTTGGCAAGAAACGGACATCAAAGACCAAGTCTGCATCAATAGGGATACCATACTTGAATCCAAAAGACATGACCTCGATACGGAAAGACTGGGTTTGTTCTTGGTCTGAAAATTGCTCTGCAATAGTTTTACGCAATTCACGAGGAGTGAGTTCGGTCGTATCCACCACATTTTGGCTCATGTTTTTCAAAGGTGCCAAGAGTTCACGTTCCAGCTTGATGCCATCTAAAATCCGACCATCTGCTGCTAGAGGGTGACTTCTTCTAGTTTCCTTATAGCGTGCCACCAATTCCTTATCTGCTGCGTCTAAAAAGAGAATTTTGAAATCCAAATCATCCTGGTTTTCCAATTCATCCAAAACTGCCTGAATCTCCGAAAAGAAGGAACGGCTCCGCATGTCCACAACCAAGGCCAGTTTGTGGTCATCATCCTTGGTCTCTACCAACTGCAAAAACTTTGGCAAGAGGGCTGGTGGCATATTGTCAATCGTGAAATATCCCAAATCCTCGAAGGACTGAATGGCTACCGTTTTCCCTGCGCCACTCATCCCTGTCACAATTACCAGGTGAAGTTGTTTCTTTGTCATCTATCTCTCCTTATATCAAAAAAAGTTTGGCAGAGCCAAACTTCAACTAGCTTATCCAATCTCTGCGATCACTTCAATTTCGACTTTTACATCACGAGGAAGACGTGCAACCTCTACAGCTGAACGAGCTGGGAACTCCTCTTTAAAGGCAGTCTGGTAAACCTCGTTAAAAGGAACAAAGTCATTCATATCGCTCAAGAAGCAAGTTGTTTTGACAACATGGTCAAAGTCTGTCCCTGCTTCAGCCAAAATAGCACCGATATTTTTCAAAACTTGTTCGGTCTGTTCTTGGATAGTCTCTCCTACAATTTCCCCAGTTTCAGGTGAAAGAGGAACTTGACCGCTCGCAAACAAAAGATTGCCAACGATTTTTCCTTGAACATATGGTCCGATAGCCTTTGGAGCTTTGTCTGTATGAATTGTTTTTGCCATTTCTTTCCCTCACAATTTTTCTAATATTGCATCCCAAGCCTGATCCATCCCTGCCTTGCTGACAGATGAAAAGAGGATGAAGTCGTCACTTGGGTCAAAGTTTAATTTCTTTTTGATTGCTGATTCGTGCTTATTCCACTTACCACGAGGAATCTTGTCCGCCTTGGTCGCAACGATGATAACCGGAATCTCATAATACTTGAGAAATTCGTACATCTGCACATCATCTGCTGATGGGTCATGGCGGAGGTCCACCAGACTGACCACCGCACGGAGGTTTTCCCGAGTCGTTAGGTACTCCTCAATCATGCGCCCCCACTTTTCACGTTCCTTTTTGGAAACGCGGGCATAGCCATAACCTGGTACATCCACAAAGCGCATCTTGTCATCAATATTGAAGAAGTTGAGTAACTGGGTTTTCCCAGGTTTCCCTGATGTACGGGCCAGATTCTTGCGGTTCAACATGGTGTTGATAAAGCTAGATTTGCCAACATTTGAACGCCCTGCAAGGGCAATCTCTGGCAGGTCATCCTGCGGATAATGAGACTTATTGGCCGCGCTGAGCAAGATTTCGGCATTGTGTATATTGATTTCCATAGTCACCTCTAGGCTGTTTCTAGGATTGGTTTATCCGTTCCGTCAACAGCTTCTTTTGTGATGCGGACCAATTTCACATTTTCCTGACTCGGTACTTCAAACATAACATCTAGCATGGTTTCTTCGATGATGGAGCGAAGACCACGCGCACCAGTCTTACGTTCGATGGCTTTAGTGGCAATTTCTTGAAGAGCTTCGTCGTCAAATTCCAATTCAACGTCATCATAAGAAAGCAAGGTTTGGTATTGTTTGACCAAGGCATTTCTTGGCTCTTTCAAGATGCGAACCAAGTCATCGACCGTCAATTGCTCAAGAGCAGCAAAGACAGGCAAGCGCCCAATCAACTCAGGGATAATACCGAATTTTTGAATGTCTTCTGCGATGATTTCTTGCATGTAAGAGCTGTTTTCGTCAATCGCCTTGTTATTTTGGCCAAAACCAATGACTTTTTCTCCCAGACGTTGTTTGACGATTTCTTCGATGCCATCAAAAGCACCACCCACGATGAAGAGGATGTTTTTAGTATCCACCTGAATCATCTCTTGTTGTGGATGTTTGCGTCCACCTTGAGGTGGCACGCTAGCAACGGTTCCCTCGATAATCTTGAGAAGGGCTTGTTGCACTCCTTCACCAGAAACGTCACGTGTGATAGACACATTCTCGCTCTTCTTGGCAATTTTGTCAATTTCATCCACGTAGATAATCCCACGTTCTGCACGTTCGATGTTAAAGTCAGCAGCCTGTAAGAGTTTGAGGAGGATATTCTCAACGTCCTCACCCACATAACCAGCCTCAGTCAGAGCTGTCGCATCTGCAATGGCAAAAGGCACATTCAAGCTCTTAGCCAAAGTCTGGGCCAAGAAAGTTTTCCCAGAACCAGTTGGGCCAATCATCAAGATGTTTGACTTCTGCAAATCCACATCTTCTGACTCTTCACGCGTATCGTGGAAATTGATGCGTTTATAGTGATTGTATACAGCCACTGCCAAGGCACGTTTGGCACGATCCTGACCAATCACATAGTGGTTCAAGATATTGAGGAGCTCGATTGGTTTTGGCACTTCAGACAAGTCTGTCAAAACTTCTTCGGCCAACTCCTCCCGAATGATTTCCTGGGCCAACTCCACACATTCATTACAGATAAAAGCGTTGTTCCCAGCGATTATTTTCTTTACTTCTTCTTGGCTTTTGCCACAAAATGAGCAATAAACCATCATATCATTTTTCCTATTTGTAGGCATGATTTCCTTCCATTCTAATTTATCATTCTATCTAAAATAAGTTCATGTAAAAAGCATGAATACTGTTTACCAGATTGGTAAAAGCATTCAGCCAGAGTAAGGCAGACAGTCCATAGCGCTTCTTACGAAAAGCCTGTGCTCCAGTCAAAATACAGATTACACACAAAAAAGCTGTGAAAAATCCAAATATACTGCGCTCCATTAGACTTCCTTTCTATCTCGGTATTCGATGGTAAAATCATAGTCATTTTTCTCATCTCGGGTGTAAGATTTGCTTGCGACTGTCTCAAAACGAGACAAGTCAAACTCCTCAGGAAAATAGGTATCTCCCTCCACCTGAGCATGAATCTGTGTCACGATGATTTCATCTAAATAAGGCTCAAAAGCCTGAAAAATCTGCTTTCCGCCAATGATATAGAGATTTTTTTCCTGACTCTGATACCACGCTAAAACAGACTCCACATCTTGAAATACGAGCGCCCCATCTATGACTTCTTCGCTATTGCGCGTTAAAATCAGGGTTTGCCGTTTTGGAAGCAGACGACGTCCCATGCCATCAAAGGTCACTCGCCCCATCAGTATAGCATGATTTAAAGTTGTTTCCTTAAAATGTTGCAACTCTGCCGGCAAATGCCAAGGGAGACGATTTTCCTTCCCAATCACACCTTTTTCATCCTGGGCCCAAATGGCTATGATTTTCTTTGTCATGCTTCCGTCCTTTTTATTGATATTACTATTTTATCAAAATTCTCCCAAAAAGACTGTTTTGAAACGCGCACAAAAGAGAGAAAAGGAGCAGGCATCATCTAGCCTGCTCCTCTCGTCCCTAGGACATATATTTTTTTGCTTCTGATTCAATTTTTTCGACCACTTCTTGGATACTTAGTCCAGTTGTGTCGAGGTAAACTGCATCCTCAGCCTGTTTGAGAGGCGAGGTTTCACGATGACTATCTTTGTAGTCACGTGCCGCAATTTCCTCTTTCAAAGTTTCCAAGTCAGTTTCAATCCCTTTAGCAATATTTTCCTTGTAACGACGCTCTGCTCTTTCTTCAACAGAAGCCACTAGGAAAATCTTGAGTTCAGCTTGTGGTAAAACAACCGTCCCGATATCACGTCCATCCATGACGATACCACCTTGCTGAGCGATCTCTTGCTGTAGCGAAACCAACTTCTCACGCACCTCAGGAATTGCAGCAATGCTTGAAACCTTGTTGGTCACTTCATTTTCACGAATCGGATGCGTAATCTCAACATCCCCCACAAAAACAAGTTGCTCACCTGTTTCTGAACGACCAAAACTAATGGGGTGTTGGTTAAGAAGCTCAAGAAGTTGGTCTACATTTCCCGCATCCAACTGGTGCTTGAGCGCTATATAAGTCGCAGCACGATACATAGCACCTGTATCGAGATAAGTGTAACCAAAATCTTTAGCGACAATCTTTGCGACCGTACTCTTACCACTCGAAGCTGGACCATCGATAGCAATTTGAATTGTCTTCATGACCGACTCCTATCTTGTCTTGATCACATCACCTGGGTTGGCAAACCAAGATCCAGATGACATGTGAGAAGGATTTAGGGCTTCTAGCTGGGCAATGGAAATCCCTGCACGTTGAGCAAGAGCTGCCTCACCCTCTCCAGGATGCACTGTGATTGTTCCCTCTCCTTCTGTGTGTTCTTCTGAACTGCTCTCTGAAGGAGTTGTTTCAGAAGAAGATGTTTCTTCTACCTTGCTACTTGAAGATGACGATGCTTCTACTTTAGAACTTGAACTTGTAGAAGAAGACGATGTATCATAGAAGTCCTTCAAAGATGAAGTACGATTGCTTCCTCCGGTTGATAAGTAAATCAATACAACTACCATCGCTACAACAATCACAAAGAAGAGGCTAGCTAGAACTGTTAAGACACGATTGGCAACAGCCCCTTTTCCTTTTTGTTTACGGCGACGACGCTCTGACCTTGATTCTTCCTCACTATTTTCATAGATATCTTCTTGCCATGGTTCCTTTGCCATACCTTACTCCTTGTATTTTTTAAACTTTCTTATTACAATATAAATATGAAACTCACACTTATACCTGAACGGTGCATTGCCTGCGGGCTTTGCCAAACCTATTCTGAACTCTTTGATTACCATGATAATGGAATCGTTCGATTTTGCGATGATCCAGTTGAATTGCAAAGAGAAATCGCTGAGAGCAGCGATGTTCTAGAGGCCATCAAAAATTGTCCTACACGTGCACTTCTAAAAGATCCATCATAGTTTAAAAGGGAGATTGATTTTGTAGATTCTCTTTATCACTTTAATCCCTTCACCTACTAGTTTAGCATATTTCTAGGTAAAATTATAGTCTTTTCCGGTTATTTTTTCCTTCAACAATAGAAAGATCACTTTTTTCTTTGATGAGGTAGAGTGGTCTTTTTTTGGTCTCTAAATAAATCTTACTGATATACTTGCCCAGAATCCCAATGGTCAGGAGTTGAATCCCTCCAAGAAAGAGAATGACAGCCATCAGAGAGGTCCAGCCAGATGTCGGATTTCCCAAGATAAGGGTCCGAAACACCACAAAAACAGTCATCACAAAAGAAATAAAACAAGATAGAAGTCCCGCTACAAAGGCTATACTCAAGGGAAAATCTGAAAAGTTGAGAATCCCTTCAATCGAGTAGAAAAAGAGTTGCCTAAAACTCCAACTGGTCTTGCCAGCCTGTCGTTCAACGTTTGGATAATCAAGATAGTGCGTTTTAAAGCCCACCCAGGCAAAGAGTCCCTTAGAAAAACGATTGGATTCAGTCAGGGTTAAAATAGCATCTACCACAGACCTTCTCATCATCCGGAAATCACGGACGCCTGAGGGCAGAGCTACTGGGCTGATTTTTTGCATGAGGCGATAAAAAAGATCAGCACAGAAACTGCGAAATAGGGGTTCTCCCTCCCGACTGGTTCTCCGTGTCCCAACACAGTCCAAGTCAGCATTCTGGTCTAGTAAGGCTTTCATCTCAAGTAGCATGCTAGGAGGATCCTGGAGGTCTGCATCCATCACGACCACCAGGTCCCCAGTCGCATACTGTAAACCTGCGTACAGAGCTGCCTCCTTCCCAAAATTTCTCGAGAAAGAGATATAATGCACCGCAGGATTTTGCTCCCGATAAGCCTTCAAAAGAGCTAAGGTCCCATCGCTTGAGCCATCGTCTATAAAGACATACTCGACCTCTGCTCCCAGGTTAGGAAGCAAATCTTCAACAGACTGATAAAAAAGAGGAAGTACTTCCTCTTCATTTAAACAGGGGACAATGATTGAAATCATTATCTTAGTCTTCAAATCCGTTTGGATGCTTACTTTGCCAACGCCATGCGTCTTCACACATTTTCGTGATATCAAATTCTGCTTCCCAGCCGAGTTCTGCTTTGGCTTTTGCAGGATCTGAATAGCAGGCAGCGATGTCTCCTGGGCGGCGTTCTACGATGCGGTAAGGAATAGGACGTCCCACTGCTTTTTCCATATTTTGAATAATTTCAAGAACAGAGTAGCCCTTGCCTGTTCCAAGGTTATAAATGTTAAGGCCAGACCCCTTTTGGATTTTTTGAAGAGCTGCAACGTGACCTTTAGCCAAGTCAACAACGTGGATATAGTCACGAACACCAGTGCCATCTTCCGTATCGTAATCGTCTCCGAAGACTTGCACTTGCTCTAATTTTCCAACAGCTACCTGAGTCACATATGGTAAGAGATTGTTTGGAATACCGTTTGGATTTTCTCCTAAATCTCCACTCTCATGTGCTCCAATTGGATTAAAGTAACGAAGCAAGACCACATTCCATTCTGAGTCTGCTTTGTAGATATCGGTCAAGATTTCTTCTAGCATGAGTTTGGTACGACCGTACGGATTGGTCACTGAAAGTGGGAAATCTTCTAAGATTGGAACCGTGTGAGGATCTCCATATACTGTCGCAGAAGAACTGAAGATGATATTCTTACAGTTTGCTTCTTCCATAACTTTTAAAAGACTAAGAGTTCCAGCGATATTGTTGTCATAGTAGGCAAGAGGGATACGGGTTGATTCGCCAACAGCCTTCAAGCCCGCAAAGTGAATGACACCAGTCGGTTCTTCCTGCTTGAAAATATCTCTGAGAGTATCTGTATCACGGATATCCGCCTCATAGAAAGGCACTTCAACCCCTGTAATTCTCTCAACAACTTCTATACTTTTACGATTGCTATTGACAAGATTATCCACTACAACCACTTGATGACCTGCTTGGATCAACTCAATAACAGTGTGGGTTCCGATAAAACCTGCTCCACCTGTTACCAAAATTTTTTCTTGCATCTTTTTTCCTCGATTCTCGAATTATTTTTTCTTATTTTACCATTTTTGATAGGGAATGTCATTTGCCATCCTAGAGTGGAGACTAAAATTTCAGTAAAATGCTTATACTCTTCGAAAATCTCTTCAAACAACGTCAGCTTCACCTTGCCGTGGATTGGTATGGTTACTGGCTTCATCAGTTCGATCCACAACCTCAAAACAGTGTTTTGAGCTGACTTCGTCAGTTCTATCTACAACCTCAAAGCCGTGCTTTGAGCAGCCTGCGGCTAGCTTCCTAGTTTGCTCTTTGATTTTCATTGAGTATTATTCGCTTTTTACTCGTTTGACATAGTTTTCAATTGGATAGTTTACTGGGTCCAGAGTCAATTCCTTGTCTTGGATCAGTTGAGCTAAATGATAACCAATGATAGGGCCGGTTGTGAGGCCTGATGAACCTAGACCACTAGCCGCATAGACACCTGCTAAACCAGGTACTTGCCCAAAGAAAGGTGAGAAATCACGAGTATAGGCACGGATTCCCACACGCTCAGCTCTGGAAGTCGCTTTAGCTAAGGCTGGATAGTGAGGCAAGGCCGCATCCTCCATTTGTTGGAGCAAGGTTTCATCTACCGTCAAATCAAATCCCATGTCATTTTCATGAGTAGCGCCTAAGGACAATTTCCCACCTGCAAAAGGAATCAAATCCCACTCCCCTTCTGGCATGACAACAGGGTATGATTCTAGATCTTCGGAGAGTTGATAATCTCGGAGTTGCCCCTTTTGGGGACGAACATCTACCTCATATCCTAAAGGCTCCAAAATGTCCCCCAACCAAGCTCCTGTCGCCAAAATAACCCGTTCAAACACCTCTTCGCCAATCTGATAGCCGGATGCTAAAGGTATCAGACTCACTTTTTCTTTGACCAACTTGACCTGACTGGCTTCTAGCAAACGAGTCACTAAGAGGTGGCCATCTACTCTCGCCCCACCAGAAGCATAGAGCAAGTGGTCAAATCCTTGCAGACCAGAGAACAACTCATCGGCAGATGCTTTATCCAGAATAGCTAACTGGCCCATCAAGGGAGACTCTTCTCTGCGCTGAAGGGCTAGTTGATAGAGTTCTTCTAGCTTGGATTCGTCCTTTTTAAAGAGGAAAACTCCCGAACGCTGGTAAAAGTCGATTTTCTGACCAGACTTTTCTAAATCAGCCAACAAACCCACATAAAAGTCCGCTCCCAAGCGCGCCATCTTGTACCAAGCTTTATTGCGGCGTTTTGAAAACCAAGGACTGATAATTCCCGCCGCTGCCTTGGTTGCCTGACCCTGTCCATGGTCAAAAACGGTCACCTCTAAATCTGCTTCTTTGGAGAGGTAGTAGGCAGCAGTTGCCCCTACAATCCCTGCTCCAATAATAGCAACTTTTTTCATTGTCTTCACTTCCTAATTAGATATGGTGGAAAGGATTGGTCGATGCTTGACTAGGTATGATATCAATGGTCCAATCCTTTTCTGCCTTCCATTGATTAAGGAGGTCAGCGATTTGTTCCACAAAAAGCACTTCGATATAATGTCCTGGATCCAATGCCATCAGGCCATCAGACAGCATATCCTGTGCTGTATGGTAGTAGATGTCACCAGTAATATAGACATCCGCCCCCTTTGCCAAAGCATCAGGATAGAAAGACTGACCACTACCACCGCAAATGGCAACTCTTGAAATTTCCTTCTTCAAATCACTCTCTTGATAATGCACCATGCGAAGGCTATCAAGACCAAAGACTTGCTTGACATGCTGAGCAAATGCTCCAAAAGTCTGTGGTTGAATGTCACCAATACGCCCAATCCCACGTTCTGGGCCTGTTTCCTGCAGATAAGTCGTCTCCTCAATGCCTAGCATCTGGCAGAACCAGTCATTGAGACCATTTGCAACGATGTCAATGTTGGTATGGCTGACATAAACTGCGATGTCATGCTTGATGAGATCAATGTAAATCTGATTTTGTGGACGGCTGGCTACCAAGTCCTTGATGGGACGGAAAATTGGCGCGTGCTTGACGATAATCAAATCCACACTCTTTTCAATAGCTTCAGCCACCGTTTCTTCACGAATATCGAGAGCAACCATGACCCTTTGGATATCCTTGTCTAAAGTACCGATTTGCAGGCCACGACTGTCTCCCTCCATAGAAAATTCCTGAGGACAAAAATCTTCATAACGTTTAATCACTTCACTTGCTAACATGGAGCACCTCCTTGATGGCTTGAATTTTATGAGCTAGAACTTGACGTTCCTCCAGATTTTTTTCTGGGATTTGGTCAAGAGCAACCTCTAACTTAGCAGCTTCTTTTTGCCACTTTTGAACGAAAACTGTGCTGACTTCCTTGGACAAGAAAGGTCCAAAGCGAACATCACTTGCTGATAAGTACATCTCTCCAGCTTCCACCACTAGAATTTCATAAAACTTGCCAGCTTCTTCTAGGATGCTTTCTGCCACAATCTGAAAATCGTTATCTTGCAACCAGATACGCAAGTCGTCTTCACGATTATTGGGCTGGAGGATTAAACGCTCTACATTAGCCAGCTTTTCCAAACCTTCTTGCAATATGGTAGCAATCAAACGACCACCCATACCTGCAATGGTGATGACTGACACTTGGTCAGTCTCTTCAAAGGCTGCCAAGCCATTGGCTAAACGGACTTGGATTTTCTCATTTAGGCCGTGAGCCTCAACATTTTTGACCGCAGACTGATAGGGTCCTTCCACAACCTCACCTGCAATGGCACTTTTAATTTGGCCTCTTTCGACCAACTCGATAGGTAGATAAGCATGGTCACTCCCCACATCAAGTAACACAGCACCTTGGGGCACAAAGGACGCCACCAATTCTAATCTCTTTGAAATCATCTTCTCTCACTTTCCAAAACTCTATTACCTCTTATTATACCACATTTCAGCTAGCAATCTTGCACCTAAAAAGACCGCAATCCACAGATTGCAGTCTTTCTTTATTTTCTGGCTTGGTAACGACTGGTTAGAATGAAAATCACCGTAAATACCAGCATCATGGCCCCATAAACAGGCAATGTTTGTCCTGTTAATGTCGAAATTTCAAGCAGTTTTTGGATTCTTGGGAAGAGAGCTGTAGTCAGGAAGCCTCCTACTGACCAAACAATCAAGAGAACACGCCAGAGGGTAAATGGCATGCAGGCTCTAAATACGGATAAGAAACCGATAGACCCAAGGAGATAATAGAGGAGAGTTGACATTTCTAACTCAGACCAACCTTGACTCGCTCCAAATATTTTCACAAAAAGAACGCTGAACACAACCATAAGTGCACTTGGTAGAGCACGAAGCATAGATCTTCTGAGAAAGTTTGGCTCAACAGGCTTGATATTTCGCTCAAAGGTCAGAACGAATGGCGGGAAACCTTCCACGAACTGGTCAATCATGGTAATCTGAATCGGAATGAAAGGAAAAATCAAAATCCACTCAGACCGTCCCAGAAGAACACTGGCGATACAAATCACCGCTAACAGGAAGGAATAGATGGTCTTAATCAAGAAAATCGGTGCGATATGAGCGATGTTATTGACCACGCGACGGCCTTCAAAGAGAATCTCAGGAACATCATTAAAGTCTGAGTTCAAGAGAACCAGATTAGCAATCTGACGCGTCGCCGGATCTCCTTCAGCCATCACGATAGAACAATCCGCCTCACGAAGGGCCAGGATATCATTGACTCCGTCCCCTGTCATTGCTGTTGTATGCCCTACTTTTTTCAGCGTTTGGATGATGAGTTTCTTTTGATGAGGGGAAACACGTCCGAAAATAGCTGTTTCTTCAGCCATGGCAATCAATTCCTCATCCGTGATTTTTGAACAGTCTACATAGCTTTGATAGTCTGCAAAGCCAGCCTTCTGGGCAATGCTGGAAACCGTAACTGGATTGTCCCCAGAGATAATCTTGAGTCCCACTTCCTGGGAACGGAGGTAGTCTAGTGTCTCAGCTGCTCCTTCTCGAATGGGGTCCAAAATCTCCAGCAAGGCCAAAGCCTGAATATCAGATGGTTTTTGTGGCTTGTGGTGGTCTAGTTTTTCGTGACTGAGAGCCAAGACCAAGACACGAGAACCTCGCTCCAAGGCCTCTCTAGCTTCAGGGACTTCATTTTCCAGCAACATCTCAGGTGCACCTAAGAAAACTGTCCCTAGCCCTCCCAACTCCATAGCTCCCCACTTGCGGTCGCTAGAGAAAGGAAGATTGGAAAGCATGGGATAAGCTACCTGTCCTTGGAAACGCTGGCGAATGGCTTGAGCTGTAGGATTTTTATCCTCACTATGGGCCATATAGCTGGTCAGAATGCTTGCAATAGTCTCTTCACCATAAGTTTCCGTCAGCGGAAGAACTGCCTCCACCTGCATCTTTCCTTGGGTGATGGTTCCCGTCTTGTCCAGACAGAGCATATCCACGCGCGCCAAGGTCTCAACAGAGTACATCTCCTGCACCAAGACCTTTTTCAAGCCCAGCTTGATCACCGCAGTCAAGAGCGAAGTAATGGTCAAAAGGGCGATTCCCTTGGGCAACATTCCCAAAAGGGCTGTTGACGAATTTACAACGGATGACTTGAGGGGCAAGCCTTTTAACATCAAGGCTTCTAGCAGGAGAGCTAGACCAAAGGGAATGATAATCTTCCCAGTAAAACCAGCTAGCTTGTCCAGCGATTTCATGATACGGGAGTTGATCGGTTTCACTGTCTTGGCTTCCAGCATGAGTTTGGAAGCATAGTTTTCTGCCCCGACATGATGGACACGAGCCAAAACTGACCCACTGGCTAGGAAACTTCCTGATAAAAGCAAGGCATCCACTTCCTTTTGCACCAAATCACTCTCACCCGTCAACATGGCTTCATTGACTTCCGCAAATCCTTCTAAAACCCGCGCATCACTAGGAATCTGCTCTCCAGCAGACAAACGAATGACATCTCCTAGAACCAATTCTTCAGGATCGAGAGCGACTTCTTGACCATCACGGATGGTTTTGACCTTTTCCTTGGTCATGAGGTTGAGCTTGTCCACCATGTGTTTGGCCCGTAGCTCGGTCACAATTCCTGAAAAAGCGTTAAAGCAAATAACAGCAAAGAAGACCAGATTGCTCCAAGCCTGCACAAAGGCAAGCGCTAGGGCAATAACAAAGTTTAATGCGTTAAAAAGTGTAAAAACATTTCGTTTAACGATTTGCCAAGTACTGGTACTGGCCGAAGCGGTAAAGTCATTGACCAAACCTTGAGCCTGTCTTTCCTTTACTTCTCTTTGGGTTAATCCCATAATCTTATTTTTATCCATGAATTCTATCATATCATTTTTTCTAGAAGAATTCTAATCTCATCCAAAAACTGTTGGTTGATAACTGAAAAAGTTTGCCAGTAGTCTTTTGATAAGGTATAATAATAAAAGCAATACAATTGAAGGAGTTCTCATGTTCTATACTTATTTGCGTGGACTAGTCATGCTGATCTTGTGGTCCATCAATGGCAATGCCCACTACCACAATACTGATAAAATCCCTAGTAAAGATGAAAACTATATCCTAGTAGCACCTCATCGGACTTGGTGGGATCCAGTTTACATGGCTTTTGCGACCAAACCAAAACAATTCATCTTTATGGCCAAAAAAGAGCTGTTTAACAACCGCATCTTTGGCTGGTGGATCCGTATGTGTGGCGCCTTTCCTATTGACCGTGAAAATCCAAGCGCTTCAGCCATCAAATACCCTATCAACGTCCTTAAAAAAAGTGACCGCTCTCTCATCATGTTTCCAAGCGGGAGCCGTCACTCAAACGATGTCAAAGGTGGAGTTGCCTTGATTGCCAAAATGGCCAAGGTCCGTATCATGCCTGTTACCTACACCGGTCCCATGACCTTGAAGGGCTTGGTTAGCCGTGAACGTGTCGATATGAACTTTGGAAATCCAATCGATATCTCAGACATTAAGAAAATGAATGATGAAGGAATCGAAATGGTTGCAGACCGTATCCAAGCAGAATTCCAACGTTTGGACGAAGAAACCAAGCAATGGCACAATGATAAAAAACCAAATCCACTCTGGTGGTTAGTCCGCATCCCAGCCCTCATCCTTGCTGTGATTGTTGGTATCCTAACGATTATCTTTACCTTCATCGCAAGCTTTATCTGGAATCCAGATAAGAAGAGAGAGTCTCTTGGTTAAAAAATACAATTATCCCTTGGCTTTTGCCAAGGGATATTTCTTTTATTCGATTTTCCATTTTTGGGCCAACCAGTTGGAAAAGGCTAGGAATCGTTCAGCCACTTGCTCATGATGCCCATAGGGATCAAAGACAAACTGACTAGTCGGATAGTGTTTCTGAAGACTGGTATGAATCTGCTCAGCATAGACTGGTGCTTGAGCCAAGCGATTGGTATGATGGGCTCCTTCTGTTTGACCATTCTGTAAATACAGCAAACAATCTAAATTTTTCACCTTTTCTTCCCTGCAATAAGTCGTAAAATCAGGATACCAAAAGGAACCACAGATAGAGAAAATACAGGAGACCTTGTCAAAATGGAAAAGACTGTATACAGCAGCCAATCCACCTAGTGAGTAACCTCCATAGGCAAGGCGATTTTTGTCCAGGCGATAAAGCGACTTCAGCTTGTCTAAAAGACCTCCAAATAAATGACCATGATAGGCATTTGCCTGACCTCCAAAATCTGGAGCCCCATCTCTCAGAGCAGAAGCCTTCCAGGGAGTGTAGTCGTCTAGGCGATTTTTAGAGGTCAAGCCCACTAAAATCACAGATTCTGAAAGGGATGATAGGAAATCCAAGTTTCCATCATTCAAGAGAATAACTGGATAGGTTTGACTGGGATCATAGGTCGAAGGAAGGCTGACCTTGACTTGGATCCCTTCCCAATCAAACTCATTATTTATTGATAAAGTCATTGATTTTATCAAGGGAATCAATCACTGCTGGACCATAGTCCATCAACTCATCGTAGGAAATGGTCATGATTTTTTGATTCTTAATTGCAGGAACGTTTTCCAAAACTTCATTTGCCTTCATCAACTCTACTGCGTTGGCATCCAATTTTTTATTGCGGTCGCTGGTCACATAGATAATCAACTCAGGATCCATTGACACGAGATTTTCCAAGGTCAAGCCTGATGTTCCCGTTGCAACATTTGTATAACCAAGTTGATTCAACAAGCTCTCTTGCAAAGCAGACTTGTAAGCACCGAAGGTTTCGTCATTATAAGCAACCATAATCAAAGCCTTTTTCTTTTCACCTTGGCTTGCTGGGTTTGCTTTCTTAACAGCGTCAATTTTAGCTTGTAATTGGGCTGCGTATTCATTGGCCTTGTCCTGAACATTGAAAATCATTCCAAGATTTTTAACGTCTTCTACAATATTCCCCAAATCTTGCTGAATCGTTGAGAGAGAAGCTTTTTGTGTATAGACTGGGATTTTGTTTTCATTCCAAGTGCTAACTGTTCCCATGGATTTTTCAGAAAACATCATGTTTCGACCCATCACAGCATCTGGTTCATAAGAAAGCACTGTCTCTTGTGAGACTGTTTTTTTGTCCCCAATTTGAGGAATCGTCGCAATCGCATCCTTGTATTTGTCCGTCACAGCATTATCAGGGTTGAGCATGCCAGCAATTTTATCCTTCAAGCCTAACTCCAATAAGATTTCAGTGGTTGAAAGATTGTTGGTGATAACTTTTTCAGGTGCCTTGTCAAAGACTTGTTCGACTTCATTTCCCTTAGCGTCATAAGTCTTGACCGTTAACGGATAAGTCGTCTCTGTGCTGGCCTTTTGACTTGTTTCTGTGCTAGACTGTGTGGTAGTTTTTTCTGTAGTAGTATTTCCACAAGCCGCCATGGTTAGGGTAGCTACTGTTACGAGTAAAATGCTTAGTGTTTTTTTCATCTTGTTTTCCTTTTCATTCTTATAAATAGTGAATCATAGCTTGCTGATCCTCGGTCCAAGTAACCTGACTTTGAACTCCGTATACAGTTTGCAATGACTCAGGGGTGATGGTCTCTTTTGGAGTCCCTTGGTAAAGGATTTCTCCCTCTTTCATCAGATAGAGATAATCCGAATAGCGACAAGCAAGTTGAATATCATGTAGGACAGCTAAAACATTGATATTGAGATTCTTCACAATGGCCAACAAGTCTAGCTGATACTTGATATCCAGGTGATTGGTAGGTTCATCCAGGAGCAAGAGAGTCGGTTCTTGCGCCAAGGCGCGGGCTAATAAGACTCGTTGTTTCTCTCCCCCTGACAGAGACGAATAGAGACGAGTTTTCTTCTCAAGCATATCCACCTTGACGAGAGCATCTTGAACGAGGGCATAATCCCTTTCCTTTTCCTTCTGTAAAAAAGAGAGGTGGGGAGTTCTTCCCAGCAAGACGATTTCCTCAACTGTACAATCAAACTGCAATTGATTAAACTGGGTTACAACTGCCATTTGCTTGGCTGTTTCTTTGAGTGACCAATGCTCCAGCGGCTTTCCATCTAAGCTTATCAAGCCTTTCTCCGCCTTTTCCTGACGATAGAGAAGTTTAAGCAGGCTGGTTTTTCCACTTCCATTTGGCCCTAGTATCGTATGAAATTGATGCCCCTCAACCTTAAGAGAAACTCCTTTGAGGATTTTTTTCTCTCCTAGTCCAAAGTGGACATCCTGACAAATCAAGTCCATATCAGGCCCTCACCCCCCTTCGCCTACCTCCAACAATGTAGATAAAGAAGGGAGCACCTACTAAGGCTGTGAAAATACCAATTGGAAGCTCAGCATTTGGAATGATGACACGAGAAAGTACATCTGCCCAGACCACAAAGAGGGCACCAAGTATGGTCGCAACAGGAAAAAGTCTCCTGTAATTCGTTCCTACTAACCCTCGAGCTAAGTGAGGAGTAATCAGTCCAACAAATCCAATAATCCCACAAGTTGCCACTAAGACAGCTGTCAGCACAGCCACCATGGTCACATAAAGATACCAATAGAAGCGTAAGGGAATTCCCAAAGTTAAAGCAGCTTCATCTCCCATCATCATCGCATTGAAAACACGATACTGAGTAGAGAAAAATAGAAAGGCTATTCCTACTACTATAGTTGGCAGGACCAAGTCTGCCCAGGAAGTCCCAGCGAGCGAGCCCATGGTCCAAAACTTAATGGTCATCACACTATCCGCATTAGCGCCAACTGAGATAATAAAGTTTGAAAAAGCCAAAAAGAGAGCATTGACCACCGTTCCTGATAAGATCAGACTAGATGTTGTCATCCTGCCCTGCATAGAGGCAATGATGAGGACAGCGACTGTTGCCAAAATAGCTCCAAGGAAAGCTCCAAGGCTAATCACCAATTTTAAACCAAGAATGATGCTCAAAGTTGCCCCTAGAGTTGCACCCGCAGAAATTCCTAAGACATAAGGCACTGCGATGGGATTGTTCACTGTAGACTGCATCACGCTACCACACATAGAAAGACCAGCCCCTACTATCAGACCTAACAATACTCGGGGGAATCTCATGTTCCATACAATGGCAAGAGTGGACTTGGAAACTTCTCCTATCTCAAGAGGAAATCCCAATCTGCTCAAAATGATCCGATAGGTATCTCCTAAGTCAATCGCTACGGACCCCATAGAAACAGCTAAAAAAAGTGAAATTCCTAAAACACTTAGCAAAACACCCAAAAACAACACAAACTGCAGGTCCTGTCGGCTTCCAGAAAATTTGGAAAGCATGCAATCCTCCTTTGATAGAATCTTAAAAATTTAGAAAATTCTCATAAAAAGTATACCATATTTTTAACTAGGTAACAAGCTGAGAAAAAATGAATATAGTTGGTCTTACAGTTCTAGGAACCGTAACCGAAGATTCTACTTGAGTATATCAAGGTAAGGTGACGAAAGTAAAAAAGCTACCCAATTTAGAGTAGCTTCATTATCAAGGTATGCTCAATTGAACACGGCCTAAGCACTTGGCAAAAACAAAAAGCCCTCTGAAGTCAGAGAGCCAATTTGAGCTCGGGCTAAAATCCTAGTGAAACAAAAAAATCTACACGATCAGAAAAGTCTCTATCGTGCCATTTTCATACATGATGTATAGTCCAAGTAGAATGAATACTATGGGCACAATAATTCGCTCGTATTTTTCAATTGTCTCGAATATTAACGGAATAGAGGATAACATCCGACTAATCTCGCAAAAGATAATTATGCCGATTACAAACACAAGCAACGCCACGAGGGTCTGTGACCAATCTAACGAAGCAAAATAAGGTATATAGATACCTAAATTATCTCCGCCAGACGCAATTGTCAGCAATGTAACTGTCCAAAACAGTTGATTTGCCTTGCTTTGTTCTAATCTTTCAATAATTTCTTCCTCTTCTTCCTCACCTTCTCCAACAATTGCAAAGCGAATCCCTAAATAGATAGGGATTAAACCAAGCAATCCAACCATCCATGCTTCAGGCACGAAATTAACGACATAAGCAGCAACTAAACTCGCCCCTACAAGTAAGCCTGTGCCTAGATATTGCCCCGCATAAATATGCCATTTCTGTTTATTCTGTGATAGCTGTGCAAATAAAATAATTAAAATAATTAAATAATCGATACTGGTGGAAATATAAACACCAATAGCAGATATGATTGTCTGTCCCATAAAAGCCTCCTGTATTAGTCAGTAATAAATCAGCAGATTTTAGGAGAGCACAGACACATTAATTTAGCTATCGCTAGTGGGTAATGTCGAACGTAGGAAAGCATTTTACTCCTCCTCAAAACGTAGTTACAAAGTAATTTCTAACTGAAATTCGGTGACTACTTCCATGTAAAGTATAACATACTATACTTTACTTCGTAAAGTGTGGGCTCTCCGAGGGGGCTTGCAGACAGCTACTCGACTTTTCAAGCCGAGTAGCTGCGCACCTTTATGGTGTAATTAGCTGATACTATTTGAGGTTTTTGTAGTCTCCAAAATTGTGACCGATAAAACGAAACACTATAAAGAATTAAACGCACTTCGGTTTTTGTAGTCTCCAAAATTGTGACCGATAAAACGGTGAGCTTGGATTCGTTGCGTAGAGCAGTGTTTTTGTAGTCTCCAAAATTGTGACCGATAAAACAATATCAGGTGGAGGAGGCCCTTCGTATCGGTTTTTGTAGTCTCCAAAATTGTGACCGATAAAACTCGTAACGTTCTTGAGATTTATAAGCCTCAGTTTTTGTAGTCTCCAAAATTGTGACCGATAAAACCTCAATAAAAAAGCCCTCTGAATATCATAGAGCTGATTTGAGCTCGGGCTAAAATCCTAGTGAAAAAGATAAAACTCCTTGTGTTCATCGAACACTGTGTCGTTTCCCTATTTTCATACGGATTTTTAACGCCCTTAGCATCATGATTCTTGCTGGATAAAACGTTTATAAACTAGGCGACGAGGCGAAGATTGTACAAAATTTTTAGTAAAACAAAAAAATCTCCCCGAAGGGAGATGATCTGGTTTATTTTACCTTACAGTGCTAGGAACCGTAACCGAAGATTATACTTGAGTATATCGAGGTAAGGTGACAACGCAATGTAAGTGGAAAATAAAGCCGATTAGCGACGAAGTCCAAGAGAGTTGATCAACTCACGGTAACGGTTAACGTCGTTCTTACGCAAGTATGCAAGCAAGTTACGACGGCGACCAATTTTCTTCATCAATCCACGGTAAGTAGCGTGGTCTTTTTTATGTTGTTTGATGTGTTCGTTAAGGTGGTTGATTTCCCAAGTAAGTACAGCAACTTGAACCTCTACTGAACCTGTATCACCTTCGTGACGTGCATATTGTGCGATGATTTCATTTTTTTTCTCTTTTGAGATTGCCATGATGTTTCTCCTTTTTATTTGGCTTCATCCGAGTGACAGGTTGGCATGCCTGTAACCAAGAAGAAGTTATTTGTCTTTACGACAGTTCTTATTCTACCAAGAAGCAGGGACTTTGTCAACTGATTTACTGTTTAAAACCGTGAATTACTCTACTGATTTCAGGGCTTCGAGCATATCCACTTTTCTTAAGTGGTGATTGACAAAGACGCCCAGTAAAGCCAAAATCACAGTCACTGCTACGATTGGAAGAGCATAGACTTCCCAGCTGACTTGTGGATAAAAAAGTATGGTGGCCGGTGAAATCATTTGAATCAAAAATTGATGTAAATAGTGGCCAGCTACCAAACCGAGAGCAATTCCCACAAGGGACAGCACCATAGTCTCGCGGTAGATATAGAGGGTCACTTCTTTATTGTGGAAACCAAGAACCTTAATAGTGGAAAGTTCACGGATACGTTCTGCGACATTGATGTTAGTGAGATTGTAAAGAATGACAATGGCTAGTAAAACGGAAACAAGGACAAGGATGGCCATGGTTTTATTGAGCGAACTAGCCACGGATTCAAAGAGATGGATGGCCGTCGCATTTTGGACGACCCCAGAAACAGCTGCTTTTTCCATAAAGATAGCAGCTTCTTTCTCCGTATTGGAAGGTGTTGGATCTTTTAATTTTACTAGGTAGGTATTGTCTTGTGGACTGGTACCGTAGACTTGTTCGTATGTCGCTTGGTTGAGATAAACAAAGTGTCCAACATAGTTTTCAGAAATAGCTGCGACCTTGATTTCCTTCCCATCAAGCTCCAGCTCGTCCCCAACCTTAACATTTGCTAGTTGAGCTAGTTTTTGACTCACGACCGCTCCATCTGTGATCTGCACCTCTTGGCCATTTTCCTCTAATGCGATAAAGGGCTTGAAGTCTTCTCCATTAGTAACCATCATGGTGATGGTTTGAAGTCCTGCTTTTCCTTTAAAATCTTTTTCAATGGATTTAGAATAAATCTTTTGATAAGCATGGATAGATTCAGCCTGCAAGGCACTTTCTAAATCTGCTTTTTCTTGCTCACTCGCACTGCTCTGTTCTGCTACAATCATCTGGTATTGCTGGATTTGTTCAAATTGACGATCGACAACTCCTCCTACAGAAGACTGAATGCCAAGACCTGCAAATAAGAGAGCCACCGAACCTGCAACTCCAAAAATGGTCATCAACATCCTTTGCTTATATCGGAAAATATTTCGCGCCGTAACCTTATGAGTAAAACTCAAACGACTCCAAATAAAGCTCAGGCGCTCCAGCAAAATCTTTGATCCCTTAACGGGAGGTTTGGGAAGCAAGAGTTGGGCTGCTTCATCGTGTAGTTCCCTTCGCGCCACCAGATAAGCTGGCAAAACGCTGGATACCCAACTTAAAGCTAGGGCAAGGAGGCTATAAGACCAGTAAAAATACTCCTGACTTTTACCAACGACCATCCCAGCTGTTATAACATCCGAAATCACGCCTGCAAGGAGATAATGTCCTAGAAGCGTTCCTAAAATGGTTCCTACAGTTCCTGCAAGAAAACCATAGAGGACAAACTTGGCAATTATATCTTGATTTCGGTAACCTAGAGCCTTGAAAATACCGGCATTGGTGCGTTCTTCATCCACAAAGCGAGTCATCGTTGTAAAGGTCACCATTGCAGCGACCATATAAAGCACAACGGGGAAGATATTCCCGACAGAACGAATGCTTGCTGAAGCGTTACTGTACATGAGATAGCCTTGACCACCTGGCATAGTTTGGAGGTTGTATACATGGTATTTCGGCTCTGCCAGTTCATCAAGCTCTTTCTGACGCTGTTCAATCTTCTCTTTTTCCTTAGTTAGATCACTCTCTGTCTGAGCCAGTTTTTCTTTTTGAGTCGCCAGTTCTTCCTTTGCTTTTATCAGCTGTCCCTCGATTTGACTCTTTTGCGGTTCTGGTAAAGCGGTCGCTTGTTCTTCTTGGGTTTTCAAGCGACTTTCAGCCTGCTCTAACTGACTCTTGCCATTTTGAAAGTTGCTTTCAGCAGTTTGGAGCTGTTCTTTCCCCTCTTCCAAGCTCTTTTGCCCATTGGCTTTGATGCTTACCAATCGTTTTTGACCATTATCGGCTAGCAAATCTTGCAACTCTTCCTGATGTTGGGTTCGTTTGGTCTTATAGTCTGATGAAAAAGCATCCAGATTTTTTAAATCATCATAGCGCACACGCGCAATACTATAAACATCTGAATCAAACTGGCTGGGCAAAATCACTCCATAGCCAGCCAAGCTTCCATTTCCACTGCTAGCACTCCCTAAGTCTTTTTGAGAAAGCATCTCACCCGACTGAACAAATCCAGTAATTGTAAAAGTTTGGGATTTTAGGACGGACTTCCCTTCTTCTTTCTTAGTAAAGGTAATGGTCTGCCCAATCTGATAGCGGTCTTTCCAGAAGTCGGCTAGGGCAATTTCCTCATCAGCCTCTGGCAGTCGCCCTTCTGTCACTTGGAAGGTTGAAATCCCCTCTGGCTTGGAATAAAGTCGAACCGCTTCTTCACTATTTTCAACGGTTAGATCTGCCATATAACCAAACTCAACACTTGCTCCTTGAAGGGTCTTTAGTTCGTCTTGATCTTCTTTGTCCAAGCCATAATCAGCTATCACTGCCAGATCTAGGGTATTGGCTTTACGGAGATAATCCCCTGCCGTACGTTCCATATTTGGACTGGCCACTTTGAGACCAACAAGGGCTAAAGAACCCAGCATCATCAAGGTCAGGATAGAAACAAAGCGTCCCTTTGAAGCCGTCACTGACTGAAATAGGTCTTTCCGATACGTTTTTTTCATGCTAATACTCCAATGTATCGATATCCTGTGGATACTCATTGACCGTCATGCTCTTAACCGTGGCATCGCGCATGTGAATCACCCGATCTGCAATAGGGGCTAGCGCGCCATTGTGGGTCACGATAATCACTGTCGCCCCCTTTTGACGAGACATGTCTTGGAGAATTTTCAAGACTTGCTTCCCCGTCTGGTAATCCAAAGCACCTGTCGGTTCATCACAAAGGAGGATTTTAGGATTTTTGGCTACTGCCCGTGCAATAGATACCCGCTGTTGCTCCCCTCCAGAAAGCTGGGCTGGAAAGTTATTCAGGCGATGAGCCAGACCTACATCTTTGAGCACTTGCTCTGGATCCAAGGCATCTGTCACGATTTCTGAAGCCAGTTCCACATTTTCCTTGGCTGTCAGATTGGAGACCAGATTGTAAAATTGAAAAACAAAGCCTACATCTTCACGACGATAGTTTGTTCGTTGGTGCGAACTATAGTTGGCAATATTGGCACCATCAATCCAAATCTCCCCCTCATCATTGGTATCCATACCTCCTAAAAGATTGAGAACGGTTGATTTTCCAGCACCTGAAGCGCCAAGTATGATCACCAGCTCCCCTTTTTCAATTTCAAAATTCACATCACGATTAGCTACAATCTCCGTATCACCGACCTGGTAACGCTTGTAGCTGTGTTTCATTTCAATATAAGCCATCGTCCTTCTCTCTTTCTTACAATTAAGTCACTCTTTACTATCATTATAACGCTTTTTCAACTAGTTGGAAACTAGAAGCAAAAACAAAAAAGCCTAGAATCCTAGGCTTTCTGTTTATAGATTATTTTCCAAGATAGTATTCTTTTACGACGTTCAATTTTTCGTCGAATTCGAATACCAATGGTGGGAAGTTAGGGATTTCTACACCCATGATTTCATCATCTGACAAGTGTTTGATGTGTTTTACAAGGGCACGGATTGAGTTACCGTGAGCTCCTACGAATACGTTTTTACCATCTTTAAGTGCTGGAGCAATTTTATCTTCCCAGAATGGAAGGGCACGTTCCAAAGTCACTTTCAAGTTTTCAGCATCTGGAATGACTGAATCATCAAGTGAAGCGTAACGACGGTCAGTATGTGCTGAGTATTCGTCATCATGAGGCATTGCAGGAGGCAATACATCGTATGAACGACGCCAGATGTGAACTTGCTCATCACCAAATTGTTCAGCAGCTTCAGCTTTGTTTTTACCAGTCAAACCACCGTAGTGACGTTCGTTCAAGCGCCATGATTTTTCAACTGGAACCCAGAGTTGGTCAGCAGCTTCAAGAGCCAAATTTGTTGTTTTAATCGCACGTTTCAATACTGAAGTGTAAGCTTGGTCAAATTCGATACCAGCTTCCTTGATCAATTTACCAGCGTCAATCGCTTGTTGTGTTCCTTTATCAGACAAATCAACATCAGCCCAACCAGTGAAAAGGTTAGCTTTGTTCCATTCAGACTCACCGTGGCGAGCAAAAACCAATTTTACCATTAGATGGATTCTCCTTTTATTTTTCGAGGTTTCCCTCGTTTATCTATTCTATTTTACACAATTTTTCACAAAAAAGCTAGTTAAAATCAACTAAAAAGAGAAGAGCTTATCAGTCTTCTCTTTATCACACTATCATAATTGTTCTCGATAGAGGATGAAATAGTCCCCAAAAAATAATTGGAAAACTACTACTCTTCAATTACAAATTTTTTCAATGTTCCAAAGTAAAGTGAACCACCAATAATGGTTAGAATTCCACCTACCCATCCCAAAAATGGAATCAAGCCGACCGCACCACCTACAATGAGCAAAACAGAAGGTGCATTCGTAACACGTTCATCATCTTTATAATAAACAATAGCCACAATTCCCAATACTAAAACAGCAATTTTAACCAATGACAAAATAATTGAGAGCCCTGTCAATGTCCCAACCGTTACATCTGCGTCTTCAGTTGCCGCAGCAGCTCCAATAGCCATGATAAACATGATGACTGGCGCTAAAAGCAATACAATTCCTGAAATAAGACCAAAAATAGCGTTAACACGAGCAAGTGTATTTGTTTTCATAATAATCTCCTTAAAATTTTTATAGGTATTATTCTATCATAATTTATCTAAAAATTAAACAATCTTATAAAATTTTATAATAAATATTGATTTTCAAAAAATAATTTTAAGTTCTATAGTCTCTTTATAATTAGTAGAAATATAAAATTATGAGAAAACTGAATAGTTGATTATGTTAATTATCTACACGGACAGGCCAGGAAGAACTTCATTTGAAGAAATGGACTAGTAAATTTTCCCATGATAAAACGCATAATATCAAAGCACTTGAACTCTTGATATTATGCGTTTTTTATGATTTTAGCGACCTTTCTCAGTCTATTCTGATTATTTCGCTTCAAATCCTTCTGCGACTGCGTCTACAAAGTTTTCTTCTACGATGCTTGCACAGTGGTCACAGATGACTGCATGGTAGCTACGTTCTGCAGTAGTTGGATCGATACGACGGCAACGGTCACATACTTCACCTGTAGCACGTTCAACTGTAAAGGCTACATCCTCAAAGCTAACTGCGCCTTCTGGAGCTGTACCTTCAGCGATGGTCAATTCTGACACGATCAAAAGTTGAGCCACATTGCTATCCAATGCTCCAAGAAGAGTTTTCACCACTTCATTTGGATAAACTGTCAAGTGGGCTTCGAGTGATTTACCGATTACTTTTGCATTACGAGCTTCTTCCAAGGCTTTTTGAGCTTGTCCACGGAAATCCATAAAGGCTACCCATGTATCCAAGATTTCTTCTTGGTTGGCAAAAGTTTGAGCTTCTGGTAATTCTGACAATTGAACGAATTCCTCTGCTTCAAACTCAAGATATGACCAGATTTCTTCTGCAGTGTGAGGCAGAATTGGTGTCAAGAGTTTGGTGATTTTCACAAGAATGTCATAGAAGACTGTTTGCATTTGACGGCGTTCGAGTGATTTGGCACCTTCGATGTAGACAACGTCTTTGGCGAAGTCAAGGTAGAAGGCAGACAAGTCAACGTTGATAAAGTTCACCAAGGCCTTGTAGATGGTTAAGAATTCAAAGTCAGCATAAGCATCACGAATGGTCTTGACAAGCTGGTTAAAGCGAATGGTCATGTACTTGTCAACAGAACGAAGCTCATCGTAAGCCACTGCGTCTTGAGCTGGGTTAAAGTCAGATGTATTGGCAATCAAGAAGCGAAGTGTGTTACGGATCTTACGGTAAGTTTCAGAGACTTGGCTCAAGATATCCATAGAGATACGCACGTCGTTGCTTGAGTCAACACTTGTTACCCAGAGACGCAAAATTTCCGCACCAAATTGTTTTTCAACATCACTTGGCGCAATGGTATTCCCAAGAGATTTAGACATCTTTTCACCTTTACCGTCAAGGGCAAATCCTTGTGATAAGATTTGTTTGTATGGCGCTACGCCATGGTTGGCAACAGATGTAATGAGTGAAGAGTTGAACCAACCACGATACTGGTCAGAACCCTCAAGATAAAGGTCTGCTGGGTAAGTCAACTCAGGACGGTTTACTACAACCCCATTCCATGATGAACCTGAGTCAAACCAAACGTCCATGATATCTGTTTCTTTCTTGAACTCGCCATTTGGTGAACCTGGATGGGTGAATCCTTCTGGCAAGAGGTCTTTGGCATCACGTTCCCACCAGATGATAGAACCGTGTTCCTCAAAGAGTTGAGCCACGTGCTCGATCGTTTCAGCTGTCATGATTGGTGTTCCGTCTTCAGCATAGAAGATAGGAAGTGGAACTCCCCAAGCACGTTGACGAGAGATAACCCAGTCGCCACGGTCGCGAATCATGTTGTAAAGACGAACTTTACCCCATTCTGAGTGGAATTTCACTTTTTCAATTTCATCCAAGATTTCTTGGCGGAATTTAGATACAGAGGCAAACCATTGTGGTACTGCACGCCAGATGATTGGTTTTTTCGTACGCCAGTCAAATGGATATGAGTGAGAGATTTCTTCTTGGGCAAGGAGCAAATCGCCCAGTTTTTCGATAACAGTTGGTACAACCTTGTCATAGAATTGACCTTCAAAGTCAGAGCCAGCATTGGCCATCATAATACCGCGTTCGTTAACTGTTACAGCAACTTCAAGGCCGTTAGCAACACCGACATTGTAGTCGTCCTCACCAAAACCAGGAGCTGTATGGACGATACCAGTACCAGAGTCAGTCGTAACGTGGTCACCGAGGATCACCAACTCATCTACAGCCGTATCCCATGGGTGAGCTGTCACAATTTTATTCAATTCTTGACCACGGTAGGTCGCCAAGACCTGAACATCAGCCCAGCCAAATTTCTCAGAAAGACTATTCAGTAATTCTGAAGCAACCACAAACTTACGAGATTCGCCAGCTGGTTGTACCAATACATAATCAATATCTGCTCCAACTGTCAAACCACGAGATGCTGTGATAGTAAATGGTGTAGTTGTCCATACGACGATATAAGTATCTGTATCTAGGACACCTTTGCCATCTTTGACGCGGTTAGCATAGTAAAGGGAAGTTGAAAGCAAGTCATGGTATTCAATTTCTGCTTCTGCAAGAGCTGACTCAGATGACCATGACCAGTAAACCGGCTTGGCACCACGGTAGATGTAGCCTTTCTTAGCCATTTCACCAAAGACACGGATTTGAGCCGCTTCATAGTCTGGAGTCAAGGTCACATAAGGATTTTCCCAGTCACCAGAAACACCCAAACGTTTAAAGTCTTCTCGTTGTTTATCTACTTGAGAAAGAGCATAGTCACGGCAAAGTTTCAAGTACTCAACCAAGTCCATTTCTTTACGTTTCACGCCTTGTTTTGCCAAGACTTGCTCGATTGGCAAACCATGTGTATCCCAACCAGGAATATAAGGAGCGTAAAATCCTGACATAGACTTAGAACGAACAATAATATCTTTGGAAATCTTGTTCATGGCATGTCCAACGTGGATATTTCCGTTTGCATACGGAGGTCCATCATGCAAGGTGAAATGTGGTTTTCCTTGGTTCAATTCTTGACGACGTTGGTAAAGTTTTGCATCTTCCCATTCCTTTTGCCAAACTGGCTCTTTGGTAGGAAGTCCTGCTCGCATTGGGAAAGCTGTTTTCCCAAGGTTAAGGGTATCTTTGAGTTTCATGGTATCTCCTTTATAAATATTAACAAATTAAAAACCACGACTTCCAAAAAGGACGAAAATCGTGGTACCACCTTTGTTCGAAAAAAGACAGGGTCTCTTTTCCTCTTTTCCCGTAACGTGGGGGACGTCTAGTCTTACTGCTTTCGGACTGGATTTGTTGAGAGGATAATCTAACGACTAGGGATTGCAGGGCTCACACCATCTCCCGCTCGCTGAAAATATAGTTGGTTAGATTTTGTTCTCACATTTACTTTTATAGGATAAGAACAGATTCTTTGTTTGCATCTTCCTCAGTTACCGCAGTAGCTTCTACTTCAACTGACTCTTCATGCTGTTCAATTTCTTCTGTATGTTGATTTTGTTGGGCTTCAAACTCAGCCAATTCTTTATTTCCAGCCTCGATGCGAGCTTGCAACTCAGCAACCTCTTCTGGTGTGAATTGACGAGTCATATCAATTGGCTCTTCCTCTGGTTGAGAAGGAATAGTTTCACCAAGAACTTCACCCACCACTTCTTTAAAGGCTTCATCGCTTGTTTGAAGATACGTTGCTGTTGGTCGAAGAATGTCTTCCCAATCAGATGACTCGACAATAGCCAATTGACTTTCAATCGTAGACTTTAGGCGTTGATGGAATACACGACTCTTGTTCTTCAACTCTTCTGTCTCAACAGCCACTTTCTTAGCATTATCTGTTGCCTGACGGAGAATTTCATTTGCCTTGTATTTTGCTTCTTCTAGCAAACGCTGAGCGTCTTGTTCAGCTTGTTGAATAATATTGTTCGAACGTTCTTGAGCAGCCTGTTTGACACGCTCCGCAGTATCTTGAGCAATCAAAACTGACTGACTCAAGGAATCTTTCATCTCATCAAAGTAAGACAAACGTTCTTCCAAACTCTTGATGTGTGTCTCTTTGTCGTGATTACTACGAACCAAATCTTCATAGTCACGAACAACGATATCAAGAAATTCATCTACTTCTTCTGGGTCAAAACCTCTAAATCTTGTACCAAAGGTTTTATCTTTAATTTCTAACGATGTAATTGGCATACTTTTCCTCACTTACTTAATAATAATTGAATGCTTAATTTTATCTTGTCTTTTTTTGTCTGTCCATTGTCTTTGACAACTTTTAGACGACCAAACTTTCTCACACTGATCAAATCCCCAACGGCAACCTGGTAATCAGATTTTTCAACCAGATGATAGTTTACCTGGACAGATTTTTTCTCAATTAGTTGACTGGTTTGATTTCTAGATAATTTCAAGGCACTTGATAAGAGGGCATCCAATCGAAAACTCGAAACTAAAATTTCTCGTTCTCTAAAGTCAATTTTAGATATAATCCTATCGGTAAAAGGACGTTCCTCCAGCGATACAGGAAGTCTGCCAATCTTTCTTATTCCATCCTGAAAAAGAGGAATAAAATCACGATTGACAAAAATCTGTGCTCTCTTTTCATCTACCAAGATATCACCAAATAATTTACGATCAATTCCTAGCTGGTTGATGACTGTTCCCAATATTTTTCCATGGCTCAGCTGTTCAAACTTGCTCGGATAGCAAATTTCTAACAAGGTCATTTCAAAGTCTGATATTTCCGGTTCAAAGTAATCTGGATACAGAAGAACACGAACCGACTCCGTCGGAAGAAAATCACCACTACTTTGGCAACCCAGTCCATATGTCCCAGCTAGCACCCTCAAGATCTGTTCCTGATGGGGATTGATAAAAGGAGTAAGCACTGGTGCATATGTATCTTCTACCCGCTTGATCCACTCTAAACCCTTATCAATAAAGGGAATATCATCTTGGGAAAAATGCTGATAAATGGCTCGATTTACTGTCATAGTAATAGCACTAGTCGTGTTAAGAGATTTCCAACAAACTGGATTAGAATCAGCGCAGCCCAAACTGTAAAATCAAGACCAGCAAATTGTAGATTGAGCTTACGAAGAGGCTCGATAACTGGACGAGCAAGTCTGATGACTAAGCGACCTAGTTGACTTTCATAGGCATTTGGAAACCATGAAAGAAGAGCAAATGCAACGAGAATGATGGAGTAAATGCTAACTGCATTTTGAATTAAACGGATTAAGAAAATCATTATCTTGCTCTATTTCGTTTAATATCAAAGCCGAACTCGGCACCTTGTGATTCGTCTGGAAGTTTGATATCCTCAATATTCACGATAACGTTGACAGGCGTCAATAGATACATCGTACTCGCAACTTTTTTCATATTTCCAGCCAAGACGTGACGGGCTCCGTCCAAGTAATCAAGGCAGCGGCGCGCTTGTACTTCTGTCATGTATTGGAAATCAATCAAGATGCTTTCATTTCCAGTTAACAAATCAACAATCTCAGTTGCATCCTCATACTTTCTTGGATAACGAACATCAATCGTCACTTTCTCATCTGAGTGATGGTTTTGCTTTGCCAACTCTTGTTGACGAGCATGGAGGCGAGTAATATTCGCATCTTTTACTGATTCCGGCTGAGCAGATGCTGGTAATCCTTTAGAAGATGAGATAGCTGGGCTAACTGTTTCCTCTTGTTGAGTCTGGTAGTTAGTCGTTTCTTCCCCATCTTCTGTAAAATAATCTATAAATTTATCGAATCTATCTTTTAAAGACATAGCTCTCTCCTATTTAAAAAATGCTGTACCGATTCGAACAAAGGTTGAGCCGAACTGAATCGCTTCTTTAAAATCACGACTCATTCCCATACTTAGCTCTGTCATCGGCATATTAGGGATTTGTTTTTCTCTAATTTCTGCTTGCAGAGCCTGCGTATCCTTGAAAATTTCTTTCAATTCATCACTGCCTGCCTCAAAAGGAGCCATGGTCATTAAACCAACATACTCAATCTGATCTAACTTAGCCAATTCTGGCAAAAGTTCTAGCAATTCTTCTTTTGAAAACCCATGCTTGCTTTCTTCCCCAGAAATATTAACCTGCAAGAAACACTTGATAACATGATCTGTTCTCTTTTGAATTTCCTGTGCTAACTTTAGGGAGTCTAAAGCATGAAAGTAATCCACATATGGGATTACTTCTTTTACTTTCCGTCTCTGTAGTGTTCCTATTAAATGCCAAGTGACTGGGTAATCTTTCAAGGCCTGATATTTTTCTAAAAATTTATCAACTCGATTTTCACCGATATGATGGATGCCAAGCGGAAGCAAGGCTTCCGCTGTTTGTACATCTACATATTTTGTCACTGCGATTACTGAAACAGCATCTAGATTACGGTTGGCTTTTTGACTAGCATCAGCAATTTGCTGAAAAACTAATTCAGTGTTTTTTTTCAAATTCATTGATTAACGATTTTTGAAGAATGGAGGTGTATCCAATTCATCCTCATCTTGTGAAACTGGTGTTTCAAAGCGTTCAACTGGTGAAACAACGGGATCTGTTTGGCGAACAATTGACTCACGGCGCAAGTCCCAATCTCCAAAAGCAGATGCTTGGTTGGTTTCAAAGCGACGTGAACTTGATTTAGGCAGTTCTGCTGTCTCTTCCAAGTCGAATTGACGGTCAAATGTATGTGCTTGTGGAGTTTTAGTTGATGGTCGACCAACTGGTTGGTTGGTAGCAGACCCGACTACTTTTTCTAGTCGTTCTTGACGAACACCTGTCGCTACAACAGTCACACGGATTTCATCCTTCATGCTTTCGTCGATAGATGTTCCAAGCCAGATGTTTACACCTTTGCCAGCTGCTTGATTGACGATTTCTGAAGCTTCTTCTGCTTCAATCAAAGTTAAATCAAGACCACCAGTAACGTTGACAATCACATCTTCGGCGCCATCGATAGTTGTTTCAAGAAGTGGAGAGTAAATTGCTTTACGAGCTGCTTCAACAACGCGCTCTTCACCACTACCAATACCGATACCCATAAGGGCATTCCCTTTGTTTGCCATTACAGTCTTCACGTCAGCAAAGTCAAGGTTAATCAATCCTGGGTTCGTGATCAAGTCAGTAATCCCTTGAACACCTTGGCGAAGAACGTTATCTGCTTCACTAAGAGCTTCAAGAAGCGGTGTTTTCTTGTCAACAATTTCAAGTAAGTTATTGTTAGAGATAATCAACAAAGTATCAACATGCTCGCGAAGTTCATTAATTCCTTCTACAGCGTACTGACCACGTTTGCTTCCTTCAAATCCGAAAGGACGTGTCACAACACCAACTGTAAGAGCACCAAGATCTTTAGCGATACGTGCAATAACAGGGGCAGCACCTGTACCAGATCCACCACCCATACCAGCAGTGATGAAGACCATGTCTGCACCGCTGATTGCTTCCGTCAAAGCTTCTTCGCTTTCTTCTGCAGCTTTACGTCCAACTTCTGGACGACCTCCAGCACCCAAACCACGAGTCAATTTGGGACCAAGTTGGATAACGGTTTCTGCTTTCGTACTGCTAAGTGCTTGTACATCAGTGTTGGCTGCGATAAATTCTACACCAGCAACACCTTCGTCAACCATGCGGTTGATGGCGTTACCACCACCACCACCGACACCAATTACCTTAATAACTGCGCCTTGAGCTGCTGCTGTATCAAATGAAAATGTCATAATTTCTTATCCTCTTTTATTCATCAAACATGCTTCCGATTAAACCACGGAAACGTTCTGTTAGCTTCGGTTTACTTTGAGAACTTGCTTGGAATTCTTCCTTGGGAGCAACTGGAGTTTCCTGTACAGTTTCAACTGGAGTTGTCTGTGTTGGGCTTGGTTGCGCCACAGGATTCAAACGTTGATTTGGAATGCCAAAGTTGATTGGTTTTTGACGAAGGAATTCATCTCCTTTAACTGCTTTTTGAGCAAGAAGATTGACTTCAGTCAATTTACCAGCAAACTCAGATAAACTAATCACGTGAGCAAATGCAGGGTTGCGAATTCCAACCTGATTTGGAACATAGAGTTTTACTCGAACACCAAATACTTCTTGGGCTAATTCAACAACGCCCGGCAAAATTGCATTTCCACCGATAAGGACGATACCTCCTGCCAAATCCAACAAGTGTCTTCTTTCCAACTCTTGTTTGATTTGGTCAAAGATATGTTTGATACGTGCTGAAATAATTTCTGCCAAGTAGCTTTCTGTCACTTCAACAGGTTCTACTTCGCCAATTACTTCAACTTGGAAAGTTTCATTACTTGCAAGTGGAACGTAAGCTTCACCATAGTTCAGTTTCAAACTTTCTGCAATCTTTTGAGATGTTTTCAAGACTTTAGAAATGTCTTTTGTAACGTAATCTCCACCTTCTTGGTAGATGTTGGTGAATTGCAATTCTTGGTTGCGGATAGTCGCTACAGTAGTCTGACCTCCACCCATGTCAATGACAGTCGCACCAAATTCACGTTCGCCTTCATTGAGAACGGAGTTCACAATCGCCAAAGGTGAAATAATCACATTATCAACCTGGATACCTACACGTTCGACCGTCTTGCGAAGATTGTGTAGAATCGTACGAGGACCTGTGTAAAGCAGACCACGCATTTCCAAACGGACACCCATCATACCACGAGGGTCACGGATTCCTTGGAAACCATCCACGATGAACTCTTCAGGAATGAAGGTAATCACTTCACGATCAGGAGTCATGCTCTTTGTCAAAGCTGATTTAACAACATCTTCAACATCCTGATCTGTGATTTCTTTTGTATCTGATGTTACAGGAATCATTCCTTGTGTTGGTTCGACCTGCAGAAGATTTGCTGGAAGACCAACGTTGACAGACTTGATAGAAATGCCTGCTTTCTCTTCTGCCTGTGTGATTGCGGATTTGATTGCCGAAGCAGCCGCTTCAATATCAACAATAATTCCGTCTTTTACACCTTTACTTTTGGCATTACTAACACCAATTACATTTACTTCGCCATCTCTATGCTCAGCAACTAACACCTTAATGGAGCTAGTTCCGATATCTAAGCCTGTAAAAAAACCATCTCTAGTCATTACATCGCATCCTCTCTATCTTCCAAGTTTCTCACTTCTATTTAATAACTATGTTTGGGCATAGCTATTCAAAGAATATTATAACACAAAAAAACTAATCATGCTTAGTTTTTCGTAAATTTCCTGCATGTTTTTTGAGAACATATTAGAAAATTTTTCTTCTGGAAAAAGTTTTTGATGTTCTTGTCAACAATTCGATAATATTTATAACCCATCAAAAAAAGAAGGTCTTTTTAGACCTTCTCTTGAATAAATTCTTCCGATTTTTGCTGTAAAAAAATCTCTAGCAATTTTGCTGTTACGCAAATTGCTATCACGATAACGCTCGAAACAATAAGGTAATTCAAAAGTTGTCCGTGATTTCCAACAAGTGGCGGTCTCGTTAAGAAACCATAATCCCCACTGACAACTAAATTAACAACCCATATCAAAGCGTTCAAGGTGAAGGTAATCAACGCTACATTTTTGAAGTTGAGCAGGGAAGCTTCATAATTCTTAAACAAGTATAGGAGCGCATTTCCTAAAAGGGCAACATGTCCAATAATGAAGGACAAAATGGTTACGTGCGGAAATGGGTAGGGATCAAAGAGTGGGTAAGCCAGTGCTGCTGTTGCTCCAAAAGTTCCTAAAAGGGCAAAGTACTGTTTGTACTTGGATGTCCCTGGAATCAAGAGCATCACAAACATGGCGATACGGCAATGATAGAAGGGCAAACTTTCTGACAGAGGCATGAGATTTCCCCAATACCAGCTATACAGAACAATCAGTTGAACAGACTGAAGGATCTGAATAAAACGCTGGTAAGCCACTTTATCGCGAAAACGATAAGAAGCATAGAAAGTAAGAGCCAGTAAACTTAACAAACCAATGTACCAGTGGAGTTCAAACTGGGGCGGTTCTGATATCTGTGTGGTAAATAATTTATCCCACAAATTCATATTCTATTCCTCGTTCATCTAGCTAGAGGCAGTAAAAAATTCACTTTCTCCAGCTTTTAAATTTTTTGAAAAAACTTGATTCTATGCTATTCATAGAACACTTGCGTCTTAAATTCGCAACCTATTATATCATTTGTATTGCAGAAATGCACCTTGCAGATACCCTTTTTTGATTTGTCAACTTCTCTAGCATAAACTAATCAAGATATTGGTCTCTTTGTCCTTTATAAACTTGCCAAAGAATCTCCATTTGCTCCTTGGTGATGCGTTTTTCAGATAAGACTGGCAATTGGTCAATGGCGAAAAATTGAAGTTCAGCAATTTCTTGATTCTCTTGAAATTGTCCGTCAAGAAGTTGGCATTCAAAGACAAACTTTGCATATTGTTTGCTCTGTAGTTGGAAACGATTGGTGTCAAAAACTGCAAGTAACCTTTCAGCTTTTGCTTTAAAACCGGTTTCTTCTTCAATTTCTTTAAGAATATTTTCGGTTGGAGAATAGCCAACTTCACCAAAACCACCTGGCAAAGCCCAACTATCCTCTCCTTGTCCCCTAACCAGACAAATCTTTTCATCCTCAACAATCCAAGCACGGACGTCCATCAGAGGAGTTGCATAAGCGGAAGTTGGTTTCAAGGCTTCTGCCACTTCTTCTGCATCGAGGTCTGATACCTGATTCAACATTTCAGATAACAGGCTTCGCAAGTCCTCGTAACGCTCGCGGTCAAAAGGATCTTTTGTAAAGGTTAATCCAGTATCTGTAATGGCTATCATTCTTTGAAGATACTTGGCAAAATCACTTGCATTCATTTTCTAAACTTTCGACCAACTTAGCTAGATTCATAGAGTTAGAGCCTTTGAGCAAAATTTGGTCATTGGCACCGAGACTTTCCTTGACCTGCTTTATCATAGCCTCAAATTGATCTTCGTCAGCTGTTTTTTTGAAGTAGAAAACGTGACCGATTGGGAACATTTGACTGGCAAGTTGAGCCAATTCGGCAATGTCTTCTCCGTAGAAAATAACGGTATCCAGCACATCTGGCGAGAGGCTCAAAATCATCTGGTTATGGAGTTGGACAGACTGGTCACCAAGTTCCTTCATGTCCGCTAGAACAGCAATTTTCTTTCCTCCTTCGTTGGCTGGGATGGCAGAGAATGTCTCCAAAATCAACTTCATAGCAGTGGGATTGGCATTGTATACGTCAGAAAGAATATCTGCTCCATTGGCTGCTTTCTTCCACTCGGTGCGGTTACGCGTCAATTCTAGGTTCTGGAAGGCCTGACGAATTTGCTCCTCTGAAACTCCTTCTTGTAGAGCTACATAAGCAGCAATCATAGCATTGGTGGCATTGTACTTACCTGTCACTGGCAAATCAAGGGCTTGCTCCAAGAAATTGGCCTTAAAGGTCAGACTATCCTTGCGTTCAAGCAAGTCTGTAATTTCCAGCTCTGCTCCTTGCCCAAAACGGACCACCTTTTTATCAGTGGGCAAATAGTCCTCTACAATGGAGTCGGCTGGTGCCAAGAGCAAAGAACTCGGAGCCATACCGTCTGCAATTTGCATCTTCCCTTTAGCAATCTCTAAACGGTCTTTGAAAAAGGCCAAATGGGCTTCTCCAACCAAGGTCACGATGGCTGTCTTTGGGTGTGCCAATTCAGACAAGAGATGGATATCTCCCAAGTGATCCTGTCCCATCTCCAAGACCAACTTTTCTGTTCCCTCAGGCATATGGAGAACCGTATAGGGAAGACCAATTTCGTTATTGTAGTTTCCTTGGGTTTTGTAGGTTTTGTAGGTTGTTGACAGTAAATGCGCCAGCATATCCTTGGTCGTTGTCTTGCCATTTGAACCCGTAACAGCAAAGACATCAACTGCCGTTTTTTCAAGATAGTAGGCTGCGAGGGTTTGAAAGGCAGACAACACATCGTCTACTAGAATGTAGGGATGATTTGCAACCTCTTTCTCAGACAGGGTTACTGTTGCACCATTTTCAAAAGCTGTTTCGATAAAATCGTGGCCATCACGCGCACCTTTTAGGGGCACAAATAAGTCCCCCGCAGCAATCAAACGACTGTCAAACTCAGCTTTTTCTAACTGAGCATCCGCAAAAAGACTAACATCATTTTTAGCTCCAACAGCTTGGGCGACTTCATGGATTGTTAATTTCATTTCTACCCCTTCTTTCATTTTTATAGCAAATGCGCTTCGTGCTTGTTAAAGCTTTCCTTAGCAAGGTCAACCAAACGCTCGATTAGCTCTGGGTAGCTGATTCCCATATTGTCCCAAAGTAGTGGGTACATAGACCACTGGGTAAAACCTGGCATGGTATTAAGCTCGTTTAGGAAAATCTCGCCCTTATCTGTATAGAAGAAATCACAACGAGACAGACCGAGACCACCGATCGCACGGAAGGCGGTTTCAGCATTTCGACGCATGACAGCTACCACATCATCACTGATTCTAGCCGGGATATCCATAGTAATCTTGTTATCGATATATTTGGCATCATAATCATAGAAGGCAACATCCTTGACCACTTCACCTGGCAAAGTACTCTTAACATCGTAGTTGCCCAAGAGACCAATCTCGATTTCACGCGCATTCACACCTTGCTCTACCAAGACACGGCTGTCATATTGGAAGGCAAGTTCCAAAGCTTGGCGGAGTTCTTCTTGGTTTTCAGACTTAGAAATACCGACACTTGACCCCATGTTTGATGGTTTTGTGAAGACTGGATAAGTCAATTTTTCTTCAACTTCAGCGATTTTAGCAGTCACATCATCACCTTCGACGACGGCCACATAAGGAACTTGGGCAATTCCGACAGATTCTAGAACTCTCTTGGTCGTAATTTTATCCATGGCAAGACTAGATGACAAGATATTGCAACCTACGTAAGGCATTTTTAAAACTTCCAAGAATCCTTGAACAGAGCCATCCTCTCCCATTGGGCCATGAAGAACTGGAAAGACCACTGCACCTTCTTCGTAGATGGCACTTGGTGCAACTTTCTTATTCCAATCAATCGTTTCATTGGTCATGAGACGATCCTCTTGACCTGGAGTCTGGCTAAATTCCTGAGTCTTGATAAAGTCACCTGACTGGCTGATAAAGAAAGTCTTGACTGTGAAACGGTCGTAGTTGACCGCACGCATGACACTTTCAGCTGACAATACAGACACCTCACGTTCTGCACTGCGTCCGCCGTATAAAAGAATAATCGTTTGTTTCATATTGCTTGTCCTAATTCTAATAGAATACTCGTTCTTTAGTATATCATATTTACTTTTTTTTTTAAAACTTGAAGCTAATACTGATCTTCAAAAAACATAAAAAGAGACCGATAAAAACAAAGTCGGCCTCCTTGATTTTTTGTATAGATGAATGGAGTTAGTAAATTGGTCTACACTTACAACTCTGTCCGATTTTCAATGGCTCGTAAGAGTGTGACTTCATCCGCATACTCGATATCTGCTCCCACGGCTAGTCCTCGTGCTAGACGAGTGACTTTGATACCAGCTGGTTTGAGCAAACGAGAGAGATACATAGATGTCGCTTCTCCATCTGCTGTCGCATTGGTTGCCACGATCACCTCTGAAACCTCACTATCCATGAGACGGGTCATGAGGCTCTTGAGATTGATATCGTCTGGGCTGATGCCATTCATCGGAGAAATGAGTCCATGCAAGACATGATAGAGTCCGTGGTATTCTTGGATGTTTTCCATAGCAGCCACATCGCGACTATCCTCTAGCACCAAGATCGTTGTCTGGTCTCGAGTCGGATCTGTGCAGATAGAGCAGGGATCATCATCGGTCAAGCGACCACAGATGGAACAATAGGTCAATTCCCGCTTGGCAGATAGGAGATTTTTTGCAAATTCATTGACATCGTCATCAGACATTCCAATGGTATAGAAGGCGAGACGAGTAGCCGTTTTGATCCCGATACCTGGAAGCTTCGAATAGCTATCAATTAACTTGGCAATAGGTGTTGGATACAGCATAAGTTCCTTTCTAATTCATTGGATGTTGTTGGTTATAAAGATTGATGATATCACGCGCGATTGAAGGTCCGACACCATTTGTTAGGTTGGTGTTATGAGGAAAGACGACTGCGACCGCGATTTGAGGATTATCGGACGGAGCATAAGCAACTGCGTTGGTATTATTGGCCTTTTGACCACCATTAACATAACTTTCGGCCGTTCCCGTTTTCCCGCTTATGGAAACGGCTGCGCCATTTGAAAAGGCACGACCAGTTGTCAGAGCGCTCGTTCCATGCGAAACTTGATAGAAACCTTGGTGCAAGAGGGCCATATCCGCTTCTGAGATATTGATCTTGTTCAGTTCCTTGGTGGCTGTTTCTTGAACTAGATTACCTAAGCCACCTTGTTCATTGTTTCCATAAACTCCCTCAACGATGTGAGGAGCCAATCGTACGCCATTGTTTGCAATGGTTGCGACATACTGGGCTAACTGCATAGGTGTGTAGTTATCAAACTGGCCAAAGGCGTTATTAATATAGTTGGCCAAATCAAATTCTTTTGGTGTAAATCCTGTAGATTCATCTGGGAGGTCAATCTCTGTTGAAGCTCCAAGTCCATATTCCCCAAAGGTTGATCGCAACTTGCCCATTGCAGTTTCTAACTGATCAGTTGCGACTATCATATTTGGCTGGTAGGACTGCCCCATGATCCCTAGCGCAGTCTGAACCATGTAGGTATTAGAAGAGTACTCTAGAGCCTCAACTGCTGTGATAGGGAAGGAGCCATAGGACAAGGTATACCATGAATTGATCGGAGCCGAACCTTGGAAAACAATCGGCTGATCTGTCAAAGTTTGATTTCCTGACAAGACCCCATTTTCCCAACCAGAGCTAAGGGTTGCCGCCTTAACGACAGACCCCGGTACAAAGACATTGGTTATCGTTCCAAGCGAATCTGAACTTAATTCACCGGATTCGACATCATGCTTGACACCTGACATAGCTAGAACTGCACCGGTTTTAGGATTGAGGGCTACAGCGTAGACTCCTTCAGAGTATTTGGCTCCACCGTTACCCAACTCCGAGTTGAAGTAGCTCTTGAGTAGATCATCCACACCATTCTGGAAAGCTAGGTCAACCGTTAACTTGATATTGTTTCCTTTGCTTCCTTCTTCGATATTTTCCACACTTTCCATATTTCCGTGTTTGTCGAGGTGGATTTCCTTGACGGAGCGTTTGCCTTGGAGAACATCTTCATATTGCTTTTCAAGATAGGAAGTTCCCACTCGGTCATTGAGAGAATACCCTTTTTTGAGATAAGAGTCCACTTCCTCTGCTGGAAGACCCGATTTTTCACTTGATACACTACCTACAATTGAAGACAAAGAAGTGTCTAGGACTTTTCTATCCCATGAGGTTGAAATACTGATACCTGGTAATTCCTTGGACGCTGATGCAACGAGAGCAACTTGGGTATCATCTAAGGCATCCGTAGAAATGGTTCCTGTCGCAAAATTTTCAACGGCATTGAGCTGACTAAAGAGATAGATTTCCTTTTTCTGGTCATCTGTATAATTGAGTTGACTCGCGTCAATACTTTCAACCGCATTATTGTAGAGAGTCGCTTCAGATAAGCGGTTCCCATCTGAATCTAGGCGTTTATCACTTGGCAAGGATTCGACTGTTTTTTTGTAAACGTCCTGGTCCGCCAAGTAGTAGTCTGCAATCTGACGGTCTGTCAAATTAGGGGAGGTTACATTCACATATGTGAGAAGTTTCTTGGCTGTCTCCTTCAATTCTGCTGCCGTCATTTTATTGTTTCGGGTGAAAGAAACAACTTGCTTGACAGTGTTTTCTACCAAGGGTTTCCCTGCTGCATCATAGATTTGCCCACGAGCTGAACTGGTTGTTACCCTTGTCTGGCTGGCTGAAGCCAATTTTGTTTCATAGAAATCTTTATTGAGCACCTGCATATATAACAATCGACCAATAATGGCCATAAACAACAGGATAACAATGGCAAACAGTAAATTAAGCCGAATAGGAATCGAATGACTATTGAATTTTCTCATACAACTAAGACTCTTTTCTAGAAAAATTTCCAATTTTCACCTTTATTTACATATAAAATAATAGAGCAAACAGGTGAAGCTCAGTACTTTTCATTGTACCATATTTTACGGAGAAAGACTTGGAAAAGTCAAAGCATTTTTTGACTTTCAACTGAAAATGCCTTTTTATTTGGTTATCCTAACTTCTATGATATAATGATAGTAATAGTTAGGAAAGCGTTAACCTTTAAGACTTTGACTCATAAAAAGGAGCCTCATGAACAAGCCAGACATCGCAACCATAATCGACCTCCATTTTGAAGAATTAACCGAGCTTGAGCAAGAAATCGCTCGCTATTTTTTACAACCTGAAACGATCCAAGATGATCTTTCTTCTCAGCAAGTTACCCAGAAATTACATATCTCCCAAGCAGCGCTGACCCGCTTTGCTAAAAAGTGTGGTTTTACAGGTTACAGAGAATTTGTCTTTCAATACCAGCATCAGGCGAGTAAACAGGACACTCATTCGCACAAACATAGTCCTTTGACCAAACGTGTTTTGCGAAGCTACAGTATCATGCGAGAACAAACACAGGATTTGATTGACGAAGAACAACTGGAACGAGTCGCCCATTTAATCGAAGATGCTGAGCGTGTCTACTTCTTTGGAACAGGCAGTTCCGGTCTTGTCGCTCGTGAAATGAAATTGCGTTTCATGCGTCTGGGTGTGGTCTGTGAAGCCTTAACCGATCAGGACGGCTTTGCATGGACGACCAGCATCATGGATGAAAATTGTCTCGTACTCGGTTTCTCACTTTCTGGTACAACTCCTTCTATTTTAGACAGTCTATTAGACGCAAAAGAGATGGGGGCGAAGACTGTACTCTTTACAAGTGTTCCCAATAAAAATAGTCAAGCCTATACCGAAACAGTCCTTGTGGCAAGCCATAGTCAATCTTCTTACATCCAGCGTATTTCCGCTCAACTCCCTATGCTCTTCCTTATAGATTTGGTTTACGCCTACTTTTTGGAAATCAATCGTGAAAGCAAGGAGAAAATCTTTAATAGCTATTGGGAAAATAAAAAACTCAATGGCTATCGTAGACAAAAACGTATAAGAAAATCCTAGTTTGGTTGGACCAAACTAGGATTGTTTTGTTTTGAAATGATAATAAGCTCATAAGTGATCTTTCCAATCTTTCTCTTTGAGCTAATGCCGTTTTTATCCTTATTTTTCAGTTCTTCCATAAATTCTCCTTTCCGTTTTTTGGATTTTTGACAACAAAAAAGGAAGTATCGGCTACTTGCTTTTACTTCCTCTTCAATGGTTTTATTTAATTGTTTCGCTTCTACAAACCGAGATTTGAATATATGAGTATAAAGATCTTATATTTTAATAATGACTCTAATTAAACCAGTGGATTAAATGTCTAATATTTCTAAAATCTCTCCATTTTTATATTTTAATTCTATTTTTTCAATCAGTTCTTTTCCTAAATGTTTACTAAAGGTGCTTAGTTCTGAAGAAATCTCAAAAATAATATCATGTTCAACATTATCTGGAATAAAATCTGAATTATAACTATCTTTATTTGACCAATAATTCCAATTTACATCCGTTCTTTCATAATAAACATAATTTTGTTTTCTTGTAACATATACTCTTTTATTAGTTAATTTTCTTCCGTCTTCAGATTTGAAAAAATCAGAATATAATTTCAAGCCTTCAAATTGCTTATATTCTCTGATTTTATTATTTGAAACGTTTAATTTTATTTCTTTATATTCCATAAATTACCTCCATATATTCAAAAATTGGACAAAAGTGAAAATCAAGGAACCCAAGGAAAACAAATTCTAATTTGTCAATTTCTTATCCATCCTATTATATCACTTTTTTCTTCTTGATTTAAGTTTTAGTATTTAGAAACAAAGTAGAGTGCTTGCACCGTCTTCTAAGGCTATCTCCTCTCATATATTTTTCGATGGTAGAAATTCTGCTCCTATCGTTCTTTTTTTGTAATTCTCTTTGTCTTTCCACTACTTTTCATATACTTGACAGTTTTTCTATCATCAAAAGAAGAATTAAGCAAAACATTTTTCACTCAACTAGTGATTAAGTGTTCTGCTTAATTCTATAATTCCAAACTAGGATTGTTTTGTTTTGAAATGATAATAAGCTCCCAACATACCTGCCGTATTTTGGTGATAGGCAAATTCTAATCGTGTTTTTTCAGCTAGGCTTGGCACCAAGGCCGCCTTCAAGGCTGTGCGAATCTTTGGTTTGAGGATAGCCTCTTGCCCCATGATACCGCCACCGAGAATGACCACTTCTGGATTGGCAACGAAGCAAATATTTGCCAGACCTTTTCCAAGGTAATCTACCATGCGGTCAATGCCAGCCATACAGATCTTGTTTCCTTCTGTGGCCTCCTTGAAGATGCGTCGCCCATTCCACTGGTCAACTGGTTCTCCATGACCTGCTGCCACATATTCTACCAAGGCTGTCGTAGAAGCCAAATCTTGGAAAGCCCCATCCTGCATATGCATATAACCGACTTCACAGGCAGAATTGCTAAATCCATGAAAAACTTTCCCATCCATAATCAAGCAACCACCGATACCTGTTCCAATGGTCAAACAAAGTGTCACACTCGCTCCCTTGCCTGAACCAGATACTGCCTCAGCAAGACCTGCACAGTTGACATCATTTTCAATTTCGCAAGGAATATTAAAGCTAGTCTCGATTTCCTTCTTGAACTGAGTTCCTGCATAGTTCGGGATTTGAGGTCCCGCATAGAAGATTTCACCCTTGTCAGGATCCACCATTCCTGCAGAAGAAATGGCAACACCTGCTACTGGGCCCTTTTCTAAATAGCTGGCTACGATATCTTTTGTCTTTTGTAAGATATGGGATCCACCCTTATATGCCTCAGTTGGCATTTCATGCGATTCAACAAGTTGGCCTTCTTGGTCAATTAAACCATATTTGATGTTGGTTCCGCCAATATCAATTGCAACGTAGTGTGTCATAAATACCTCCTTATGGATTAGAGGAAGCGCTCCTTGGTTTCACGAATCAAGGCTGCAGCTGCTTCTACAACTGGGCAATCTTCTTCAGTCACTGGTGTCAATGGTGAACGAACAGAACCAATGTTAAGTCCTTCATTGATTTTCAAGACTTCTTTGATGACACCGTACATATTTCCATGTGCAGCAGTCAATTTACCAATGATTGCATTGATAGCGTATTGCAATTCACGAGCTGTTTCCAAGTCTTTCTCAGCAATCAACTCATTGAGTTTCAAGAAGAGTTCTGGCATCGCACCATAAGTACCACCGATACCAGCTTTAGCACCCATGAGTCGTCCACCTAGGAACTGTTCATCTGGACCATTGAATACGATGTGGTCTTCTCCCCCAAGGCTGACAAAGGTTTGGATATCTTGAACTGGCATAGAAGAGTTCTTAACACCGATAACACGAGGATTCTTCAACATTTCAGTATAAAGACTTGGAGTCAAAGCAACACCTGCTAACTGAGGAATATTATAAATTACGTAATCTGTGTTTGGAGCTGCATCACTAATGTCATTCCAGTATTTGGCAACTGAGTACTCAGGCAAGCGGAAGTAAATCGGCGGAATTGTCGCAATGGCATCTACACCCAAACTTTCCGCATGGCGAGCAAGTTCCATACTATCCTTTGTGTTGTTGCAAGCTACGTGAGCGATGATGGTCAATTTGCCCTTAGCAACTGCCATGACTTCTTCCAAAATCAACTTGCGGTCCTCTACGCTTTGGTAGATACATTCACCAGAGGAACCATTGACATAGAGACCTTGAACTCCCTTATCGATGAAGTATTGAACCAAGGCACGCGTACGCTCTGGACTGACTTCTCCTTGATCATCATAACATGCGTAGAAGGCTGGAATGACACCTTCGTATTTTTTCAAATCTGACATAGATTTTCTCCTAAGATTTCTTTTTTCTGCTAAGAGCAGTTCTATTTTTTACAAGTTTAGTATACACCTTGTGAAAATCGCTTTCAATATCTTGTATACACTTAGATTTTAGTTTCTACTTGTATTTTAGAAACTTTAACGATTGAAAGTAGTTTCAGAAACAAGCCATCCTACTGGTATTTGTTGAAAATTTTCTCCATCAAACCTGCTTGGAGAAAGACTAGCAAACCAAAACCAAAGAGGATAAAGGCCGATCCACCCAAAAGGAGGGTGAAGGCGGATAGATAAAGAACCATCACAATGAGAAAGAGAATGGCTAACATGAGGAAGAACCATGGAAAGTTAAAACTTGCCAAGATAAGCCCTTTTTGCAGCACTTCTTTCCAAGACAAATCATAGCGGGCAGCGATGGGATAACTAGCCAGCATCACGAGAGTGAGAAAGATGAGAATCCCCAAACAAATAGCTTTCACAATCTGGAAAGGTAAAGCTGTCTGGCCCCAGAAAAGATAGAGGTCTAGAAAGCTTAATGACACAATGCCCAACTCTAACAGACCCAACTGAAGCCCCAGTTTCAGATTTTGCTTGAAAGCTCTCAAATAGGTTCTGAAAACAGGTACTCGCCTGCTTCTCTTAATCTCAAACATAGTTTGGTAGAGGCTGATTTTAGCCACTCCAATCGTCACGATGGGCAAACAAGAGACAACAAAAAGAAGATTGGCTGTCACGATATCCAAGACCTTCTCACTGAAACGCATGAGAAAATTATCTGTATCAAATGCTGCCTTGATTAGGCTTACTCCTTTTTGTGCCATGTTTGCTCCTCCTGATTCTTTTAATCAATCAAAATTTTAAAGAGATATTTGCGAACCTTCTCTTCCATACCTGCATAACCATTTGGCTGGTGAGGTTCTCCTGGGAAGAAAATCGCAAAATTGTGATAACCCAACAAGAGTGGGTAGCCTTCATGACAATGGACAAAACCAATGTCGCTTGCTTCATCAAATGCTACCGCCTCGTCTTTGATACGTGAACCGTAGCTCGAATATTCATGCCCTTCTACCAGCAAATGCAAATCTGCATAGTTCTTATGATGCTCAAATTGGTTATTTTCAGCCTGATTGAGGACATTTTCCTGAACAACTAGAAAGACCTTGTCCCCGTCAATCTCATACTTACCGAGTTCGAAAGAATCCTTACGGTGCTGATAGAGATAGTCGATAGCCTTGTCTAGATTGGGATGGATTCCCTTGTAAAAGGCGATGTTTTTCAAATCGTCAAAAATCATACTGTTTCCTTCGTTTCTGATAATTACTATTTTTCAGTTCCGAATTATCCTTTCTCTATTTCCCTATAATAGTGCGGACGGAAGCAAATTCCTTCAGAATTTCATTCCTAATTTTTGAGCCCTTTGCTCTTTCATCGTCAGTCTCAAAAATTCCGTCTAAGATAAGCGTAAATTGCTTATCTTAGATACCACTAAAGCGGGAAATAGATACAATAAAACAAACCTACTCTAACTAGTATCATGAAAAGAGTTCATTCTTAAGTTTATAAGTGTCTGACAAAACTTCACGAAGTAACTGTATACTCTCCATTTTGTAGACACTTATGAAACTATATTTCTCTTAGTCTATAACATATTCTTCTGAATTTTGATAGACAGTTTTTCCTATACTCAATGAAAATCGAAGAACAAACTAGAAAGCTAATCGCAGGCCATACTTAAGTATGGCAAGGTGATGCTGAAGTAGTTTGAATTCGATTTTCGCAGAGTATTATCCTTTAACAGCTCCCATAGTAATCCCTTGAGTGAAGGATTTTTGGAAGACAAGGAAGACGGTTACGATTGGCACAGCTGCAAGAGCAGCACCCGCCATGATCAAACCATAGTTGGTTGCCATTTCGGCCTGCATGGTCGCAACCCCGAGTGAGATGGTCAAATTTTGACGTGAAGTCAACATAACCAACTGCATGAAGTAGTCGTTCCAAGTATTGATAAAGGTAAAGATTGCAAGTGCTGCAAATCCTGGCTTCACAATAGGGAAGGCTACGCTCCAGAAAGTACGAATTTCACCACAACCGTCGATTTTAGCTGATTCAAGCAATTCTGTTGGAATATTTTCACTGAACTGTTTCATGAGGAAGACCCCGAATGGCCATCCAATCAAAGGCAGGATAACTGCCCAAAGAGTATCGTGAATTCCCATGAAGTTGACGATACGTACCAATGGTACAAGGACAACTTGTTTTGGAAGAGCCATGGCAGCGATAAAGACTGCAAAGAGGATGCGCTGACCATAGAAACGTTTTTTAGCTAGTACATAACCTGCTAGAGAAGAGGTTGCACAAACCAAGAACATAGTTACCAATGAAATAAATACAGAGTTCCACATCCACTGCATGGCAGGGTTTTGCACCATGAGTTGTTGGAAGTTTTCCATGGTTGGCATTTTAGGGAACCACTGTGGTGGAATCATAATGGTATCCGGTTGTGATTTGAAGGCCCCTGTCAAAATCCAGTAGAATGGAAAGATGAACAGCACGGTCAACAAGAGCAAGATAATCGTTGAAATAACAGTGAAAGCTGTTAAGGGTTTCTTTTGTGTAGATTGCATAGCTGTCTCCTTTCTTTAGTATTCTACGTCATTTCCAAGGACTTTAAATTGAACAAAACTTACGATCGCGATCATAATTGCCAAGAAGACACCGATAGTGTTTGCATAGCCGTATTCTGTCAATTGGAAAGCTTTTTCGTAAAGGTAGTACATCAAGGTACTTGTTGAGTAGTTTGGACCACCAGATGTCAAGAGCTGAATCAAGGCGAAACATTGGAATGAGTTGATGGTCGTAATAATTGCGATGTAAAGAGTTGTTGGAAGAAGGCTAGGCCATTTTATCTTCCAGAAGACTTGAAATTCAGTCGCACCGTCAACACGCGCCGCTTCAACAAGTGAGTTGTCAATATTCCCCATAGCAGCGATATAAAGGATAATCGGTTGACCAACAGATGTTGTCAAAAGGATAATCATAATCGCTAGCAAAGCCCAGTTTTTGTCACCCAGCCAAGAAATGTTTTGGCTGATGATATGACTTGACTTGAGGACAAAGTTTAGAATCCCTGATAGTGGATCATAGATCCATTTCCATACAACCGTTACGGCAACACTACCTGTAACTACAGGAAGGAAGAATACGAAACGATAGAAAGAACGGGCAATGGCATTTTGATGATAGGTTTGAGATGCTACAAAGAGCGAGAAGAGAACTACAATCGGAACAGATCCGATAACCAGGATAACGGTATTGATCAAAGACTTCATAAAGACAGGATCTTTAAACATGCGAATGTAGTTGTCCAAGCCCACAAACTCAAATTTTGTCATGGAGTAGTTAAAGAAACTTGTAATGAATCCCATAATCATAGGAGCCAAGACAAAGATCACAAAGAAGAATAATACTGGTGCTAGGAAAGCATAGGAAATCACTGTTTCCCGCATGCGAATTTTATTGACTTTCACAGTCGGCACCTCTCTTTCAAATAGAATAGTTTTTGATTTTCTTGAACTGTTTTAAAACCAAAATGAAATTTTTTAAGATTCGCTTATGTAAGAACTTCATTTTAATTTCGTGACAGTTCCTACCATTTCAAACAAAAGTCCCCCTTTTCTTACACCATAGTGCACAGGGAAAAGGGGGGAATCAATCTGACTTAGTGCTTATTGTTTTGTAGCTTTTTTGATTGTTTCGTTAGCTTTTTCAGTGAAGGCTTTCAAAGCATCCGCTGGTTTTTCGTCACCATTTGACACAGATTGCAACATTGGGAACCAAAGTGTTCTCATTTCAGCAAATCCATCGATAGTGTTGTAGTATGGTGAGTAGTATTTAGTCCAGCTACTGATTGTTTCCATACGTTTGTCATCATAAAGTTTGCCAAATGAAGTACGAACTGGGAAGGCACCTGTACGAACAACGTCTTTAGGACCCCATTCTTTGTCATCTGCGATGAATTGAACGAATTTCTTAGCAGCAGCGATTTTCTTATCGTCTTTGTTGTTAAATACTGCAAATCCGTTTACAAGGTATTCAAGAGATGGTTTACCAGAGTCTGATGGGAATGGTACTTCTACCACATCTACCTTACTTGCTTCCAAGAGTTTCGCTTGGATACCGTTTTGAGCTGGCGCCCAAAGGATTGTGTATGAAGTTTGACCGTTCGCAAAGTTTTGGATGTCTGCTCCACCGTCAAATTGTGAACCGTTGTTCAACAAACCGTCTTTAATCCAGCTAGCCGCTTTTTCAAGACCTTTGACAAATTTAGGATCGTCTGTTGTATATTTTGTTACATCTTTATCTGTTACAGAACCGCCATAAAGGTTTGCAATGAAGGCACGTGTTCCTTGGTCTCCCCCTTGACCAGAACTGAACAATGAACCTGGAGTGTAGCCTTTATCTTTAAGCGCTTTCAAAACTTTTTCAAAGTCATCAGTTGTCCAACCTTCTTTTACAAGGTTTGCAACTCCAGCATCTTCCAACATTTTCTTGTTCATTGCCATATAGAATGGTGCTGAACTGATTGGATACATGTAAGCTTTGTCTCCAGCCTTACTTGCTTGTACGATGTTTTCGTTGTTCACATCTTTGACGAATTCGTCTGTGAAGAGGTCGTTCAACTCAGCCAATTTACCATTTTTACCGTATTGGATGATACGTCCTGGTGCGTCAAAGAGTACGTCTGGCGCTGTTCCTGCTTCGATGGCTGTTGTGATCTTTTCAGGACCTGACTTGAAGTCGATGGTTTCCAATTTCACTTTTACATCTGGATTTGCTTTTTCAAAAGCTTCGATGATTGATTTTTCATAAGTTCCAACACCGTCACCAGTTTTTTCTTGTGTGAAGACTGGGAATGCCCACCAAGTGATTTCTGTTTTTCCGCTATCGCTACCAGAATTTCCCGCATCTTTACTTCCACCAGAGTTACCACAAGCAGCAAGGCCAAGAATCGCAGCACCCGCAAGTACTGTACAAGCTAGTTTTCTAAATTTCATTTGTATTCTCCTAATTTATGAGCGTATCCATATTGGATAATGAGTAAGTTTGTATTTGTATACGTTTTCATTTTGTTCGACGCATCGACCACTCTCCTCTGTTTTGAGATTATGTTATTTAAGACCGGCAACAAAGCGTTCCGTAATCTCTTTTGGTCTAGTAATAGCTCCACCAACAACGATACCTCGCACCCCATATTCAAGGATTTGCTTAGCTTGTTCTGGTGTATGAATTTTCCCTTCAGCGATGACATCCACACCTGCTTCACACAGTTTTTTGATCAGTTCAAAGTCTGGACCATCCACTTTCGGACTATAAGAGGTGTAACCTGATAGGGTTGTTCCAACAAAATCAATCCCTGCTTCAACTGCTGCGATTCCCTCTTCAAACGTACTGGTATCAGCCATTAAGAGTTGATGCGGATATTTTTCTTTGACTTGTCGGATAAAGTCTTGGATTTCCAAACCATCGTAACGTTCACGTTTGGTACAATCCAGAGCAATGACCTCAATATCTAGTTCAGCCAGTTCATCAACTTCTCTCATCGTAGCTGTAATGAAGGGCTCCTGTGGCGGATAGTCACGTTTGATGATTCCGATAATTGGGAGTTTCGTAACCTCCTTGATCTCCTTGATATCGCGAACACTGTTTGCTCGGATACCGACTGCTCCACCTTGCTCAGCCGCTTTGACTAGCAAGGGAATGACTCCTCCCGCTTCTGTGTAAAGCGGTTCGTGAGGAAGTGCCTGGCAAGAGACAATGATTCCATCTTTGATTTGTTCAATCAAGGCTTCTTTGCTGATCTGTGGCATCCTCTTTCCTCCCTTTCTTGTTCTTATGGGCTTATTATATATTATTTGTTAAGCGCTTTCAATAGCTTGTGGTAGAATAGATTTCAGTTTCAAAAGTATTTTATAGAACAGACTATCCTGAAAGTAGTTTCAGACATCTTATGATTTCGAATCAACCTGAATGTCATCAAAAAAGATAGCAGGCTGAAAAACCTGCTATCTCTTCTGAGACTTACTCAAATAGCTTTTCTTATTATTCTTTTCTCCTCTTGCCTAATGCAAACAAGGATAAAAGCATACCTGAAAGACCAAGGGACATCAGTGAGCTTGTTTCCTTGCTTCCTGTATTTGGAAGTTCATCTTGTTTAGCTGCTGGAGCTTGATAGGTCACATCTTGTCCTAGAGATAGTTTATTGTCTGCAGCTGCCAATACTAGATTAGTTTCTCCCTTGTACTCTGACACTTCATGGACTGCTGCCTCAGCGCCATTGACTCCACCTTTATACTCTGGCAGGTCATTTGAAGCTGCCAAGACAAAGTTAGCACCTCCTCTATATTCCGGAAGCTCGTTTGAGGCTGCTTGAACTGCATTGACACCACCCTTGAACTCTGGAATCTCATGGACTGCTGCTTCAACAGCATTCACACCGCCTGTAAATTCTGGCTTCTCGACTGTTGGAGCTGCCTCTTCGCCTGCTGTGCCTAATGAACCTGTATATTCTGGAAGTTTATGAACTGCCGCCTCAACAGCGTTGACACTGCCTGTAAATTCTGGCTTCTCGACTGTTGGAGCTGGCTCTTCGCCCGCTGTACCTAATGAACCTGTATATTCTGGAAGTTCATGAACTGCGGCCTCTTCACCATTCACACCGCCTGTAAATTCTGGTTTATCAGCCGTTGGAGCTGCTTCTTCGCCTACTGTTGCTAACGGACCTGTGTACTCTGGAACTTCTGTCACAGCCGCTTCTTCTGCATTAACACCTCCTGTGAATTCAGGTTTATCAACCGTTGGAGCTGCCTCTTCGCCTGCTGTACCTAGTGGGCCTGTGTATTCTGGCTTCTCGACTGTTGGAGCTGGCTCTTCGCCCGCTGTACCTAATGGGCCTGTGTATTCTGGCACTTCATGAACAGCAGCTTCACTTCCGTTCATTCCATTCGAAAGCTTAGCCCCCGCCACAGAGACTGGTAAATTATGCATACTTTCAATTGCACCTTCTGCCAGACCTGTAACTTTTTGCCCCATATCCTCTGAATCCACCGTAAATAGGAGAGTTTTCGTATCATACTGGGTCATGAAGCGTGCTGTTTTGCCATTTGCCAATTGAAGGGTTGGAGCCTTGTTGACCAATACTTCCGAATCAAACTCCATCGCAAGAATACCTGGCCATTTTTCAATCGCGTATTTCACTTTTGCTTCTTTAGGAGAAATCCAATCCTTGGTCAAGAAATCCCAGTTGAATTTCTTATAGGATAAAGTATAATCGTTTTGATTGCCATCCGCATGCTCATAAAGCAAACCATATTCGCCATTTCCAAGATCTTGGAGCGAGTTGTAAGCAAACTTACCACTTTGTATAGGATTGTGTTTCAGCCATGTCAACTCACCATTCTCCTCAACACGAGCTAGGTGAACCAAACCATTATTGCGTCCAGGACCACCAGCATTGCTTAGTAGAATGTATTCCTTTCCTTCATGCATGGTGTGAATAGCGGACATTTGAACATAAACATCTTTTACTTGAGGATAACGTTTGATTTCCTTATCCCACGTTGCTCCCCCATCATGACTGGTCGCAACCTGAAGATCACCAGTCAACCCGCGCATAAAGAGCTTGAGATCCCCATTATTCAACTGAACAACAGTTGACTCCGTATTTTGGGCGCCTGGATTATTCATGGTTGAAGAGTGAATGGTTTGGTTGCCTACTGGGCGGTTATCATTAACTGCTTCCCCTGCTTGCCATGTTTCTCCATGATCATCTGAATAAATTACACGAGATGATTGAGAACCACTTAGGTAGGAAACGTTGTTTGTTGTATAAACTGGAATCACCAGTCTTCCCTTATGAGGTCCTGTACGCAAGGCAATCCCCGTACCAGGTCCAGTTCCTAGGAAGTGCATCCAATCTTTCCGAATCCCATGTGTAATATCTTTTGGTGCAGACCAAGTCTTCCCATCGTCATCACTGTAGGACATCCATAGGTAGTTGGTATTGGAAACTCTAAAAATATTCTTCTCGCTATACTCAAAATAAATATTCCCGATTAGCTCATTCCCTTTATACAAATCCCCCTTATCGCTATAGGCAGGTTTTTGGGGGTCAATGACGACGCGATAATCTGTCTTTCTATTTTGAGGGTCGAAAACCTCTCCGTTTTCTCGAATCGTATAGCGACCTGATTCTCCTTGCTTATATAAAACTTGATAAACTTTATCTCCCACTTGTTCATAAGCTTTCGGAGCTTGTCCCGGCAATGAAAATACTGCCTTACTTTCAAGGAACATGTCATAAATTGCAAAAATTCTCTTTGTTTCAGGGTCTTGCACCAAGGCCATATCAATATTAACTGGAGATGGCCAATCTGCATGTTTAGCGTGCTCATTGTCACGAGGATTTGAGATTACAATTCGATCTCCCCATGTTTTTCCATTATCTGAGCTACGACGAACAACCATCCCAATATCTCCCCAGTCAGAATGGTGCAAACGTCTTTCATCCGTTCCTGCAATCAGCGTTCCTTTATCAGTCTTGAGAAGAGCTGGAATACGATAACTCTTGATGCCATCTTTGTTTGGTTGGTTATGCATTCCCCCTTTAAAGACATCTTCTTTCTCTGAGATTTTCGCGCCCTCAGGAAGTTTCTTTTCTAAATCACCTCTTTCAAATAGTTGACTCCGTGTTTGAACTTCATCTGGGCTTAAAGCACGATCATAAACGGTTAGGTTTCGAACTTGTAGGTTTGATGCCCAAACTGTTTTATTGCCCCGTTTGGTTGCTCCAAGTTGAGCTTGATTAACATCTGGCATATCTTTGATAAAGTTACCAGATTTGAGGCTTGTTCGGGATAAGACACCGTTCACATAGAGACGAACTCGACCATGAGGTAACTCTGCTGTCGGTTGTTCGACAGTAAAGGTCACGGAGTTCCATTGTCCAGGGCGAACTTTCAAAGGAGCATCTGTATACTTATCATAGAACTGCTCCCCGTTAGCGCCACGCCCTTCAATAAGAGCTGTATTATCAAGGACCGACATAGTAAAGTACTCATTTTCCTTGGTGTCACTGGATACCGAGAAGAGATTGTAAAAGCGTGGAGCTGATGCATCTGGTTTGAACTCCATGTGAACTGTAGCATTTTGAAGTTTCTTTAGTTTGTCTAGTTCACTTGATAAATCGACTCTCTGACCATTTGCTGCATTGGTTTCAACATCTTCTTTTTCAAGGACAGGATTAGCATTTTTTAAATCTCTTGAGTAATAGTCACGAGGAAGCGCTCCTTGATCCTCTGATTCCGCTTCCTTATTTGCTTCTTCTGCAGGGGTTTCCGTAGAGGATGGAGTTTCTGATTCTGCACTCTCATTTTTTTTCAAATGATCTTGGTCCACCTCAACGCCGTTGTCTTGAGCTGCTGCCAATTTACCAGCCAAATCCTTATCCAAATGTTCAAGATCACCAGAAGACACTTCTTTTGGTAACTCTGATAATCCTTGCCCTTGACCAGATTCGACTGTTTCTGTACTAGCACCTGCTGCATTGGCTTGCTCTTGAGCTAAGACTGGATTTACTCCAAATACTACTGTACCAATCACTACTGATGCTGCTCCGATTGCAAATTTTCGAATTCCGTATCGCTGTTTCCGATGTAAAGAGTTGTAATTCATGTTTGTCCTTCCATTTTTCATAAAAATAAAGCGCTTTCTTTTTTCTTTAAAAATTTTTATTGTCTCTTCAAGAGACAAGTTTTACAAGAAAGTATCCAACTCAATGAGAGCTCCCAATCCTCTCCCATTTTCTGCTGAGCCATTCTTTAAGCGCCCAGCAGCATTTTTCCTCCTTTCACAAGTGATTTTTCCTTTATTATACAATAAAGTCTTATATTTATATCTATGTTCTCACAGAATAGATTTTACTTTTAAGAATATTTTAATATTTTAAATTTTCTAAAAGTACTTTCAGGTTTTAGATGTAAAAAAGAGAGCTCATGGGCTCTCTCATTCATTATCTTGCGTACTTAAAAGGAATCTCACTACCACAGAGCCAGTTATAAACTTGGTCATTAACAAAAACATTCATGGCTTCGTGGGCATACTCAGGCATGATGCGATATGCCTTATCACAGGTCAGACGGTTGTAAATTGCAAACTGGGTAATAGGATAACAAACATCATCGTCCAAGCCCGTAATCATCTTGACCTCTCCCTTGATACGATGGGCAAGGTTCTTCACATCGATATAGGCAAGAGTCGCCATAATTTCCTCCTCTGTTTCATGGAAGGGATCGTGGAACTTGAAATATCGGAAGAGTTCATCATAGGCTTCACTGGTATTGCCAATCTCAAGCACTCGTCTAAAGTCAGACAAGAAGGGATAGATGGCAACTGTTTTCTGAATCCGAGGATTGAGCGCTGCTGCAACCAGGGCTAAAGCACCGCCTTGTGAGGCACCATAACTAGAAAGTCTTTCCTCATCTACTTGTGGCAGACTAGCAACAATTTCGATCGACTGGTAAATATCCAGATAGACATCCTTATAAAAGAGCTGATCTCGACCTTCCACAACACCACGGATGATATGTCCCTTGACCGTATTTCCTAGTGGAGAACGCAAACCATCTTGCGAATAACCTGACTGGCCACGGACATCCATAGAAACAACACCGTAACCAGCGACCGTAAAGGCCAGCATGTCAGCCCAATCCCAACCACGGCCCATGTACCCATGAAAATGGAAGATTAGCGGAACCTTCTCCTCAGTCTTTGGAAGGACGATTCGTGAATAGACCTTGCCTTCATTGGTTCCTTCAAAGGTCAGCTCATAACACTTGACTTGAGGAATATGGAAATCTCTTTCCTCCAACTGGTAGGCAGGAAGGACTGAAACTTTTTTGACCTCTTCATCCCAAAAAGCATCAAAGTCTTCTGGAACCTCATCCCTTCCTTTATAAGTCTTGATTTCTTCTAGCAAAGCTGGATTTTTCATAGCATGCTCCTTTTGAATTGTAATCGCTATCATAACTGTAGCATATCTAGAAAAGCAATGCAAGAAAGAAGGGTAATACTCTTCGAAAATCAAATTCAAACTACGTCAGCTTCGCCTTGCCGTACTCAAGTACAGCCTGCGGCTAGCTTCCTAGTTTGCTCTTTGATTTTCATTGAGTATAAACAGAAAGTGATTTTAGATTCTCCTCCCTCAAACTGATCGTCTGAAAGTAGTTTTAAAATCTTAAACTTCTAATCTTCCGTTTTACATATGATCCTTTACAGCAACTGCTACCATTTTGGCTTTGGCACGAACTTTAGTAGCCACTGTCATCTCCATAGCAATAATTGCTTTTCTTTCCCCTAATTCCTCCAGAGTAGAAGTGACCACAATTTCATCTTCAATTGGACTAGGACTAAGGTAATCAATCTCCAAGCGAGCTGTAATAAAACGTCCTATCACAGTAGATTCCGTCAGTTCCAACCCTTTTTGATGATGGGCAAACCAAGCTGCTGAGGCCGTGCCATGGCAATCAAAAATAGTCGCTATCATTCCTCCAAAGACATTTGATGGAACTCCACCAGTATAAGCATTTTCAAGCTTTATCCGACTAATACAACTCTTTCCATCTATACTTGGATAGGTTTTTAAATGTAAGCCTAAATCATTCTTGGGACCACATCCCCAACAATGCTGAAATCGTTCTCCATACCTATCTTGGATAGCAATCGTTCTTGTTTCAAACATTCTTTTCACTCCTCCTTACTCAGATGGGGCAATTATATCAAGCTTTAGTCAAAGAGTAAATAGGCTTGGAGACTAATATCTTTTTATTACTCGACTAAGTTTGATTTATAGTCGATTATTTTATAAAAATAAAAAGAGCGTTTCCGCTCTTTGTGTATCAATAGGTGCTAGCTCCTTTCTCTAGTTTGAAAGTCTGAAATTTCTTTTGGTAGGTTACTTTAATAGTCATGTGAGAGTCCTCATTTCTTTTTGATAACTCTAGTATAAGACCCAAACCTAAAAGCTAGCTTATAGATTTCTTAGAAAAGGCTTAATCCAGATGTTCTCTCTTTTCTAGGTGGAGAGCAATCATCCGCCATTCTGGATCCTCTTTCCAATCTTTTATCGAACTAATGTAGCTGGCAACCTTTCTGGCTTCTTCTAAAATCGGAAAATCTTCGATGATATCAGCCACTTGAAACTCTGGTAGTCCTGATTGTCTGGTTCCAAAAATCTCACCAGAACCTCGCATTTTCAAATCTTCCTCCGCAAGGACAAAGCCGTTGGTGGTTTCTGTCATGATACGCATGCGGTCCTTCCCAGAGTCAGTCTTGGGATTAGCAACGAGAACAGCATAGGACTGCTTGTCCCCCCGACCCACACGACCTCTGAGCTGGTGAAGCTGGCTGAGACCGAACCGATCGGCATCCATGATAATCATGACGGTCGCATTGGGAACATTGACCCCAACCTCGATAACAGTTGTCGAAACGAGAATATCTGTTTTTCGCTCTTTGAAATCCTGCATGATTTGGTCTTTTTCATCACTCTTCATCTTACCATGTAGAAGAGCCACTTCGGCCTTACCTGCAAAATGAGCCGTCAATTCCTCTGATAAGGCAATGGCGTTTTTCAAATCCAGAGCTTCAGATTCTTCAATCAAGGGAGAAATGACATAGGCTTGCGAACCTTTTTGGATTTCCCCCTCTAACCAAGTCAGTACCTGAGGTAGTTGCTCATGTTTGATCCAGCGAGTCACAATAGGCTTCCGCCCTGCTGGCATCTGGTCAATAATGGAAACATCCATATCTCCAAAGGCTGTGATAGCAAGCGTCCGTGGAATGGGGGTCGCCGTCATCATAAGAACGTCAGGATTGTCCCCTTTTTCCCGTAAAATCCGCCTTTGTCCTACACCAAAACGGTGCTGCTCATCGATGATAATCAAACCAAGACGAGCATACTCCACCCCTTCCTGAATCAGAGCATGGGTTCCGATAATAAAGTCAGCTTCACCCTTGGCAATGGTCTCCAAGACTTCTCTTTTTTCTGCAACTTTTAAGGAACCTGTCAAGAGAGCTAGTTTCAAGTCTGGAAAAAGGTTCTGTAAACTCTCAAAGTGTTGCTCTGCTAGGATTTCTGTCGGTACCATGAGAGCAGCCTGGTAGCCAGCTGTCACCGCCGCAAACATGGCCAAGCCAGCGACTACCGTTTTTCCGCTCCCCACATCTCCTTGCAGGAGACGATTCATGTGGTGGTCGGACTTCATGTCGGTCAAAATTTCCCGCAAACTTTTTTCCTGATCTGGGGTTAAGGCAAAAGGTAAACATTCCTTAACAGCCGTCACTTTTTCCTGAGACCAATTCAGAACCAGACCGCTTCCCTGAACTCTATTTTCAGACTTGAGCGTCTGCAACTGCATTTGGAAGTAAAAGAGTTCCTCAAACTTGATACGGCGAAGGGCCTGCTTGTATTCTGCCAAATCCTTAGGAAAATGCATAGCGCGAACAGCCTGGCAACGGGACATGAGTTTGTATTTATCAAGTAAAGACTGGGGAAGGTTTTCCTCAATCAAGAGGTCCAATCCCTGATCAAAGGCTGTCTTAATGACCTTAACCAAACTGGCCTGACTGATTCCCTGAGCCAGACGATAGACAGGCTGGAGGTCATCTTCCACCTGAGCTAGAACCTTCATCCCAGTCAGACTAGCCTTGGCACGGTCCCACTTCCCAAAAACAGCAAGGGTTGCTCCCAACTCTATCTTGTCTGCTAGATAGGGCTGGTTAAAGAAATTCACCGCAAAAACGACCTCTCCCTGCTTAAGGCTAAAACGTAGGCGATTGCGCTTGAAACCATAATACTGTACACTGGCAGGTGTCACGACTTGACCAGACAGGACCGCCTTTTCGCCATCTTCCAGCTCCAGCACCCGCTTGGTTTTGAAGTCTTCGTAACGGAAAGGAAAGTAGAGCAAGAGGTCTTGCAAGTTTTCAATTCCTAGTTTGGCGTATTTCTCGGCTGACTTTGGTCCCACACCAGGCAAGACATGCAAGGGTTGATGTAGATTCATGCTCCACTCCTTTCTTTTTTAATAATATTCTCTCGGAATGCGATCGCTGAGGAGGCAAACCACCTCATAATTAATGGTTCCGCGGTAGGTCGCTACCTGAGTTGCTGTGATTTCCTTGTCACCGTTGGAGCCAATCAAGGTTACTTTTGTTCCTAGCGGATAAATCTTAGGCAAGCGAATGGTGATTTGGTCCATAGAAACCCGTCCGACGATTGGGCAAGCTTGTCCATCTACTAAAACAGAGAAATTCTGCATGTCTCGTGTCCAACCATCCGCATAGCCGATTGGCACGGTCGCGATGACTTGCTCGCTATCCGCCTGATAGGTGGCTCCATAGCCCATGCAAGCTCCAGCTGGCACTGTCTTGACATGGACCAGAGCAGACTCCAAACTCAAGGCTGGTGTCAAGTCATAAGGCAAGTCTAAGACATCTCCACTTGGATTGAGACCATACATGGAATCTCCCATACGGACCGCATTGAAAATAGTTTCAGCATGCCAGAGGGTCGTTGCCGAGTTGCTGGCATGAACCAGCTCTGGAACATCCTTCATACTTGCCAAAATAGCTTTAAAGCGTTCTAACTGGGCATTAAAATATGTATCTGATTCCTCATCTGCAGTAGCAAAGTGGGTAAAAATCCCCTCAACACGCGCACCATGTTGTTTGAGCAAGTCTTGAGCCAGATCAGCTTCACTGGCCTCTCTAAAACCAATCCGTCCCATTCCTGAGTCAATCTTGAGGTGAACTGTTAAGCCTGCTAGGTCATTCTCCCTAGATAAGAGAGCTTGAATCCACTCCAACCCTGCCACTGTCAAGGTGATGTCGTATTCTTTAGCTAGGGAAACAGCTTCTAGCTCAGAAACTCCTAAGATGAGGATTTTCTTGTTTATACCAGCTTGACGCAACTCGATAGCTTCATCGATATTGGAAACGCAAAATCCATCAACAACATCCTGGATCGCCGTTGCAACAGCTACCGCCCCATGTCCATAAGCATTAGCCTTGACTACTGCAAATTTGAGCGTACCATTAGGGATATGACTTCCCATTTGTTGTATATTTTGTCGAATAGCTCCCAAACGAATCAGAGCCTTGGTTGGTCTATGTAGACTAGCTTTCATGATTTTCCTCCAAAATGACACTGGCTGTCACAAACTGATCTGTATGGCTAATTGACAGCCAAATTTTTCCTGAAAATGGTGCCTGACTAAAATAGGGAGCCCCTCTTTCATTGTTCAAGACTTCCAAATCCTGAAAGGTCAGTTTGCCAATTCCTGTCCCCATAGCCTTGGAAAAGGCCTCCTTAGCCGACCAGCGGCCTGCCAAGTATTCGATTTGTCTGCGCCCTTTGAGACTGGCAAAGCGCTCCATTTCTTTAGGTGTCAGCACGCGCTTAGCAAAGCCCTCACGTCGTGTAACTGCACTTTCTATCGAAGCTAATTCTTCGATGTCAATTCCGTGTCCAACTATCATACTCACAAAAGGAGTTGAGATTCCCCCAACTCCATCCTTTTCACTTATTTTGTTAAGGTAGTATAAATTTCATCTACCAAGGCTACTGTATTTTCCCAACCTAGACAAGGGTCAGTTATGGAGCAGCCAAAGACCTCTGGTTGATTTTGGCGACCATCTGCTAGGTAAGACTCAATCATAAAGCCTCGAACCCTCTTTTTAATCTTTTCATTCCAGTCACGATTCAGCAAGGCTTGACGAACAATGCGAATTTGTTCCATATACTGCTTGCCTGAATTGTCATGATTGGTATCGATGATAATGAAGGGATTTTCAAGTCCCATAGTCTCATAGCGATTGATGGCATTTAAGAGGGTTTCATAGTAGAAGTTGGGTTCATTTTTACCATATTCGTTCATGGCGCCACGAAGGATAACGTGGGCCAAGGGATTTCCTGAAGTTTGCACTTCTTGGCCATGATAAAGGAAGGTTTGCTTGTTTTGAGCTGCATATATGGCATTAAACATGACCCCAAGGTTCCCAGATGTTGGATTTTTCATCCCAACTGGAGCATCAATCCCAGAGGCTACAAAGCGGTGTTCTTGGTCTTCCACTGAACGAGCCCCAACAGCATGGTAGCTGACCAGGTCATCAACCAAAACGAGATTTGACGGATAGAGCATCTCATCAGCTGTTGTCAATCCAGTCTCCGTAATCACACGGTAGTGCAGTTGACGAACGGCTTGCAAGCCATTAATCAAGCTTGGAGCTTTCGAAGTATCGGGCTGATGAACCAAACCCTTATAGCCATCTCCATTGGTACGAGGTTTAGCTGTATAAACACGCATCACGATAAAGATTTTATCCGCAACTTTTTTCTGCAAGTCTGCTAAGCGGCGAGCATATTCGAGTACTGCTTCTTCATTGTCCGAAGAGCAAGGCCCCATCACCAAAAGGATTCGGTCGTCCTCACCCGAAATGATGGCTGCCAACTCTCTATCACGGGCTTCTTTTTTTCGCAAGGCTTCAGGTGACAACTGGGTCTCAGCCTTGATTGCTTCAATATCAATTTCTTGACCTTTTTCGATAAATGCCATCTTACTCTCCTAGCGTTTGGTAAATTTCGCGAACAAGTGCTTCTGTATTGTCCCAGCCTAGACACGGATCTGTAATGGACTTACCAAAAACTTCAGGTTCATTTTGACGTCCATCTTCTAGATAGGATTCAATCATAAAACCACGAACGTATTTCTTGATTTTCTCATTCCAGTCACGGTTAATCAAGGTCTGACGAACGATACGGATTTGATCCATGTACTGCTTGCCTGAATTGTCATGATTGGTATCAATGATGATAAAGGGATTTTCTAAGCCCATCTTTTCATACTGGGCAATGGTATCCATCAAATTGTCATAGTAGTAGTTAGGAATATTTTTCCCGTATTCATTCAAGGCACCGCGAAGAATTGCGTGGGACAATGGATTCCCCGTTGTTTCCACCTCTTTACCGAGGAAGAGGAAACTCTGTTTATTTTGCGCTGCATAAATCCCGTTAAACATAACATTGAGATTTCCAGATGTGGGATTTTTAAATCCTGTTGAGAAATCTGCTCCGCTCGCTACAAAACGGTGCTGTTGATCCTCTACAGAACGGGCTCCAACAGCCATATAAGAAATCAAATCATCCACCAGCGGAAGATTTTCAGGATAAAGCATCTCATCCGCTGTTGTCATGCCAGTCTCAGAAATAACGCGGTAATGTAAATGACGAACAGCCTTGATTCCATTGATCAAGCTAGGTGCTTCTTTAGCATTTGGTTGATGAATCAAGCCCTTATAGCCGTCTCCATTGGTACGAGGTTTAGCCGTATAGACACGCATGACCATAAAAATACGATCTTTGACCTCTTCTTGCAAAGTAGATAGACGTTTGGCATACTCGAGAACCGCTTCTTCATTATCAGATGAACATGGTCCAATCACCAAGAGAATACGCTGATCTTCCCCACGGATGATGGCTTCCAATTCCTGATCACGTTGGTTTTTTCTCGCAAGAGCCGCCCCCTCTAATTTAGACAAGGCGCGAACTTCTTCGATGTTAATTTTAGGACTTTTAGCTGTAAATACCATGATTCATCTCCTTATAAAGCAAACGGACACCAAGCAAAAAATGATTTTTACCAGGTATCCGCCTGTATCTTATCTCATATTATTGTCTCTTACCATGACAGTTCTTGAATTTCTTACCAGAGCCACATGGGCATTGATCATTTCGTCCAATTTGGCTCAAGTCCACATCTTTTGGAAGCTGAGTCTGCTGCGCTGCGATATTACGAGTCGCAGTTGTACTGATATTGTGTTCAGTTTGAGGACGTTCCTGTTCGTGGATTTGTGCTTTCATCATCAAGCGAGTTACATCGAATTCAATCGATCCAATCATGTCATTAAACATGCGGAAACCTTCTGCTTGATATTCTACAACAGGGTTGTTTTGGGCATATCCACGAAGGCCAACAGCATTTCGCAACTGGTCAAGAGCATCGATATGGTCTGTCCACTTGTTGTCTACAACGCGTAGAATCAAGACTTTTTGGAATTCTTTCACTGCATCTTCATCACGAAGTTTGGCAACTTGGTTGTCATAAACTTTCAAGGCACGTTGGAAAAGTTCATCTTTGATGGCCTGATCTGACAGACCTACAAAATCTGAACGGCTGATTGAATCTTCTGGAAGCAAGTTATATTTAGCAAAGTTCAAGATTGCTTCCAGTTTTTCATCTTCTTTCGAACGAGCATGCGCATCTACGATTCGGCCAATGGTACGACGGATCATAGCATGGATTTCAGGTGCCAAGTCACGGTCTGCAGTGATAACATCATAACGTTGTGCATAGATGATTTCACGTTGTTCACGCATAACGTCATCGTATTGAAGGACTTGTTTACGAGTGTCGTAGTTGTTTCCTTCGACACGTTTTTGAGCCGCTTCCACTTGACGCGTTAACATGCGAGATTCGATGGCTTCATCAGACATGTTAAGACGTTCAAAGACACCTTTCAAACGTTCTGAACCGAAACGTTTCATCAAATCATCTTCAAGAGACAAGTAGAATTGTGACTCACCTGGGTCTCCTTGACGCCCTGAACGTCCACGAAGCTGATTATCAATACGGCGACTTTCGTGGCGCTCTGTACCAATGACGCAAAGGCCACCAAGTTCACGAACCCCTTCGCCAAGCTTGATATCGGTACCACGACCGGCCATGTTGGTTGCGATAGTAACTGCGCCACGCTGACCAGCGTTCATGATGATTTGTGCTTCTCTGTAGTGGTTCTTCGCATTCAAGACTTCGTGAGGAACACCCGCCTCAACCAGTTTCTTAGAAAGGAAGTCACTCGTTTCAACTGCAACTGTACCTACCAAGACCGGTTGACCTTTTTGGTGACGGGCTTTTACATCCTCAACTACAGCCTTAAATTTCGCATCAAGACTGGCATAGAGAAGGTCTGAGTGGTCGATACGTTGTATTGGACGGTTGGTTGGGATTGGGATGACGCGAATGTTGTAAATTTCGCGGAATTCTTCTTCTTCTGTTTTACCAGTACCTGTCATACCTGCCAATTTCTTATACATACGGAAAAGGTTTTGGTAGGTGATAGAAGCTGAGGTCTTGGTCTCATCTTGGATTGGCACACCTTCTTTGGCTTCAATCGCTTGGTGCAAGCCGTCAGAGTAACGACGACCTTCCATGGTACGACCTGTAAATTGGTCGACGATCAAGATTTCTTGTTCTTCACTAACCACATAGTCGATATCAAGAATCATGATATAGTTGGCACGGAGGGCATTGTCGATAAAGTGGGTAAGAGCTACGTTTTCGACATCATAGAGATTTTCCAGTTTGAAATAGCTCTCAGCCTTGTCAATCCCAGAATCAGACAAACCAATCGTCTTAGACTGAATGTCAATAATATAGTCATCTTTGTCCAAAGACTTCACAAAATGATCCGCCATGTGGTAGAGTTGGCTAGTCTCAACTGCATTGGCACCTGAAACGATCAAAGGAGTACGAGCTTCATCGATCAAGATTGAGTCAACCTCATCGACCAAGGCATAGTTAAGCGGACGCTGTACCATGTTTTCTGCACGAACGACCATATTGTCACGAAGGTAGTCGAAACCAATCTCTGAGTTGGTTGAGTAGGTAATATCACAGAGATACGCTTCTTTTTTCTCCATTGGAGATTTGGCTGCTAAGTTAATCCCTACTGACAGACCGAGCCATGAGTACAATTCACCCATCTCAGTCGCGTCACGTTCTGTCAGGTATTCGTTGACAGTAACTACGTGAACCCCTTTACCTGCAAGGGCATTGAGGTACACCGGCATGGTCGCCGTCAAGGTTTTCCCTTCACCAGTACGCATCTCTGGAACGTCACCATGGTGAAGAACAATCCCACCCATGACCTGAACTTTATAAGGGAAAAGCCCAAGGACACGTTTTGCTGCTTCACGGACTACCGCAAAAGCCTCATATAACAGCGAATCAAGTGATTCCCCCTTATTGTAGCGTTCTTTAAATTCGTCAGTTTTTGCTTTTAGTTCTTCGTCCGACATTGCGGCCATTTGGCTCTCATAGTTAAGAACCTTATCAGCCATCTTTTCTAGACGACGAAGTTCTCCTTTATCATTTTCGATAATTGTTTTTAAAATATTAGCCATGATTTTCCTTACTTTAGATTCTGAATATTTTAGAATGTTCTTTTAATTTTAGCATATTTACCATTATTTTTCAAGAAAGAATCCTTGTTTTACAAGGGGAAAAAAGGGCTAGAAGCTAGTCTAGTCCATCATTATTTTATGTTTAATTTCCTAAAAACACTGGCAATATACCAAAAGACCAAAAGAGATTAATCCAGAAGGCCAAGCAAAAGATGATACCAAAGATGAGAAGACTGATTTTTTTAATCAGCACCGAGTATAGGATAGATAAAACACCAAAGACCACGAAGAGTTTTTTCATAACGAAATAATAAATTGAAACTCCTCCCATTTGCCAATCCCAAGGAAGAAAAAACATGAGGAACCAGAGAAGGCAAATTGTAAGGATATAGACTTTGTAATAGCTGTTCATAAACTGCCTTACCTTTGGCATCTCACCCCCCCTATAAAACCTAACTATTCTATGATGAACCTCTGTTATTGACCTATCTTAGCTTGAACATTCTCTTCAGACAGACATAGGCTTTCCAGTCATTCACAAGAGACAAAAAGACTAAAAGAATCCATATCCCCCAAATTGTTAAATCAGCAGGATTTTTCAAGACAATATTGAAAATCAAGAATGAAAAAACGGTAAAAGCTAGACTAGATACAGCAAAAAGGGAAAGATAAATCCAGTAAAAGTAATAAACTAATGCGAAATATTTACTGTCTTTATCCACCTTCTCAATCCAATGGAAAAAGTAAAAGTAAGGTGATAATAGCAATAATATAAAAAATTTTTCCATCACACACCTCTTTTTGATAGCGTTTTCTTTGAGTTTATTCTATCAAAAAGATCTGGAAATGTCATCCCAGATCTTGCTTGTTTATTTCCGTTTTCTCGCGATCAAGTGAATCGGTGTTCCCTCAAAGACAAAGGCCTTGCGGATTTGATTTTCCAAGAAACGCAAGTAAGAGAAGTGCATGAGTTCTTCTTCATTGACAAAGATGACAAAGGTTGGTGGCTTGGTTGCCACTTGAGTCGCATAGAAGATTTTGAGGCGTTTTCCTTTGTCTGTCGGTGTTGGATTGATAGCAATGGCATCCATAATGACATCGTTCAAGACAGCTGATGGGATACGGGTGTTTTGACTTTCACTGATTTGCTTGATCATCTCAGGCAGTTTGTGGAGACGTTGCTTGGTCAGAGCAGAGACAAAGACAATCGGTGCATAAGGCAGATATTGGAACTGCTCACGGATATCTTCTTCCCATTTCTTCATGGTGTGATTGTCTTTCTCAAGGGTATCCCACTTGTTGACTACGATGATCATCCCTTTACCGGCTTCGTGGGCAAATCCAGCGATACGCTTATCATACTCACGAATACCTTCCTCGGCATTGAGGACCATCAAGACCACGTCAGAACGGTCAATGGCACGCATGGCACGCATGACAGAGTATTTCTCCGTATTTTCGTAGACTTTACCAGACTTACGCATACCAGCTGTATCAATCATGGTAAACTCTTGTCCATCCGTATCTGTAAAGTGGGTATCAATGGCATCACGCGTTGTCCCAGCTACTGGACTAGCAATCACGCGGTCTTCTCCCAAAATGGCGTTGATCAAACTTGATTTTCCAACGTTTGGACGGCCAATCAAGCTGAATTTAATGACATCTGGATTTTCTTCTTCAACTTCATGTGGTAGATTTTCCACGATGGCATCCAGTACATCACCCGTACCAATACCGTGGACAGACGAAATTGGCAGTGGTTCACCCAATCCAAGCGCATAGAAATCAAAGATATCATTTCGCATCTCAGGGTTGTCAACCTTGTTAACGGCAAGGATAACAGGCTTATGGGTTTTATAGAGTTTGCGAGCTACGTACTCGTCCGCATCTGTAATCCCTTCTTTACCTGAAACGACAAAGACGATGACATCTGCTTCTTCCATGGCAATTTCTGCCTGGTGCTTGATTTGCTCCATGAAGGGAGCATCAACATCATCGATTCCTCCGGTATCAATCATACTGAAAGAACGGTTAAGCCACTCACCTGTAGCATAGATGCGGTCTCGTGTTACACCTTCAACATCTTCTACGATTGAGATCCGCTCACCAGCGATTCGGTTAAATAGGGTTGATTTCCCAACATTGGGACGTCCCACAATGGCAATAGTTGGTAAGGCCATGTTTTCTCACTTTCTACAATAACTTTTTCTGTTCTAGATTCTTCCGAGTTGAACTAGGTTCAGCTTGACCAAACTGCTCTGCCAAACGCTGACTCCAAGAGGTCGTCGCACGCGCACCAGCATAGTCTGCCTGTACTTTGTCATAGTCCAAAATCGCTGCAACAGGCTGTTCTTGGTATTCTTCTTCAAAAACCACTTGGTTCAAAGGCAGTCTTGGTTTGACATCATGTTGTTGATCTGGCACGCCAAGGGCAATCCCAAAAACAGGGTAGGTATAGTCAGGCAGGTTAAAAAGCTCTGCCACTTCTTCTGACTTATAACGGACTAAACCGATAATCACACCACCATATCCCAGACTCTCTGCTGCAAGCAAGGTATTTTGCCCCGCAAGCGCAGCGTCTACAGACGTGATAAGGAGACCTTCTACCCCTTGAGGTTGGAAAGTGTCCGTATGAAGACTTGCTCCCTTTTCAGCTCGGTTCAAGTCACCGACAAAGAGCAAAAAGGCAGCTGACTGGCGAATGGCTTCCTGCGGAACCAACTCATATAAGGCATCTTTCTTCTCTTGACTACGCACAAGAATCACAGAGTAGGATTGAAAATTTTTCCAAGATGACGCCATTTGTCCAGCAGTCAAAATCTCTTCCAAGTCTGCCTGAGGAATTTCTTGCTCCTGAAAGCGACGAACTGAAGTATGAGCTTTCATCAGTTGAATGGTTTCTGTCATCGGCGATTTTCTCCTTCTAGTCTTGTCTCCTCAGCCAAATAACGGATTCGCTCCATAACCCGTCTAGCTTCCCAAGTCTCATCATTTCCATTCTTTCCTTTGGCAAAATGTTTTTCCAAATCTTGAAAATTAAAGTTGGAAGTAAAGAAGGTCGGCAAATCTTCCTGCATGCGATACTGGAGGATGACTTGGAGAATCTCATCACGCACCCAAGGGGTAGACTGTTCTGCACCAATATCATCTAAAATCAGAACTTCAGAAAGCTTAATCTCATCCACCAAGGTCTTCACAGATCCCTCACCGATGGCATTTTTCACATCAATGACAAAACTTGGATAGTGAAGAATGGTTGTTGAAGCGCCACGTTTTTCAGATAGGTCATGGGCCAGGGCCGCCATCATGAAACTCTTACCGACACCAAAATCCCCATAAAGGTAGAGACCTTTTCGGATACTAGGGTAAAGATCAACAAAGGCATAGAGTCTCTCAAAAATCGGCAAACGGCCTAGATCATCCAAGTCTATCTGAGCTAATTTCGCTTTCTTGAGACTTGCTGGTAGATTGATCAACTTGAGACGATTCTTGATGGCCGCCTCTTTTTCGGCCGCGATTAGTTCTGGTGTTTCTTCATAAGATACATCCGCATAACCGTGATTCATGACCAAGATAGGCTTGTAGCCACGCGCTATATAGTCTGCATCCCCACGAAGAAACTTATCCCGTTCTGTGATATATTGGTTGAACTTGGAGATGCTACGATTTAACTCCTCTTGGCTGAGGGATTCTTTCTGGATAAAAGCCGCTACATCGGGGTCCTTCATGATCTGCTGGACTAGGTCCTGATACTGAAAACGACTTGTCTGACGTTTGATTACGTCACCAACACTTTCCATCTAGTCTCCTCCTTCTTCTAATCGGGCTAACATTTCTTGTTTTTTACGTTCTAGTTCCAAACGAGTTTCCTCGCTGGTTTGATTCTTGTATTCTGGATTACTCCACTTAGGAACATTTGTCTTCGTTGAGCTAGCCTTGTTTTTCTGTTCTTCTTGCCCTTTTTGCTGACGCTCTCGAATCCGAAGCACAGCTTCTTCTGCTGTCCGAATCTTGCGATAGGCATAGTCGTTTGCGACTTTCATAGCATATTTTTCATTGACATTGGCCGAATCAACCTTGTTAAAGGTTAAAAGTAAGACGATATTGATGACTTCGTCCAACAAGCCTAAAGACGCCATCTGGTGAAGGAGTTCTCTTTCACTTTGGGTGATGTTTCCCTTACGCGTTTGCTTGATTTCCGCTAAAAATTGCAGGGGTGTTTTATTTTTGGCTTCATTGATAATGGTCATTTCTTTGGGACTAAAGTCAGAAGACGCTGGTTTTTGTGCTATCTTTTCACGCATGCGTTTGACAGAAATAACCTGAGCCACTGTAGTCGCCTTGGCTAATTGATAGGTTTCAAACCAAGTCCATTTTTTTTCATCTGCGATGGCAAACAATTCCAAAACATCCGCCTGCTCGTCTTCAAAACGCAAGCCATCTCGAGCCATCAGGCGCTGAAAATATTCCAAGTCAAAATCGTTTTTTAACTTGCTTTTTGACTCGATTGGTGTCACTTCTTCAGTCAGGGTTGGAAAGACTTGACTCAAAGAAACCGAGAGTGCTTCTCCCTCACTTGGAGCCTGCTTCATAGCAGAAACAGCTGTATCCCCAATCTTTTTCTCTAATAATCTGCTATAGACAGAATGACTTAGAAATTCCTGACTGGAGAGGGGAGGATGAAGCTGTAATTCATAGGTTTCTCCCTTTTGATAAAGGGTCAACAAATCCAAGGCAGACAAGACTTTGAAGGATTGGAGCAAGGTCGGCATGCCAAAGTTCAAATGGTTGAGGATATGAGAAAAGAGGTGTTCCTTCTGCCCACCATCCCAAAAGGTAATAGCATATAGATAGAGGCTCAGTGCCTCCTGACCGATAATCGGGAGGTAGCACTGCACCAGAGAAGAGGTATCTTGTGACACCCGATTATTCTTTAGAAAAGAAAAACGGTCATTTGGTTTCATCTATTTTTCCTTTTTCTTCTTAGAGGACTGAGTGATCTGCTGGAGCAAACTCTCCAACTCACTCACGTCCTTAAAGCTACGGTAAACACTGGCAAAACGAACATAGGTAATCTCATCAAGCTCTGCCAATTCTTCCATGACTAAAGACCCAATATATTCACTTTGGATTTCATTCTCACTGCGACTACGGAGTTTTTGCTCAATACGATTGACCACCATGTTGATTTCATCACTTGACACAGGACGCTTCTGGGCTGAGCGGATAATCCCATTAAAGATTTTATCTCTCGAAAACTGTTCTCGCGTACCGTCTTTTTTGACGACAACCAGCGTTCTTTCTTCTACTCGTTCATAGGTTGTAAAACGATGCTGACACTCATCGCACTCACGTCTTCGACGGATGGTATTTCCTTCTTCGGCTTGTCGACTATCAACAACACTAGACTTGGTAGCCCCACATTTTGGACAACGCATGCATTTCCCTCCTTGTCGTTTTCTTTTCATTATACCATTTTTTGAGCAATTCCCAAAACAATTCTTATTTTTACTTGACAAGTTTTTTGTTTTATTGTATTATTTGATTAGAACAAGCAAGACATAGAAAGGAGACTATGATGTCCTGGTCATTTGATAATACAAAACCCATTTATTTACAGATTATGGAAAAAATCAAACTACAGATTGTTTCCCATGAACTGGAACCCAACCAACAGCTCCCTACCGTGAGAGATTTGGCGAGCGAGGCTGGGGTTAATCCCAATACCATTCAGCGCGCCTTGTCTGACCTTGAACGTGAAGGATTTGTATACAGCAAGCGAACAACTGGTCGTTTTGTCACCGAGGATTTGGACCTCATCGTTCAGTCCCGTAAACAACTTTCCGAGGAGCAACTGCAACACTTCGTCTCTTGCATGCTTCAATTTGGCTACAAAAAAGAAGAACTGCCAAATGTATTAAGCGACTATATTAAAGGAGTTTAAGACTATGACACTACTAGCACTTGAAAATGTATCAAAATCATATGGAGCAACTGCGGCACTTGACAATATCTCACTAGAGATCTCAGCTGGAAAGATTGTCGGGCTCCTCGGACCAAACGGATCCGGAAAAACAACCTTGATCAAACTGATTAACGGTCTCCTTCAGCCAGACAAAGGACGTGTCCTCATTAACGGACAGGATCCAAGTCCTGCTACCAAGGCAATTGTCTCTTATCTACCAGACACAACTTATCTCAATGAGCAAATGAAGGTTAAAGAAGCCCTGACTTACTTTAAAACCTTCTATCAGGATTTCAATCTTGAACGCGCCCAACATCTGCTTGCAGACCTTGGCATTGATGAAAATAGTCGCTTAAAGAAATTATCAAAAGGAAACAAGGAAAAGGTCCAACTAATCCTCGTTATGAGCCGTGAAGCCCGCCTCTATGTTCTTGACGAACCAATCGGAGGTGTGGATCCAGCTGCCCGTGATTATATCCTCAACACCATCATCAACAACTACTCACCAACCTCTACGGTACTGATTTCAACCCACTTGATTTCAGATATTGAGCCAATCTTGGATGAGATTATCTTCCTCAAAGACGGAACAGTCGTCCGCCAAGGAAATGTTGATGATATTCGTTACGAGTCAGGTGAATCAATTGACCAGCTCTTCCGCCAGGAATTTAAAGCCTAAGCAAAGGAGATTATTATGTTTTGGAATCTAGTTCGTTATGAATTTAAGAATGTCAATAAATGGTATTTAGCGCTCTATGGAGCTGTGCTTGCAATTTCAGTTTTAATTGGAGCTTTTCTTGGTAGCCTTAGTCAGAGTTACAATTCTAACAATGCTGTTTATTTCATCTTCTTTTTAGTACTAGTCTTTGGAGGACTCAGCGTCACCCTTTGGATTGCAACAATCTTTTTAATCATCCGAAGATTCAAGGGGAGTGTTTATGACCGCCAAGGGTACTTGACCCTAACCTTGCCTGTCTCTGAGCATCAAATCATCATCGCAAAACTTTTAGGTGGTCTTGTCTGGTCCATCTTAAGCTATATCGTCTTTATCTTGAGTGTATTGATTATCTTCTTCTTAACACCAATAGAAAAAGACTTCACTGTCCTCTATAACTTCATTTCCCCTTACCTCAGCTACGGCTGGCTGTATGCCCTATCACTATTTGTCGGTTCGATTACATGGATTTTATCTATTTACCTCTCCATCTCAATCGGACAACTCTTTAATGAGTATCGAACAGCTATGGGGATTCTAGCCTATATCGTCATTGCCATCGTCATTGGTTATGTTTCTCTCTTTTTCCGAATTGAAAATGACTTTAACATGATGATTGGTACAGAAATCTTGCGCGATCTCTTTTTATCGGCTATCTACTATCTCGGTACCTACTATATTTTGAAAAACAAGGTTAATTTGCAATAAAAAACGCCCAGCTTACAAGAGCTGGGTTTTGCTTTAACTCAATATCAAACTGGCTACAATAGGGCTAACAAAAACATAGAGAATACCGGTGACACCGATGGCCAAGCCACCCATGGCTCCTGCTACCGAGCCGTATCGAAAGGCTGTTCCTGTTCCGACTGCATGACCTGTTCCACCGAGGGAAAGACCAACTGCCACTGGATCGTCAATTTTCAACCACTTCAAAAGGGTTGGTCCAATAACACTAGTTAAAATCCCAGTTGCCACTACGACGACCAAGGTCACAGTTGTTAAACCTTGCAATTTTTCTGTAATCCCCACTGCCATAGCGGTTGTCACTGACTTGGGAAAGAGAGAAATGGCTAGGAAAAAGTCCATGCCAAAGATTTTCGCCACTATGGCGGTGAAGCTAGTATTGACAACTACTGCTAGCAGACTACCAAAGAGAATACTCCGAGCATGGTGCTTCATCAAGTGAAAGCTCTTATAAAGTGGAATCCCTAGAGCCACTGTCGATGGGACAATCAAATTATTCAGATAAACCCCACCTTGGTAGTAATCTTGGTAAGAAATACCCGTCGCCTTAAGAAGGATGATAATAAAAATTGCCGACAAAAGCAAAGGTGTTGTCAAAGGATGGGGAAAACGTCTGTAAATCAGCATTCCCACTAGATAAGCTAGAATAGATAATGCAATCCCAAACAGAGGATTGGATACAAATTCACTCATTTCGTTCTCCCTTCTCATAATCTCCCTCAAAACGTCTCTTGATAAACTGAACCACTAGGGCTATGAGGATAATGTTGATGACAGCCGCAAAAAAGACAATCAAAACGATGGGCAAGAGATAGGGAGCAATCATATCAAACTTTTCCATGATTCCCACTGCTGGTGGCAAAAAGAGAATGGTCATATTGGCCAGCAAGAAATTTCCGACCATATTGACGTGCCTGGTCCTTAGCCACTTGAACTGCAGGGCTAGAAAGAGAATAATCAAACCGATAATACTGCCTGGGATGGGCAGATGAAAGAAACTGGAGATTCCCTCACCGATTAGAGAAATCACAAAGAGAATCATTAATTGAACATATAATTTCATCCTAAACTCCATGAAATAAACTTCTTGCATACCAGTTTACTCTTTTTTCAGAAAATTTCAAGGAAATATTGAAATTCTTCTTTCTTGCAAGGATTAGTTAAAAGTAGTATAATAATTGCATGCGCAATCATCTTGTGTTATAAAGATACTCAGTAATGACTTTGTGATTTTTACTTTGAAAAGAAAGGAGAAAGCAATGACCTACTTAGAAAAATGGTTTGACTACAACCGCCGTCAAAAGGAAATGGAAGCCTTGTTGGAAGAAACTATTGCCCAGCAGAGTGAACAAAGGCTGAACTTGAAAGAGTTTTACCTGCTCTACTATCTGAATCTAGCCCAAGAAAAATCTCTACGACAGATTGATTTACCCGATAAACTCCATCTCAGCCCAAGCGCTGTTTCTCGAATGGTGGCTAGGTTAGAAGAGAAAAACTGTGGCTTGCTTAGTCGCAGATGTTGCGACCAGGATAGACGGGCTAGTTTTATCTGCCTGACTGACGAGGGACAAACAACCCTGGCTTATCTACAAAAAGCCGTCGAAGAAAGACTAGAAACCAGTCTTGATTTCTTGCCTTAATAAGTATTTTTTAAAAAAGTTGCGTGCGCAATCATTTTTCTTGACATTCCTCTTTTCAAGGAGTACAATAAAGTCAAGATCAAACAAAGGAGTTTTATATGATCGAAATTACCTATCTAGATACCAGCAAACAAGAGAGAACCATGACTTTCGAGTCTTACGAAGACTTTGAACGTTCTCAACAAGCTTGCCTTATCGGTGTCGCAGACTATTACCCAGTTCAAAAATTAACCTATAATGGTCATGATTTGGACTACCATGGGACTTATGGAGATGTCTTCTTCTATCTCATGAAACAAGATTTAAGCCAATATAACTAAAAAAGGAGAAATACAATGGCAAAAGCAATTACAGATGCAACATTTGAACAAGAAACAAAAGACGGATTGGTCTTGGTAGACTTCTGGGCAACTTGGTGTGGTCCATGTCGTATGCAAGGTCCAATCTTGGATAAATTATCTGAAGAACTTTCAGAAGATGTCTTGAAAATCGTTAAAATGGACGTTGATGAAAATCCAAACACAGCACGTGCTTTTGGAATCATGTCTATCCCAACTCTTCTCTTCAAAAAAGACGGCCAAGTGGTGAAACAAGTTGCTGGTGTTCACACTGCAGAACAAATCAAGGCCATCGTTGCTGAATTGAGCTAATCACACGAGAGACCAAGTACTTTATCTGGTCTCTTTTTTCTTGCCCTTTGCCATTTTTCAAAAAATATGCTAGACTGTAGGTAGAATATTACGATGTTTGGGACATGCCATCGCTAAAAAAAACCTCTACTTGGTATTTTTTAGCTCCCCTAAAGGGAGCTTTTTGCGTGCTCTGAACATTTCCCATTTTAGAAGGAGTACTATGAAACGTCATTCAGCCTTGGTCGTCTTTAGTGGTGGCCAAGATTCCACAACCTGCCTCTTTTGGGCTAAAGAACACTATGAAACAGTCGAAGCCGTCACCTTTGCCTACGGCCAACGCCATCATCTCGAAATTCAAGTTGCTAGAGAAATCGCTAAAGAACAGGGTATTCGTCATCACATCTTAGATATGTCTCTACTGGGGCAAATCACTGAAAATGCCTTGACCTCCGATCTGGAAATTGAGCAAAAAGAGGGAGAGGTTCCCAATACCTTCGTTGATGGTCGCAACCACCTCTTTCTTTCCTTTGCGGCAGTTCTTGCCAAGCAACGAGGCATTAAAGACATCGTGACAGGTGTCTGCGAGACAGATTTTTCTGGCTACCCTGACTGCCGGGATGTCTTTGTCAAATCCCTTAATGTTACTCTCAACCTTGCCATGGATTATGACTTTGTTATCCAAACACCTCTCATGTGGCTTGACAAGGCTGAAACTTGGGAATTAGCCGACCAACTCGGTGCCTTTGACTATGTTCGTGAAAAGACCTTGACCTGCTACAACGGAATTATTGGAAGTGGCTGTGGAGATTGCCCAGCCTGCCACCTACGTCAGCATGGCCTTGATGTTTATCTCTCACAGAAAGGAGAGGGCTAATGTTTTTTGCTCCCAAAGAAATCAAACAGGAAACTGGGGAATCTCTTGTCTACAATCCTCACAGAACCTTGGTATCAAAAGAATTTACCTTCGACGCTGCCCACCACCTCTTTCACTATGAGGGAAAATGCAAATCCCTGCACGGACACACCTATCATTTGCAAATCGCTGTCAGTGGATTTTTAGATGACCGTGGCATGACCTACGATTTCGGAGACATCAAAGCTATCTACAAGGACTACTTAGAACCCCACTTGGATCATCGCTATCTCAATGAAACCCTGCCTTATATGAACACGACTGCTGAAAATATGGTTTACTGGATTTTTCAAACCATGAGTCAAGAGTTGCCAGATGAGCGTGGTCTCCGTATGGAGTACGTTCGCCTCTATGAGACTCCGACTGCCTTTGCGGAGTTTAGACGGGAGTGGTTAGATGACTAAGGAACGTATCCTCAAACTACCAGTTCTGGAAATCTTTGGCCCAACATTTCAAGGTGAAGGCCGTGCTATCGGGCAGAAAACCATGTTTGTCCGCACTGCTGGTTGCGACTACCACTGCGACTGGTGCGACTCTGCCTTTACTTGGGATGGTTCTGAAAAGCCAACTCGCATGACCGCTGATGAAGTCATTGCTGCGTTAGATAAATTGGGAAGCTACGACTACGTTACCCTGTCTGGGGGAAATCCTGCTATCCTAGCAGCCAACATGGCCGAACTCGTCACCAAGCTCAAGGAACGTGGAGTCACTCTAGCTGTTGAGACTCAAGGCTCCCGCTGGCAAAATTGGTTAAAAGACATCGACCAAGTCACACTTAGTCCCAAACCTCCTTCATCCAAGATGGAAGTCAACTTTGAGACCTTGGACTTTATCGTTTCTCAACTGGATCCAGATAAAGTCACCTTTAAAATTCCCGTCTTTGATGATGCCGATTTGGCCTTTGCCAAAGGGATTCAAGAGCGCTACCAACCAGATGTTCTCTTCTTATCGGCTGGAAATCCTGAGCCCAAGGCCACAGGCAATATTGTCCAAGAACAACTGGACCGTCTCAAAGAACTCTGGGAACGCGTCGCTGCCGACGATAGCTGGGGCAATGTCCGCGTCCTTCCTCAACTCCATACCCTCCTCTACGATAACCAACGTGGTGTTTAAAATTAGAAAGAAAAAATCATGTCACAACAAGAAGAAATGAAAAACCTAAGCCTACTAGGCAATAAAGAAACCAACTACATTTTTGACTATCAACCAGAAGTCCTCGAATCTTTTGACAATCGTCATGTGGAAAATGACTATTTCATCAAATTCAACTGTCCTGAATTTACCTCGCTTTGCCCAATCACTGCTCAGCCAGATTTTGCGACGATTTATATTTCCTACATTCCTGACGAGCTCTGCGTCGAGTCAAAATCCCTCAAACTCTACCTCTTTAGCTACCGAAATCATGGGGATTTTCATGAAAACTGTATCAACACCATCGGGAAAGACTTGGTCAACTTGCTAGACCCTCGCTATTTAGAAGTCTGGGGAAAATTCACTCCACGCGGGGGCATTTCAATCGACCCCTACTACAACTATGGTAGACCTGAAACCAAGTATGAAGGCTTAGCAGAACAACGCCTCTTCCAACACGACCTTTATCCAGAGAAAATTGACAATCGCTAAACTCATACTCCATGAAAATCAAAGAGCAAACTAGGAAGCTAGCCGCAGGCTGCTCAAAGCACTGCTTTGAGGTTGTAGATAAGACTGATGAAGTCAGCTCAAAGAACTGCTTTGAGGTTGTAGATAGAACTGACGAAGTCAGTAACATATCTACGGCAAGGCGAAGCTGACGTGGTTTGAAGAGATTTTCGAAGAGTATCATACGAAAAAGCCCTGTTCCTCAAGATGAGGAGCAAGGCTTTTTGAATTTCAATTATTCTTCTGTTCCAAGGAAGCTTTTTGCAACGAGAGCTGCAAGAACGCCACCAACGATTGGGGCAAGGATGAAAATCCATACTTGTTGAAGGGCTGCACCACCTACCAAGACAGCTGGTGCCAAGCTACGAGCTGGGTTTACTGAAAGGCCAGTGATATTCAAGCCCACAAGGATCAAAGCTGTCAATGACAAACCAATGACCAAACCAGCGATTGCACCATTACCTTTGCTTGCTGATGTTACAGTCATGATAACTAGGACAAACAAGAAGGTTGCGATGACTTCAAACAAGAATCCACCAAAGACAGTGACACCGTTTGCCAAGGCATTTTCACCAAGACTAGCAGTCGACATGCCTGAGTTAGACAAGAGGAAGAATACCGTAGCTGACGCAAGGAAAGCTCCAACTACTTGTCCAAGGATGTAGTTTACAAGCTCTGAAGATGACAAACGTTTGTTTACAAACATAGCGATTGAAACAGCCGGGTTCAAGTGAGCCCCTGAAATAGTTCCGATTGAGAAAGCTGCGACTACGATGGCCAAACCAAAAGCAAGAGCAATCCCAAGGTGGCCAAGACCTTCAACACCATTCCCAAAAACAACAGCTCCTGTTCCGATGAACACAAGCATAAATGTACCGATTAATTCAGCAACAAATTTTTTCATGATAAGTCTCCTTTTTTTAAACTATGTATTAGTCTATCAAAAGAAGGAAAGGGTTTCAAGAAAATTGACTGGAAATTTACTGGTTTGCCTTACTGTCTTTTAATTGAGGGATGCGATAAAAAATACATTCCCTCTATGGAACTTATCAGTTGCCTATCTCATTAGCATTTAGCAACTTAATATAATCCAGACCCCAGTTTTCGACAGCATCTAAAACAACTCTGAATTCCTGCCCCATTTCGGTTAAGCTGTACTCAACTCGTGGGGGAACTTCGGCATAGACCTTTCGTTGAACCATCTTATCCTTTTCTAATTGACGGAGATGACGGGTCAAAATAGTTTGAGTAATCCCAGGCAATAATCTCTGCAATTCTTTAAATCGTTTAGTACCCGTACTCAACTGATAAATGATTACCAGTGCCCATTTCCCTGTTAAAACCCTTTGCGTTGTCGCAAATGGACAAATACCATACTCACTCACTTTATTTGGCATAAAATATCTTCTTTCTATTTTTTTTAAAATTTATCTTTTAGTATCAATAATAGTACTACTTTTGATACTAGCTATCGAAAAAGTGTCTACTTGTTTTTTTGATTTTAACTGTTACAATTATACCATAAAAAAGAAATGGAGAATAGATATGTCAACAAACTTAGAAATTTTCAATGCTTATAACCAAGCTTTAATTGCTGGTGACTTTCCTGGTGTCTTTGAAACGATGGCAGATGATATTGTCTGGCATCAACCTGGTAATCATAGTATATCTGGTTCAGTTGTTGGTAAGGACAAGCTAGGATCTCACCTAGCTACATTTGCTGAGAAAACTAATGGAACCTTTAAGGTGATAACAAATTGGGTTTCTGACAATAAGGATTTAATCGCAGCTAATGTTACTTTTCTCGGAACACGTGCTGATGGTACTGAACTCAATATGAACGGGATTGACCTCTTCCGTATTGAAGACGGAAAAATCAAAGAAGTTTGGCTCTTCTCTTCAGATCAAGCTGAAGAAGATAGCTTTTGGGGATAATTTAAGAAGCTGGGACAAAAAATTTTGATTTTAGGAATTCTTTATTATAAATTTTTAAAATCGATAGATTAGAAAAAAAGCGAACAAGACAGTATTCTGAGTGTCAGATAACTCGTTTTGTTCGCTTTTTATATTTAAGGTTAGACTTTTGTCCCAGACTCTTTTAATTTACTCCCCCAACTCAGCACTGTAGGCAATAATCTGATCAACTGTGTCAGACAAGAACTGAATCGTATCACGGAGTGGTTTATCCGTTGAGATATCGGCTCCGATAATCATGGCTGATTCAAGCGGTGTCTTGCTGCCACCTGATTTGAGGAGATTGAGCCAATCTTCAGCTCCAGTTTCTGAATGTTTCAGATGAAGGTAACCCGCAGTCGAGATGACTAGTCCAGCTGAGTAGGTGTAACTATACAAGCCCATGTAATAGTGAGCTTGGCGCATCCAAGTCAGAGCTGCATCATCATCAATCTCAATAGCATCTCCCCAGAAATTCGTCAAGACTTCCTTCATGATGCTGTTGAGCTTGCTTGCTCCAAAGGTTTCCCCTTCTTCAACCAGAGTATACACCTTGCGCTGGAAGGCCGCCTCCAAGAGATGGGTAATAAAGTTATGGAAGTAGGTATCTGTTAAGCGATGGGCAAGGGCGAAGCGTTTTTGACGTGGATCATCAGACTGGTTTTCTAAGTAATCACTGAGAAGCAATTCATTGAAGGTTGATGGCGCTTCAACGTAGTAGGTAGACATGTGAGCATTGAAGTAACTTTGGTGATTATCTGAAAAGATGAATTGACCAGAATGCCCGATCTCATGAATCAAGGTATAGACATCGCTCAAACGACCAGTCCAACTCATGAGGACATAAGGGTGCACGCGATATGGATCCGCCGCATAACCACCAGAATCCTTGCCACTATTAGCAGCAAAGTCCACCCAGCGTTCTTCTTGATAGCGAGCAACTTCCTGACAATATTCTTGTCCTAAAGGTTCTACTGACTTCATGACCAAATCATAGGCGTCGTCAATAGTCACTTCTGGATTCAGGGCGCTATCCAAGTCCAATTTCCAGTCTGCAAAAGTCATCTTTTCAAGACCATTGACCTTGGCAACATGCTTGAGGTATCTCTGGGCAACTGGCGCAAAGTCCTTCATGATGAGGTCGATCTGGCGGTCAAACATAGCACGGTCCACTTCTTGCTCAGCTAGGAGATAATCAAAGACTGAGTCATAGCCCTTCATATCTGCCAATAGTTTTTCAGACTTGACTTGGGCTAAATAGGCTGCCGCAGCCGTATTTTGGTGCTTACGGAGTCCCTCTGAGAAGGAACGGAAAGATTTCTCACGAACTTCAGCGTCCTCGTGGTTTTGGTAGAAGTTTTCGTAGGTCACAAAGCTGTTTTTGTAGATTTTTCCATGGGCTTCAAAGTCAGCCATTTCAAAGTCCCCAGCTCGCATCTTAGTATAAATGTCCTGTGGACTGTAGAAAACTTCACCCAGATTTGTCAAGGCCTTCTCCACATCCGCCCCTAGATAGTGGGCTTTTTTGATTTTGGCCTGACGAATAGCTGCCGTCAAGTGAGGCAATTCACCCAAACGGTCCAAGACTTCCTCGTCTGCTGCCACCAAGGCGTCGTCAAAGAAGGTCAAGGCTACACTGGCATCTGTTTCAAATTCCATCCCAGCTTGGGCAATATTGGCAAACTCTTCATTGCTATAGTCTGTCGTCTGAGGCATAAAGGCGTAATTACCGATATGGCTCATCTGGATGTAGATTTGCTCCAATTCCGCAAAGGCCTTCTCGAAATCTTCAAAAGTGTGAAGATTACCCTTGTAGTCACGGCTAAATTGGTTGATGTCTTCGCGCGTTTTCTCGATTGCACGCAAGAAATCCTCACGGTCTTGATATAGGGCTGTTAAGTCCCAAAGTTCCTTTTCTGGAAATTCTGAACGATGTTTTTGTTCCATTTTCTTCCTCTTATTTCTCTAATTCTACTAAAACACTAAGGGCTGATAAGGCGTAAAGTGGCGCTGTTTCTGCTCGCAAAATCCGAGGACCAAGGCCTGCCAAGACGGCTCCTTTAGCTTCAAAACTTTCAATTTCTGCTGGTGAGAGACCACCTTCTGGACCAAAGATAAAGAGCAATTTTACTCCTTTCTCGAGTCCAGTAACTGCTTGCAGAAGGGCAGCGGCTTCTCCTTCTTTAGCCGACTCTTCATAGGCCACTATGATAGAGTCAAACTGGTCAAGCTGGGCTAGAAAATCTGCTTTCTTCTCGAAAAGCTGAATACTTGGAACGATATTACGCTTGCTTTGTTCTGCCGCTCCAAGGGCAATTTTTTCCAGTTTTTCAACCTTTTTAGCCAATTTCTTACCATCCCACTTGGCGACCGACCAGTCAGCGGGAAAGGCCCAGATTTGACTGGCACCAAGTTCCGTCACTTTTTGAGTGATGAACTCTAGCTTGTCTCCCTTGGGAAATCCTGATGCGATGGTTACTTGGACTGGTAGTTCCACATTGTCAGCTAATTCTTCGACCAACTCAAACTGATGATTTTCCACATCTACCACGCGCGCCAAGCGCTTAATGCCATCATCAAAGACCAAGGTCACCTCATCATCTTCTTTCAAGCGCATAACCTGAAACATATGCTTGCTGGTTTCCTTGTCCTCAATGGTGACAGGAGAGATTGCACTGCCCTTGACAAAATACTGTTGCATGCTAGCCTCCAATCACACCAGAGATATCCTTGGTCTTCTTAAAGACACAGGCATTCCATTCCCCTTGAATCATATGGGTTTCAAGGAAGAAACCTGCCGACTCAGCTGACTCACGCACCATATCCCACTTGTCCTTGATAATGCCACTCATGATCAGGTAGCCTTCATCCTTGACCAAGCGATAAGCATCATCCGTCAGATGAATGAGAATATCCGCTAAGATATTAGCCACAATCACATCTGCCTCAATCTCCACACCCTTGAGCAAATCACCTGCCGCTACATGGATGTTTTCCATACCAGGGTTGAGCTCAATATTTTCCTGAGCCACACGAACTGCCACATCGTCTAAGTCGTAGGCGAAGATTTCCTTGGCACCAAGCAACGAGCTGGCAATGGAGAGGACACCTGAACCTGTCCCCACATCCAGCACCGTTTCGCCACCACGAAGAACCTGCTCCAAAGCAAAAAGGCTCATCTTAGTAGTTGGATGCGTCCCAGTTCCGAAGGCCATACCAGGATCCAGCTTGATAATCTTTTCTCCCGCAGTCGCCTCATAGTCCGTCCACGACGGCACGATGGTCAAGTCATGAGTGATACGAGCTGGCTCATAGTATTTCTTCCAGTTGTCTGCCCAGTCTTCCTCAGCCAAGGCAGTCGTCCCCATCTTGACCTCACCCAAATCCATAAAGTCTGTCAATTCTGCTAGACGAGCCTGCAAATCCGCCTCAACTACTGCCACATCAACCGTATCAGGGTAGTAGGCTGTCACCACGATTTCTTCCTGCTGTTCGACTTCAGGGAAGATCTCACCAAAACGGTCGACATTCCCCACATAGTCCATACTGTCTTCGATCGCAACACCTTGCGCCCCCAGTTCAATCAAGAGATTAGAGACCAGCTCCTCCCCCTCACGCTTCACTGTAACTTTTAACTCTTGCCATGTTTCCATAATTAAGATACCAAGCCCGTAAAACACAAAGCCAAAATAGGAAACTCTCTGAAGACGCTTGTGTCTAAGAGAAGTTTATCTTTTTGGCACAGTGTTTAGGGCGGGTTCAGTTTAGAAATGTAACCGAACCATCCTTTCTATTTGTCAATCAATTTTTTCATGTAAACCATATCCATACCTTCTTTTTCAGGCTCGATATGAGTTTGACGGTAGCCATTTTTCTCATAAAAGGCGACCATCCCCGCATCCTGTAATACCGTACACAAATCCCACTGCTTAATCGTCGGAAATTCCTTTTCCAGTAATCTTAGTCCCTCAGAACCATAACCTTTTCCTTGATACTGGGGCAAAATCGCTGCCGTTCCCAACCAAGCCTCCGTCAACTCTTCATTGGTCTGAACTCGTAAAAATCCGATATTTTCTCCCTTTTCTTTCACAAAGTAGTAATAGCTATTGGGACGCTCAACCAATTTCCACTTGATTCGTTCACGATCCTCGAGATAAGGATCATACTCATCTTGATATTTTTCATAGACAGCCTTAAAGCTAGCTCTTTGAATTGCAATTACGGTTTCTAAATCCTCTGCTCCTGCTCGGATAATCTGAATCATACTAATACCCCCAAATTCACTCTCTCAACTCGCTTCCTATGCTCTTCCACACGCTGTTTTACTGACCCTCAAATTCTTCAATCACATCCGTGTAGTGTTCTTGCATTGCGTTATGAATCTGCTGTTTAAAAATACCAAACATAAGATAATAAACAAATAGAACAATTCCTGCAAACAGTATCAAAAATAAAAAATATACTGAAAGGGGCAGTACGAGACCTCTACCACTCAGTAAGGGTATAGCAAACATTAATACCCAAATAACAGCCATAGAAATCCCAGCTACTTTCGTACCACTTTCCCTTTGTTTTTTTAACTTTAAATATTCTATATAAATGAATGTAGCTTCTTCCCTAGAGTATTGTCCAGCTTTTAGTTTGCGTTTAACTTCCTTATTTAGTGTCGTTGTTGCAATTGCAAAAATCATTTTATTTCCTCCAAATAATCCCTCACTCTCCCCTGCAACTGGGGCACGACCTTATCTGAGCCAAGAAACTCCTCAATGCCCATTAGTTTGTAGCCCTGTCCCTCATCGCCAAAGACGATACTATCAAACTGTTCCTGCCTTAACTTGCCAACTAGAAAGACCGACTCCTTCCCCTCAAAAAGCATACTTGGGTACACCTTACTCCAAAGCAGACACTCTTCAATCAAATGAATTCCCAGCTCTTCATAAACTTCACGCGCCACGCACTCAAAGGGACTCTCATCACCCTCTCGTCCGCCACCTGGCAATTCCCAGGTATTAGGGTATGGAATGTTTGATCTATCATCACGTAGGATAGTCAAGAGCTTATCACCACAAAAGAGGGCAATTTTGCAACCTGTAAAATCAGAAATTTCTATTTCCATATCATACTCCTAATACCTAGGATAAGGATAAAACTCCCCCTCTTTCAAGCCTGCTTTCCCTTCTTCAAAGACTTCTTGGTTCCATTCCATGACAAATTCTTCTGCTTCTGGGTCTTCCAAAAAGTCCATTAGCGCATCCAGCCCAACCTCTGCAGTGTCTTTGAGAAATAGTGCAAAATAGTTTAAAAATTCACGAGAAAATCCTTTCTTCGGCAGATAAGGGATGACCGTTAAATAGTCTTCTTTATTGACTGTTGACTTGGCGGGATTGTAGAAAAGGACTGCCTCCTCAAAGAGGATATCGTCTGATGACACCTCTCCGTCCTCGTCCAGCATCTCTACTCCTGCAGCATTTTGCGCCTCTAATAGGAAACTCACTTCAACCGCATGATTGCGCTTGTCCCAGCTAATCTCAAAGTCAAAGGGAAAATTCTTGTCCAATTCTTCCTCTAAAACATCTAAAAATCCATATGTTGCCATTTTGTCCTCTTTCTATGTGACTCTTAAATCGCCCCGATTACTCGGAATTATGCTAAAATAGATACTACCATCTTACCACATATACATCAGAAAATCCATGTTAGAAAGGACTGCTATGCCAGACAATCTCGCGCTTCGCATGCGCCCAAAAACCATAGATCAGGTCATCGGTCAGGAGCATCTGGTCGGACCTGGAAAAATTATCCGTCGCATGGTGGAAGCCAATCGTCTGTCCTCCATGATTCTCTACGGACCTCCAGGAATCGGCAAGACCAGTATCGCCTCTGCCATCGCTGGAACGACCAAGTATGCCTTTCGGACCTTTAACGCGACAGTGGATAGTAAAAAGCGACTCCAAGAAATCGCAGAAGAAGCTAAATTCTCTGGTGGATTGATCCTACTACTAGACGAGATTCACCGACTAGATAAAACCAAGCAAGACTTCCTTCTGCCACTCTTGGAAAGTGGTCTGGTTATCATGATTGGGGCGACGACTGAAAATCCGTTCTTTTCTGTTACTCCAGCCATTCGTAGCCGTGTTCAGATTTTTGAATTAGAACCCTTGTCCAATCAAGATGTTAAAGAAGCCATTCAAATCGCTATATCTGACACTGAACGTGGTTTTGATTTCCCAGTAGAACTAGATGAGGATGCCCTTGATTTCATCGCAACATCTACTAATGGTGATCTCCGTTCTGCCTTTAATTCACTAGATTTGGCTGTTCTCTCTACTCCCGAAAATGACAAGGGCACCCGCCACATCACTCTTGATATCATGGAAAATAGCCTGCAACGAAGCTACATTACCATGGACAAGGATGGGGACGGTCACTATGATGTCCTTTCAGCCCTGCAAAAATCCATTCGCGGCTCGGATGTGGATGCCAGTCTCCACTACGCAGCCCGCTTGATTGAAGCTGGGGATCTGCCTAGTCTAGCTCGTCGCTTGACTGTGATTGCCTATGAAGATATTGGTTTGGCTAATCCTGAAGCGCAGATCCATACTGTAACTGCTCTAGATGCTGCACAAAGGATTGGTTTCCCAGAAGCTCGCATCCTCATTGCTAATGTTGTGATTGATCTGGCTCTTTCACCCAAGTCCAACTCAGCCTATGTGGCTATGGACAAGGCCCTTGCTGATCTCAAAACATCGGGGCATTTGCCTATCCCTCGGCACCTGCGTGATGGTCACTACAGTGGCAGCAAGGAACTAGGGAATGCTCAAAACTATCTCTATCCACACAACTATCCTGGAAATTGGGTCAAGCAAGACTATCTGCCAGAAAAAATCCAAAATCACCACTATTTTACTCCAAAAGATACCGGCAAATACGAACGAGCCTTGGCGCAACGTAAGGAAACCATTGATAAATTACGAAATTTGTGAAATCCTTTTCAGATAATTGCATTTTCCTCTTGATTTTTTTTGAAAAAGTGGTATCATATAAACATAGAAACGCTGTGGTGTACGACTTCACACTTAAGTGTTGACCGACTATTTTTTGTATTATTAGGGAAACAAAAGTCTTCTAACAGCATGTAAGCCGTCTCACACGGAAACAGCTTCAGTTAGAGCGAGTTGCCCACCTGCTTAATTGCGCGGGTTCAATACAAACCGTGAAGTTTCGGCACCAATACAGCTTTTTATTTGCCTTCTTAGCTCAGTTGGTAGAGCAGTAGACTCTTAATCTATGGGTCGCAGGTTCGAGCCCTGCAGGGGGCATCTAAACAACAGGAAAAGCCTTGACTTCAAGGCTTTTTTTGCTTATCTGAACGAAAATTCTAGCTCAGTGTCTTCTATTTTTTAAATAATAGAGACTCTAGTTCGATTATAAGGAATTCCACTTTTTAACTGTTCAGTTTTTATCACCTATAGCCATTCTTAGTTTACTAGGAAAGAATGTAAGATACTTGACAGGCTGCCTCTTTTTCAGTAAAATCAAACTGAACATTGTTCATCAAGGGGTAATCAAATGAATACTGTAGTAACATCAAGGGAGAAAATCTTACAAACTAGTCAAGAGCTGATGCAACAGCAGGGCTGGTCTGCTGTCAGCATCCGTTCAATCGCAACTGCCTGCGGAGTCTCTGTAGGTGCCATCTATAATTACTTTGACTCCAAGGCAGAGTTAATAGGGGCTACAGTGGAAAGTGTTTGGTGCGAGATTTTTCACCGCCCAGAAGATGCTACTGTATTTGAAGATATTCAGGTTTGTATTACTTGGATTTACAATCGGATGGCTTACGGTTGCAAGCAGTATCCAGGATTTTTCACTCTGCATTCCTTAGGTTTTCTGCGAGAAGAAAAATCTGATGGCAAACGACGGATGCAACAGACTTGGCAACACATTTTAAACGGTTTGTGTTCTGTCTTGAAAAAGGATACAAAAATTCGGTCAGATGCTTTCACAGAAGACTTTACTCCAGAGAAATTTGCGGATGTCCTATTTTCCCTTATGCTCTCTGCTCTTCTCCGACAAGACTATGACCCTTCCGCTATCTTGGAAATCATTCGCAGAACACTTTATTAGACTTCCCACTCACTTGTGGGAATTTCGTATGTAATTAATTGAACATCGTTCATTAGGAGGTATTACATGAAAGTAAAACGGAATACATTGTTACTGCTGGCCTGCCTTGTTTGGAGTCTAGCTGGTTTCAATATTCTTCGCATTGGACTTTTAGCCTATCCGGCCCATCATGGCATTGTGAATTATCTACTAACCGCACTGGTTTTTACGATATTCCAATTCCTTATTTTTGGCAAGCTGGTAAAAAAACACACGGCAAGGATTCAGGCCTATCAAGAAGAAAAACATTTTTTCCTTAAATTCTTTGATGGCAAATCCTTTGCAATCATGGCAACGATGATGACCTTTGGCATTTGGCTACGATCAAGTGGATTTGCATCAGAACAGTTTATTGCCTTTTTCTACACAGGATTGGGAGCGGCACTTCTCCTGGCAGGCCTACTATTTGGTCTCAACTTCAGCCAAGCCGTCTTTGCCAATGAAAATTAGCAAACACAATCCATTAGAAGAGGAGGACAGACTATACAAGCAATTGTCGAAACACTTTTTGATTCTGTTTATCTAGTATCAGTTATAACAATTGGAATGCTGATGATTCCCAAAACCTGTGCCTATGTTTGGATAGTACTGATAGGTTATTTTGCGATGAAAAAAGAATGTGAATAAAGGAATGATGACATGAAACGATACATGAATGCCTCTATACTCTACGCTATCCTTGCAATGGTTGGAGGAGTATTTTACCGTGAGTTTACTAAATTCTATGGTTTTATTGACAGAACCTCTCTCGGGTTCGTGCACACACACTACTTTCTGTTAGGTATGGTCTTCTTTCTTCTGCTACTCCTGCTGGAAAAAAACTTTTCCTTTAGTGGAGCGAAAACTAGTCGGATCTTAATTTTCTATCATATCGGTCTCAATCTAACCGCAGTGATGCTTGCAGTTCGTGGTGTAACCCAGGTGCTAGGAATGGTTCTCCCTTCTAGTATCAATGCTACTATCTCTGGGGTCGCCGGAATTGGACATATTCTCCTGAGTGTTAGTTTGATCCTCTTACTCTTGCAGATTAAGAGAAGCCTATCAGACAATATCCAGTAAATGACACTTTGATATTTTTAATAAATATACGCCTATTCAGCATTAAGCAGACAGTCACCAAGAGGAGGCTGTCTTTTTTACTGAGCGAGAGTTAAGAATACAGAGCGAACTTTCCCATTTTATTTTGTTTCTTTCGATACTTTCATGATGTATTTTCGTATAGGTTCTTCAACCATCTGAACGATTTCAAATCCTTCTTTTTGATAGATATCTTTGGCTCTTTGATTTGCCTCGTAGACATTTAGAGAGATACTATCTATGTCTTCATTTTCAAAGGCCAAACTAACAAATTTCCTTAAAGCCCGGCTACCTAAGCCTTGCCCCTGTTTCTGGGGGTTGATAAAAAATCTCCCGATATGAAGATTCCTGTCTTCTAGCCTGATTTTCTGGATAAGCCCCACAAACTCTTGTCCATCAAAGATTGAAAAGATTCCTTCCAAATCTTGCAAGATTTGAATTGTTAAGGGAAAAGGAATCATTGTTCCCATCCATTGTTCTTGAAAGGATTTGCCAAGGGAGTTGGACCATTGGCATACGAGCTGAGCATTTTCTGTGCTCACATTTTCTTCAAAACGAATTGTCATCTTGACCTCACCATCTTATCAATGTTTCTTTATTATACTACTTCTTCTATTTTTTACGAATAGATAAGTATGATTGATCTTTATTTTTTTCTTGTCGGGAGCATTTTCGCTTCTTTTCTAGGTTTGGTCATTGACCGTTTCCCTGAGCAATCCATTATCAGACCAGCTAGTCACTGCGATTCTTGTCAGACTCGCTTGCGTCCCTTAGATTTGATTCCGATTATCTCTCAAGTAATTGGTCGCTTTCGCTGTCTCTACTGCAAGGCTCGCTATCCTATCTGGTATGCCCTCTTTGAACTCGGCTTAGGAATCCTCTTTCTAGCTTGGTCTTGGGAGTGGATTTCCTTGGGGCAAGTCATCCTAATCACTGCTGGTTTGACCTTGGGCATCTACGACTTCCGTCATCAGGAATATCCTTTACTAGTCTGGCTGACGTTCCATCTAATCCTCATGGCTTTCTGTGGTTGGAATCCGATTATGGTCTTCTTCCTTGTTCTCGGAATTTTTGCTCATTTTATCGATATCCGTATAGGGGCAGGTGATTTTCTCTTTCTGGCTTCTTGCGCGCTCATCTTTAGTGCGACAGAACTACTCATCTTAATCCAGTTTGCTTCTGCAACAGGGATTTTAGCCTTTCTCTCGCAAAAGAAAAAGGAAAGACTTCCTTTCGTGCCTTTCCTCTTACTGGCTACTTGTTTGATTATTTTTGGTAAGCTAGTAATTCTCTGATAATCCTGCTCTCTTTTATGGAGGGCTTTTCAATTAAGTGAAATTTTCCAGTTAAATTACTTTCTCAATAAAATTTCGAATAGTGGATAAACCATCTGGTGTTCCAATACTTTCTGGATGGTACTGGAAACCGTAGATAGGCAGGTTCCTGTGCTGAATTCCCATAATGACTTGATCATCCGTCGACCGAGCTGTAACTTCAAAATCTTCAGGTAATTCCTCCACCATAAGACTATGGTAACGCATGACTGAACATTTGTTCTCTATTCCATCATAGAGAATGGATGGAGCTTCAAATTGTAGCTGACTTTGTTTACCGTGCATGACCTTGGGAGCTAAGCCGAGTTTTCCACCGAATGCCTCAGCAATAGCCTGATGTCCAAGACAAATCCCCAAAATTGGTTTTCGGCCTGCAAAATCTCGAATCATTTCCTCCATCTTTCCAGCATCAGACGGCCAACCAGGTCCAGGGGAAAAGACAAGGGCATCCGCCTTTTCTGCAAACTCATAGAGACGAGAATCATCATTTCTCAGCACTTCGATAGGAGCAAAATTCCCTATATACTGAGCCAGATTGTAGGTAAAGGAATCATAGTTATCAATCAATAATATCACTTTTTACTCCTGTTTGATTGCTTGCAAAACGTATCTTTATTTTTTAGCTTCTAGGTAGTCTGCAATCGCAGCTACGTCCTTGTCTCCACGACCTGAGACATTGATGATGATAATCTCTTCTTTACTTAGTTTCGGTGCACGTTTAACTGCTTCTGCGATAGCGTGTGAACTTTCAATCGCTGGGATAATTCCTTCAGTCTTGCTTAATAAAAGCAAGGCTTGAACAGCTTCTTCATCTGTCGCTGCCACGTATTCTACGCGGCCAGAATCTTTAAAGTAGGCGTGTTCTGGACCAACCCCTGGATAGTCCAAACCAGCTGAGATAGAGTAAACTGGCGCCAGCTCTCCATCTTCCTTAAAGACTGCATAAGTCTTCATACCATCGACAATTCCGACACTACCTTTTGTCATAGTGGCTGCGTGCTTGTCTGTGTCAAGTCCGTGACCGGCAGCTTCGACCCCAACCAATTTGACTTCTTCATCAGCCACATACTGCGAAAAAGCACCGATGGCATTTGAACCACCACCTACACAGGCAATGACGTAGTCTGGTAAACGGCCTTCTTTTTCCAAAATTTGACGGCGAGATTCTTCACTGATGACTTTTTGGAACTCGTGGACAATTGTAGGATATGGGTGAGGTCCCACAGCAGATCCCAAAACATAGAAGGCTTCCAAATCATTCATCCATGCTCCAAAGGCTGCATCAACCGCATCTTTGAGGGTACGAGTCCCTGTTTCAACTGCATGAACAGTTGCTCCCATCATCTCCATGCGGAAGACATTGAGACGTTGACGTTCCACATCCTCTGCTCCCATGTAGACATCACAGGCCATACCAAACTTGGCTGCAGCCGCTGCTGTCGCAACACCGTGTTGACCAGCTCCTGTTTCCGCAATAACACGTTTTTTGCCCATACGTTTAGCAAGAAGAATTTGCCCTAAAACGTTGTTGAGCTTGTGAGAACCAAGGTGGTTAAGATCTTCACGTTTAAGATAAATCTTAGCACCACCTAAGTGATCTGTCAAACTTTCCGCAAAATAGAGCGGTGTTTCGCGACCTGAATAGTCCTTCAAGTAATGGCGAAATTCTGCCAAAAATTCTGGATCATCCTTGTACTTATCAAATGTCACTTCCAACTCATCCAACAAAGCCTGAATCGGCTCCGGTACAAAACTACCACCAAATTGTCCAAAATAACCTTTAGTTGTCATAAATTTTTCCTCTTTCAGTATTGATTTCAAGATATGAAAAAAGCCCACACACAGAATCGACTTCCATGTGAGGGCGTTGGTAACGCGGTGCCACCTCAATTGTAAAGGGACTATCCCCCTTTACATCTCTGCCTTGTCTAACAACAAGTTGCACTATAAGGTGTGCGCACCGAATTTTCATTGTTTCAAATTCATTTTTAAAATCAGCCCACTTTCACTACTTCCAACCACCTGTTCACAATCACCACAGGCTCCCTGAAGATCGAATATAGTTACTTTTCTGATTTATTGAGAATATTATATGTTATTGTTCTATCTTTGTCAAGATTTTTTTATGATTTTTTTCCTGAACCGAGTATTTCTTCGGAAATTCTCACCAAAGTCTGAACGATATAATCAACCTCATCATCACTTAATTTTGTATGAAGAGGGAGCGTAATTTCATTTTCAAAGAAGGCATAGGCTCTTGGATAATCTGCCATATCAAAACCAAGATTCTTATAGGCTGTCAAGAGAGGAAGCGGTTTGTAGTGTACATTACTTGCAATTCCTGCTTTGGCCAATTCTTGGATAATACGATTACGCTCTTCTAGATTAGCACCTTCTACATGGGTGATGTAGAGGTGACGACAAGATTCGACAGTATCAGTCTTGTGTGCCAGTGGGTGAATACGAGTACCCGCAAAGCCACGATTATAGCGATCCACGATGTCCTTACGACGTTGTAGCAAACCAGGGTAACGATCCAATTGTACCAAACCTATCGAAGCCATGATATCCGTCATGTTGCACTTATAGGCTGGTGTTACGATATCGTACTCCCATGAACCCAATTGCATCTTAGCAAGAGCATCCTTAGTCTGACCATGAAGGGAAAGGATTTGGAATTCCTTGTACATTTCTTCGTCGTCAATCGCTGGATTGGCCTTCCAAGTCGCACTTCCTCCCTCAGCAGTTGTAAAGTTTTTAACGGCATGGAATGAGAAGGAAGTAAAGTCAGCGATAGAGCCAGCAGGGTGTCCTTTATAAGTTGATCCCAAAGCATGGGCACTATCAGAGACAAGCACAATACGGTTAAAGACCTTTTGCCACTTGCTTGAAGCAGTAAAGAGGTCGCGTTTCTTCTCCACAATTTGGAATAAACGGTCATAGTTGCAAACAATCCCTGCAAGGTCTACTGGGATGATCACCTTAGTTTTCTCAGTGATAGCTTGCTCAAGAAGGTCATAGTCCATCTCAAACGTATCTGCTTGGATATCCACCATGACAGGGGTTGCTCCTACGTGAGTGATAACACTACATGAAGCTGTGTAGGTCATGGCTGGAACGATGACTTCATCACCAGGTCCCACTTCCAAAACACGCAAAATCAACTCAAGAGCAGCTGTCGCAGAGTTGAGGCAGACAGTCTTAGGCGTCTGTGTGTATTGAGACAAGCGACGCTCCAGTTCTTTTGTCTTAGGACCTGTTGTGATCCAACCAGAACGAAGGGTATCTGCTACTTCAGCAATTTCAGCTTCGGTAATATCAGGTGGTGAAAATGGAATATTGTAATTTGGCATTGATTTGCTCCTTTTATCTGTACTCATTTTCTCATGACTACTTTATTTTAGTACCTCAAACACGGTTTGAAACATGATTTTGATGTCTCCAAGGAAACTAAATTCTCGGAGATAGGCGAGATTATAGCGCATCTTTTCAGGGAGGACATGTCCGACATAGGCCTGGTCAACTGACAAACCTTTCTCCGTCATTTGACTGATGATGGTGTCCTCATCCTTGTAGTTGATACTAGCTGGAGAGGTGATTCCGGCTGGCAAGAGCAAGGTCGCCATCATTTCAGGACTATACTGCTCGGTGTAGCGTGGCACCTCAGGTCTTGTACCGACAAAGGACATTTCGCCTTTAAGGACATTGACCAGCTGAGGCAGTTCGTCCAAGCGCACACGGCGAATGAAATTTCCCACTTTGGTAATACGGCTATCGTTAGCTGAAGTCACTAGACTTCCTTTTTTATCCGCATCCGTTACCATGGTACGGAACTTCCAAATCTTGAATGGACGATTGTACTGGGTCACGCGCTCTTGCTTGTAAATGACAGGTCCCTTGCTATCCAACTTGATCCAAATGCTCAAGATGAGAAAGATTGGGGAAGTCAAAATCAGTAAAACCAAGGCCAGAACCCAGTCCAGACAACGCTTGAAAATCAGCGAACCTTTCCTTTTAGAGACAAGCTGGTAGTAAGACTCAACCTCGCTTGATTGCATTTCCACGGGCAAGTCTTCCCATTTCAGCATGCTGTTTCTCCTTTGTTTTTATTATACTATTTGTCAACATTTTTCATTATACCACAAAATGGAAAAGGCGGTGCAAGAAATCTGTAATTTAAAGAATTTCCTTCTTATACTCAATGAAAATCGAAACGCAAACTAGGAGGCTAGTCACAGGCTGCTCAAAGTACAGCTTTGAGGTTGTAGATAAAGCTGACGTGGTTAGAATAGATTTTCAACGAGTATTAGGACATAGCTCCTGCCTGCAAGCTATACATCTTGTGATAGATTCCTCCCAAGGCCAAGAGTTCCTCATGGGTTCCACTCTCAATGATGCGCCCCTTATCCAAGACATAAATGCAGTTGGCGTCTTGAATGGTAGAAAGGCGATGAGCTATGGCAATGGTCGTCCGACCCTGTCTCATCTTAGCTAGGGAATCTTGAACCAAACTTTCTGTTTCAGAGTCAATATTGGCTGTCGCTTCATCCAAAATCAAGATTTTAGGCTGACTGGCGACTGTTCTGGCAAAGGCAAGAAGCTGACGCTGTCCAGTAGAAAAGCTCGAACCACGCTCAGACACAGGTGCATCATAACTCTGCGGAAGCTCCTGAATAAAGGAATCTGCATCCACAAAGGCAGCCGCAGCCTGTACCTCTTCATCACTAAGATCCTGGTACATGGCGATATTGGACTTGATAGTCCCGTGATAGAGGAAGGGATCCTGCAAGACCAGACCGATGTTCTTTCTCAGCTCTTCCTGACTGTAGTCCCTAATATCCACACCATCCAAGAGAACTCGGCCTGACTGAAATTCATAAAAACGCATGAGGACATTGATAATCGAAGATTTCCCCGAACCTGTATGACCTACAAAGGCAATGGTTTCGCCCTTGTTAACTGAAAAGGAAATATCATCCAGAATCTGGTGTTTACCGTCATATGAGAAACATACATGTTCAAAACGAATATTGCCTTCTTTGACCTCGGCCTGGCCGTTTTCTTGAAGGGGTTCATAGGTCCTCTCATCAATCAGAGCAAAGACACGGCCTGCAGACACCATGGACGTTTGAAGGGTTGAAAAGTTTTGCGTCACCTCAATCAAAGGGTCAAAGAGGCGGTTGATGTACTGGATAAAGGCATACATGGTTCCTGCTGTTATTCCCAGATAAAGCCCACGGTAACCAAAGTAAGCCATCAAAACGGCGTAGCCTAGCAATTTCAGCAAACTCATGGCAGGTCTCAAAAAGAGGGCATCCAAGGCTACAGAACGGTTGGCATAGACCAAATGTTCTTGATTAATCTCATCAAATTCTGCCTGCAGACGCTTCTCTTGATTAAAGGCCTGGATAATCCTAATTCCCTCGATATTCTCTGCCAGCTTACTATTGATATCCGACAAGAGACTTCTGGTTTTTTCGATGATTTTCACTGACTTTTTCCGATAGAGATTGACCAAAAGGAAAATCAAAGGAAGAAAGAGCAAGACTAAAGCTGTCAAACGAAAATCCAACACCAACATGGTATACAGAGTTGTCAGAAAGATAAAAACTGCTGAGATAAAGCTGGATAAAATTCCCGAAAACATATCACTGATGGTCTCGGTATCATTTGTCAAACGAGAAACGATGGAGCCTGCTGGCGTCTTGTCAAAATAAGACATGCCCAGTTTTTCCATATTGGCAAAGGCATCGCGACGAATATCTCTGACAATACTGTAGGACACCCGCGCAAAGAGAAGATTGCCGATATACTGAACTAGAGTTTGTAGGATATAAAGACCATAGTAGACCAGCAAAACGGTCACAGCAAGTTGGTTGAGTTTGCTGAGATACTGGTCGATAAAGTGGGAAGCAACCAGAGGAATCACGCTTTTAATGACCGTAGTAGCTAGAAGAAAGGCCAGGGCTAAAAAGGTTAAAAGACCATAGGGTTTGAGATAGGACATCAAGCGTTTCAGCACAGCCCACTGTTCTTGCTTATTCTGCATCTTCTTCTCCTTTCATTTCCAACTGCTGAGACTGGTAGGTTTGGGCATACCAGCCATCCAGGGCTAGCAAGTCTTCGTGCCTGCCCCGTTCGATAATTTGACCATTTTGCAGAACCAAGATCAGATCTGCATGGACAACCGCACTGAGGCGATGAGCCGTAATAATGGTTGTCTTGTCCTTCCGCGTCTCCTTGAGATTGTCAATAATCGCATACTCTGTCTTAGCATCCACGGCTGACAAAGAATCATCTAAAATTAAGATATCAGGGTCTAAAATCATAGCCCGACTCATGGCCAGACGTTGCTTTTGACCACCTGAGAGACTAACTCCTTTTTCACCAATAAGCGTATCAAATCCCCGAGGCATAGCTACAATGTCTTGGTAAACTTGAGCTAGCTTAGTCGCTTCCTCAACCGTTGAAAGGGGCAAATTAGGATTTCCAAAGCGGATATTGTCTAAGATAGAGGCCGCAAAGAGAAACTGATCCTGAGGAACATAGCCCATGAGACTGCGAAGGTCTGTCAGGCGATAGTTCCGAATATCGTGACCGTTTAGGTAAATAGCTCCCTTATCCACATCGTACTCACGCAAGAGGAGCTTGATCAAGGACGTTTTACCAGAACCTGTCTGCCCGACCAAACCCAGCGTTTGCCCTTTTTCCAAACTAAAGTAAATATCCGTCAGTGTCTCCTCATCTTCGAAGGCAAAGCTTTCAACGGCATACTCCAAGCGCCCGTTTTCAATACCATCCAGAGGAAACTCAGGGTCCTGTACAGGTGATTCCTGAGACAAGAGTTCCTCAATCCGCTGATAAGAAACCTTTCCTCGCTGAGTAATATTAAAGAGGAAACCAATAGCCATAAGAGGCCAAACCAACATATCTAGGTAGCTGATAAAGGTAACCAGATTCCCAACGGTGATTTGCCCTTTCTGAACCATCAAAGAACCGACCAAAAGAGTTAAAACGTAGGACGAACCAACAAACAATAGAACCATAGGGTCAAAGAGACTATCGTATTTCATGGTTTGGAGATTCTTTTGGAAGGTCAATTCATTAACTGCCTGAAAGGACTTCAGCTCGTCCGCCTGATAACCGAAAGACTTGGTTACTTTGATACCTGATACAGACTCCTGTACCTTATTATTGAGTTCAGAAAAGGCTGCTTGGGATTCTCCGAAAGCCTTATGAGTCTTTCTCCCTAGACGACTGGTCGAATAAGCCATGAAAGGCAGGGGAAGAATGGCAACTAGAGTCATCTGCCACGAAATGCTACAAAGCATGGTCAGCAAGGTTACTAAAGCCGTGATAGAGGCATCGACCGCAGACATGACTCCGCCACCTGCGAGACGAGTTAAGGCATTGATATCGTTGGTGGCGTGTGCCATCAAGTCCCCCGTTCGATAGGTCTGATAAAAGGCTGGCGACATCTTGGTAAAGTGCTCAAACAAGCGAGAGCGCATAATCTGACCGAGTCGGTAGGAAGTCCCAAGGATATACATGCGCCAAACATAGCGCAGATAGTACATACCAAAGGCTGCTAGCAGTAGATAAAATAGATTAAGAAGGAGGTCCTGCTGGGGTAATTTCCCCGACGTAATGGCGTCAATCACCCGCCCCATGACCATGGGGGGAATGAGATTGAGGATGGAAACCAAGACCAGGGCCACAATCCCGACTAGATAACGGCGCTTTTCTAACTTGAAAAACCACCAGAGTTTTTGAATAATGGACATAAAATCCCTTTCTGATTGCAAATGGAAACCTGAGGCAGAGACCTCAGGTTTTTCTTATTCATAGGTTACGACTGAGACGACACCCTTGTCATACTCAGCGATAAAGATATTGGCAACATTGTCATACCCTTGTTTGCTGAGGTTATCAAGTAGCCACTCTTCGCTCCGACCAATGGTCTCCAAAATTTCGACTTGGATCACACCGTCTGTGACAACAGGATACTTGGGATTCTCATCTCCCATTTGGACCACGATGAGTTGACCGTTTTGCTCCTGCATAGCGCGTTTGACTTGTTTCATCTGGAAAATGCCTTGGCTACGAAGTTTGAGAGCAACATCTGCCGCAGACAAGCCAACCGAACGACAGGCTTCAGGATCAATCTGTCCATTTTTGATGAGCAGGGTTGGTTTCCCATCAATCAAACGTTTCACAAAGTGAACATTGTTGTTGAGCCATTTGAGAGTCAAGACCAGAATGGTCCACATGATCAAGATAACTGCATACTGAAGGATACTGATGGAACTATTGTAAATCACACCACCGATGATACCCCCGAGTACATAGTTCTGGATTTGATCTATCGCTGAGTTAGGCGCTAGGTTACCCTTTCCTGTCACATTAATCACCAAAACCAGAGAAAAGAGACCCAAGGCTAGTTTGATTAAAATTTCCATATAATTGAGTGTCATTTGTTCTCCTCCACCAGTTCAATTGCATCTGTTTTAGACAATTCCACTTTCTCTAGCAGGTACTTGTCTGGCTCACTGCCGTTCAGGGCACGGTAATAGCGATCTCCGACCTTGATAAGAGCGCCATCCGTGTCCGCAGAAGTATTGACATAGACCTCTGACTTGTCAACTCCCAATTCTTTGGAAACAAGCTCGATGAAATGAAGTGAAGCCTGAAATTTATTGTTAGAAACTTGATTGTTTTGGTAAGTCGAGATACTAATTAAAAGGAGAGCCAGTAAGGTCAAAGCTGAAATCATGACCAACTCACGAAACTTGGTGCCCTTTTTATCATGATAAGCCTTGAAAGCTAGAAATCCTGTCACAGTTAATAAGACGATTCCAAAGCCAATCATGATGCCATTTTGCTGACCGATTTGGCTGAGTACATAGTCATAAGAATAGAATTTCATGTATTTTCACTCCCTTTCATAAAATCATTCTTAATTATAAACGAAAGAGGGTGATTTTTCAAACCATACGTTGGGGAAATAGAGCTTTTTTTGGTATAATATAGTCTGTAATCTGAATGAAAAAGGTAACATTATGAAACTCATCTCATGGAATATCGATTCCCTCAATGCAGCCCTAACGAGCGACTCAGCTCGTGCAAAATTGTCCCAAGAAGTCCTACAAACCCTGGTAGCCGAAAATGCTGATATTATCGCTATTCAGGAAACCAAGCTTTCTGCAAAGGGCCCTACTAAGAAACACTTGGAAATTTTAGCTGAACTCTTCCCAAGCTATGAAAACACTTGGCGTTCTTCTCAAGAACCTGCCCGCAAAGGCTACGCTGGAACCATGTTCCTTTATAAGAAAGAACTCACACCAACGATTAGCTTCCCAGAAATCGGTGCTCCTTCTACCATGGACTTGGAAGGCCGCATCATCACCTTGGAATTTGATGCATTTTTCGTAACGCAAGTTTACACTCCAAACGCTGGTGATGGGCTCAAACGCTTGGAAGAACGCCAAGTCTGGGATGTCAAATACGCTGAGTATTTGGCTCAACTAGACAAAGAAAAACCAGTCCTTGCGACTGGAGACTACAACGTAGCTCACAAGGAAATCGACCTTGCAAATCCTGCCAGCAACCGCCGTTCACCTGGTTTTACCGACGAGGAACGTGCTGGATTTACCGACCTCTTGGCAACTGGATTTACTGACACCTTCCGCCACATTCACGGCGATGTCCCAGAACGTTATACCTGGTGGGCACAACGCAGCAAGACTTCTAAAATCAACAATACAGGCTGGAGAATCGACTACTGGCTCACCAGCAACCGCGTGGCTGACAAGGTGACCAAGTCTGACATGATTGACTCAGGCGCACGTCAAGATCATACGCCGATTGTATTGGAAATTGAACTCTAAGGAGAAAGCTAATGGACTATCAAGCTGTCATTCCTGAATTTGTAGTATCTGACCTCGAAAAGTCACGCCACTTCTACTGCGACTTACTCGGTTTTAGAATCGAATACGAGCGTCTAGAGGAGAAATTTCTCTTCCTCTCGCTTGAAGACTGCCAACTTATGCTAGAAGAAGGCAGCACAGAAGAATTAGCCCAACTGACCTATCCTTTCGGGCGCGGTGTCAATATTTCCTTTGGCATTGAAGATGTCCCTCAGTTCCACCAAAAACTGCTGGAAGCTGACTATCCTATCCATCGTCCGCTGACCAAAAGAGAATTTCGAGTGGGAGATAGCTTTATTCACCCTCATGAATTTGCGATTTTAGATCCTGATGGCTATTTTTTAAGATTTAGCGAATAGAAGAATAAAAGGCTACAATACTTTCTAGCGTTGCAGCCTTTTATTCGTTCGCTTTTATGATCTATTTACTAACAAAATATTTGATTTCTAAAGCTATTTAGTGTAAAATAATAACATTAACGCTATTGCGTTTGATAATAGTATCATTTTACTTGTTTATGTCGTGAATTGGCACGACGTTTCTACAAGGTGCCGGAACACCTAACAATGAGTATGTCAGCTGAAGGTATGGTTTTGACCATGCCTATTTTGGGGACTTACTTAGGGGATTAAGTAGGTTCTTTTTCTATTTCTTGCTAGAAACTCTAAACAAGTAAATGAAGCATCTTTTAGACTTTAGGAGGTCTTATGAAATTATTAGAAGAGCGCATCCTTCAGGATGGGCATATCTTGGGTGACAACATCCTTAAGGTGGATTCCTTTTTAACCCACCAAGTTGATTTTAGCTTGATGCGAGAGATCGGTAAGGTATTTGCGGAAAAATTCGCTTCTGCTGGCATTACCAAGGTCGTGACCATTGAAGCTTCAGGCATTGCCCCAGCTGTTTTTACAGCTGAAGCCTTAGATGTCCCTATGATTTTCGCCAAGAAAGCTAAAAACATCACCATGAATGAAGGCATCTTAACTGCTCAAGTCTACTCTTTTACCAAGCAGGTGACCAGCACCGTTTCCATCGCTGGGAAATTCCTCTCACCAGATGATAAGGTCTTGATTATCGATGATTTCCTAGCCAATGGCCAAGCTGCCAAAGGCTTGATCCAAATCATCGAACAGGCCGGAGCTAAAGTCGAAGCCATCGGTATTGTTATCGAAAAATCCTTCCAGGATGGTCGTGATTTGCTTGAAAAAGCTGGCTATCCAGTTCTATCACTGGCTCGTTTGGAACGTTTTGAAAACGGTCAGGTCGTATTTAAGGAGGCAGATCTCTAATGCAAAAACAAGAAAAACACTCGCAAGCAGCCGTTCTTGGCTTACAGCACTTACTAGCCATGTACTCAGGCTCTATCCTAGTTCCTATTATGATTGCGACAGCTCTTGGCTATTCAGCTGAACAGTTGACCTACCTAATCTCCACAGATATCTTCATGTGTGGGGTGGCGACCTTCCTCCAACTCCAACTCAATAAATACTTTGGGATTGGACTTCCAGTTGTTCTCGGAGTTGCCTTCCAGTCGGTTGCTCCTTTGATTATGATTGGGCAAAGCCACGGTAGCGGTGCTATGTTTGGTGCCCTTATCGTTTCAGGGATTTATGTGGTTCTGATTTCAGGCATCTTCTCAAAAGTGGCCAATCTCTTCCCATCTATCGTAACAGGCTCTGTCATTACCACGATTGGATTGACCTTAATTCCTGTCGCTATCGGAAATATGGGAAATAATGTCCCAGAGCCAACTGGTCAAAGTCTCTTGCTTGCTGCAATCACTGTTCTGATCATCCTCTTGATCAACATCTTTACCAAAGGATTTATCAAGTCTATCTCCATTTTGATTGGTCTGGTTGTCGGAACAGCCATTGCTGCTACTATGGGCTTGGTTGATTTCTCCCCTGTTGCGGCAGCACCACTAGTCCATGTTCCTACTCCCCTCTACTTTGGGGTGCCAACTTTTGAAATCTCTTCTATTGTCATGATGTGTATCATTGCAACGGTGTCTATGGTTGAATCCACTGGTGTTTACCTGGCCTTGTCTGATATTACCAATGACCCAATCGACAGCACGCGACTGCGTAACGGTTACCGCGCAGAAGGTTTAGCTGTCCTTCTCGGAGGAATCTTTAACACCTTCCCTTACACAGGATTTTCACAAAACGTTGGTTTGGTTAAATTATCAGGTATCAAGACTCGTCTGCCAATCTACTACGCGGCTGGTTTCTTAGTTCTCCTTGGACTCCTTCCTAAGTTTGGTGCCCTCGCCCAAATCATTCCGAGCCCTGTTCTTGGAGGTGCCATGCTGGTGATGTTTGGTTTTGTTTCCCTTCAAGGGATGCAAATCCTCGCCCGCGTTGACTTTGCTAACAATGAACACAACTTCCTTATCGCAGCTGTTTCAATCGCTGCTGGTGTAGGTCTAAATAACAGTAATCTCTTTGTCAGCATGCCGACAGCCTTCCAAATGTTCTTCTCAAACGGAATCGTCGTAGCCAGCCTACTTGCCATTGTACTCAATGCCGTATTAAATCGGAAAAAGAAATAAGAAAAAGAGGCTCACACCTCTTTTTTGTTTCTCTATATCCTTACCTGTCTTTTTTCAGACCGCTGGCCTGTGACAAACATGGTAAAGGTTGCTTTGCAGACATTTCTGCCTTCTTGATTGGTGATATCGACATCTACCACACAGGTTGTGCGTCCATGATGGACACATTCTCCTTTAATGGTCAGTACATCATCTAGTTTTCCTGCCTTGAGGTAGTTGATAGAGGACTGAAGCGTCACTCCATCTAGCCCCAGCGAGATAACCACCAAACCACTAATCTGATCACAAAGTGTAAAGAGATAACCTCCATGGGCATTGCCATAGTAGTTGAGCGACGAGTCCACTATTTTCGTCGTCACCACAACGTGACCATCTCTCATTTGTTCAATTTCGTAATTTTCAAAGGCAGATATAGCGTCAAAATGAAAATCTTTCATCGTTTCCTCCTGATATTTCAAACGACCCTATGATACTACTTTTTATAGGACTATGCAAGGAGAAAGCTCCTAGTCTGGCAAAATTCCGACCTGTTCTACAAAGCGCATAAAGGCTGCCTGTCCTTGTTTCGTCTGCTTGTAAACCCCCGCGTCCTCCAGAACACGTGCAAAGATGTCACCCACAGAGTCCTTGACGATTTCAAGGGCTTTTTCTTTATCTGCTAGGTCCAGATGTTGGGCTTTGAGCTGGTCTGCCCATTCCTGATGATAGTCGGCAACTGTAACCCCTTCTCCCACGAGGTAGCTGGCAACTTGCTCCACTTCTGCCTTCAAACGAGGTGGAAGAATAGCCAAGCCCATGACCTCAATCAAGCCGATATTTTCCTTCTTGATATGTTGGACATCCTTGTGGGGATGATAGATGCCATCAGGATGCTCTGCTGAAGTTTGATTGTCCCGTAAAACCAAGTCCAACTCAAACTGTCCATCGCGTTTACGCGCAATGGGTGTGATGGTGTGATGCGGTGTCCCATCTGTTTCTGCTAAAATCTGCACTTCAGGATCTGAATATTGACGCCATTCCTGTAAAATCTTATCAGCCAAGTTGATCAAATCCTCTTTAGAATCCGAGTTCAAACGTAGCACTGACATTGGCCACTTGACAATCCCGGCCTTGACCTGCTCAAAACCAGCAAATCGGAAAGCCTTTTGCAAGGGAGCCAGTTCCATAGGAAATACGTGACGTCCTCCCTGATAGTGGTCATGGGTTAGAATAGAGCCTCCCACAATCGGAAGGTCGGCATTTGAACCCGCAAAATAGCCTGGAAACTGCTCTACGATAGCTAGCAGACGCTCAAAGCTCTGCCGACTAATGGCCATAGGACGATGCTGCCCATCTAAGAAAATACAGTGCTCATTAAAATAAGCATAGGGCGAATACTGGAAACCCCACTCCTGACCAGCCATTTCAAAACGGATAATGCGGTGATTGCTGCGAGCTGGATGGTTAATTCGACCATGATAGCCTTCGTTCTCTAGACAAAGCTGACACTGGGGATAATTGCTAGCTTGCGCCAACTTGGCTGCTGCAATCTCCTTTGGATCCTTTTCAGGCTTAGAGAGGTTGATGGTAATCTCAAGTTCTCCGTAGTCAGATGGAACACGATAAGCAATATTTTTTGCAATGGCCTTGAGTTTGATGTAGTCATTTTTCTGGCTAAGTTGGTAGAAGTCCGCAATTGCCTGTTCGGGAGATTGGGCATAGGTTGCCCAGAAGTCCCGATTGACCTGACTTGGACAAGGCGTTACCAAGTCCATCAGTTCAGCACCGAGGATTTCACGCGCAGCCTGACTATCCTCAATCGTCTCTAATCGAACCGCTTCCTCAACCAACTGGTCCTTGAGGTCAATCACTTTATCCAGATTCGTCTCAACTTCCAAAACACCATCTCCTACTCGTGCCAAGACACGATTGGTCAGGTAGATTCTATCCATTTCCTCAAATGAACTTTCAGCAATAACGTGTGTTACAAATTTATCTACTAAGGTCACTATAGAGCCTCCTTTTGACTAGTCAAGGACGCGAGTGCCACCTGCAACTTCAGCAATATAGAAGTTTGGAGCGTATCCAACTACTTCCTCGTAGTGTTTGCCTACAGCTTCTTTAAATGCCTCAACAGTATCTTTTTGCACCAAGGCAATGGCACAGCCACCAAAACCTGCTCCTGTCATACGAGCACCGAGAACACCTTCTTGATCCCAAGCTGTGTGGACAAGGGTATCCAATTCCAAGCCAGTTACTTCATAATCATGCTCAAGAGAAACGTGTGACGCATTCATCAAGCGACCAAATGTTTCCAAATCACCTGCTTGAAGGGCAGCTTGAGCTTTAAGGGTACGTTGGTTTTCAAGCACAGCATGACGAGCACGTTTCAAACGATTTTCGTCTTTGATCAGATAGCTGTATTGATCAAAGGCCCACTCGTCCAATTCACCCAAGGTCTGAATATCCAAGGCGACTTGCAATTCTTCCACTGCTTTTTCACACTCAGCACGGCGCTCATTATATTTAGAATCCGCCAATTCACGGCGTTTATTGGTATTCATAATAACAACAACATTGTCCTTCAAATCAAGTGGCACCAAGTCGTACTCCAAGGTGTTGGTATCTAGATAAATAGCGCGTTGGTCAGCTCCCATACCGATAGCAAACTGGTCCATGATACCAGAGTTGACTCCGATAAAGTTGTTTTCTGTTTGTTTTCCGATTTTAACCAAATCCAAACGGTCTAGTTTTAAATCAAAGAGATGCTCTGCCACGACCCCTGTCAAGAGTTCCAAGGATGCTGATGAAGACAAGCCAGCACCATTTGGGATATTCCCATAAACATAAAAATCAAAACCTTTGTCAATGACGTGCCCAGCTTCTTGCAAGAAATGGAGAACCCCTTTTGGATAGTTGGTCCAGTTGTGCTCTTTTTCAAACTTGAGGTCAGCAAGAGGCACTTCGATGATACCTTTGTCCTCAAAGTTGGCTGAATAGAAACGCAAGACTTGGTCGTCACGCTTGCGAGCCGCCCCATAAGTTCCCAAGGAAATAGCTGCTGGGAAAACATGTCCACCATTGTAGTCCGTGTGTTCACCAATCAAATTGATACGGCCTGGTGAAAAGAAGGTTTGGTCTGCTTCTTGACCAAAAACGGCAAGAAAGTCTTTGCGAAGGGCTTCAGCAGTAAGATGTTGTGTCATATGAATTCTCCTTTGACTGTCCGTTAAGCCACCTTAACGTGTAATCGTTTTCTTCTATTGTATCCAAGACATTTGCCAAGGTCAATCCTTTTTACTAAACTTTTACTAAACTATCAGTAAAAAGAAGAAAAATATGATATACTAACCTAAAAGGAGGAGGATTTATGGCTACCTTAAAAGACATTGCACAGCTAGCCTCTGTCTCTATCGCGACCGTATCCCGTGTCCTCAATCGCGACCAGAGTCTATCTGTTACAGAAGAAACCAGACACCGTATTTTAACTGTCGCTGAAGAGCTGGGCTATACCAAGCACCTCAAGACAGGCGAATCCCACAAGCCCAAGCAAAAGATTGCCATTATCCAATGGGTCAGCGAACAAGGGGAGCTTGATGATCTTTACTATTATCAGATTCGTCTCGGTATTGAAAAAAGGGCCCAAGAGTTGGACTATGATATCTTGCGCTATTTTAATGACCATCCTTTTACACTGAGCGAGGAAGTAATCGGGATACTCTGTATTGGAAAGTTCAGCCGATCACAGATCTCTGCCTTTGAAGAATACCAAAAGCCCCTGGTCTTTATAGACAGTGATACACTTTCATTGAGACATACCTGTATTATCACTGACTTTTACACTGCTGTAAAACAAGTTGTAGACTATTTCCTCAGTCAGGGACTGGATCGGATTGGCATTCTAACAGGTCTTGAGGAAACAACCGACCAGGAAGAAATCATCCAGGATAAGCGACTTGAAAATTTCAAAGACTATACCCAAGCAAAGGGAATCTACCATGAAGAACTGGTCTTTCAGGGAAGCTTTACCGCCCAGTCTGGCTATGACTTGATGAAGGAGGCCATTCACAAGCTAGGAGAACAACTCCCACCAGCATTTTTCGCAGCCAGCGATAGTTTAGCCATCGGTGCCCTTCGTGCCCTTCAAGAAGCTGGAATCAGCCTACCAGACCGCGTCAGCCTCATTTCTTTTAACGACACTAGCCTGACCAAGCAGGTCTATCCTCCCCTATCTAGCATTACCGTCTATACCGAAGAAATGGGTCGAGCAGGTATGGATATTCTTAACAAGGAAGTTCTCCACGGTCGGAAAATTCCTAGCCTAACCATGCTGGGAACCAGACTGACTCTGAGAGAAAGTACAAGGAATGAATAGAAAAAGTGAATAAAGAAATATTCCTTTATCCACCTTTTTGGGATTTAATTGTTATTCGCTACGAAGCGATTCGACTGGGTCTTTCTTAGCAGCGATGCGTGAAGGGATTAGACCGGCTAACATGGTAAGGACAATCGAAATACCGATAAGGATTAGAGCTACTTCTATTGGTAATTGCGCTACATTTCCCACATTTGTCATTTTCGCAACAATCGCATTGATTGGGAATGTCGCAAGAAAGGTAATCGCGATACCGAGCACACCAGAGATCAATCCTTCAATGGCTGTTTCAGCAGTGAAGATACGACGAATATCTTTCTTCGAAGCCCCCATTGCACGTAGGATTCCGATTTCTTTTGTACGTTCGAGAACTGAAATGTACGTGATAATCGAAATCATTATAGAAGATACAATGAGTGAGATGGCCACAAAGCCAACGAGTACTGTTGTCACTACGCCAACCAATGTCGTAATTGAAGACATGATAGTTTGGATATCATCTGAATAAGCGAGTACCTTATCGTCTTCTCCAGCTTCTTTTTTCGCTGTGTTATAGGCGTTTATGAACTCTTTTAAGTCTTGTTTTTGTTGGAACGAAGAGGTGTAGAGCTCAATGGCAGCTGGTTTGGATTTGTTGATGACGCCCATTTTTGCGAGGTTTTCCTCGTAAGTTGAAGCCGAATTGTCGTTATATTGTTGGACATACTGCGCTTGTTCTTCAGGCGTCATTTTGGCCAACTGAATTTTTTCTTCTTCGGTTAAATTCTCCGAACTGAATGGTTTAGGATCTTTGGCAAATTCTTTACCCGTAAATACATTTAGATTTTGATTGGATTCCTGTTCCTTAACGATATCACTATTTTGAATGTATTCGGAAGTGTAATCAATGAGGGTGCTTGTGTAGGCGATTCCTCCTGAAGGAGCATTCACTCCTGAACTTGTGCCGTCTTTTTGGCGAAGGACACCCACAATTTTAAGTTCAATCCCATTCTCGATTTGAGTTTTCATATAAGAAGCATTATCAATCTTATTGACCCATAAGTTATTTTCTTTCACAAAACGGTTTGTATTAACAACTGCTTTGAAAGTTTTTCCGATAAAATCACTATATTGATACGTTTGAGAAGAGAGTTCGTCGAGCTTCTTCGTATCGTTCAATTCACTGGGATCTTTGATACGCAAACTATAGAGCAACAAGTCGCTAATTTGATTGTTTTCATCTACGATAAGGACGATCTCGGACTTATCTTGTGGGAAGCGTCCTTCCAACACGTCGTACTTGCTTTCTAGCATTGAAGAATCACTAGAAAGTTCACTCCAGTAGTTGAGGTTTTGTAAGTATCCCTTCATCGTTTGATTCGCTGTTTCTACTTCATCAGCTAAGGTTGAAGGCAGAATACTTTTGGGTCCGTTGGAAGTATCACTTGCATAGATAAACGGTTGTAAATTGTATCGGTAACGAATGTCTTTTGTGAGAGATTCGACCTTCGAAGCGTGTTCCTCCAAGTAAGTCTTAAAGGAAGCTAAGTCGTTCTTTCCGATTTGTTTTTTCAATAAATTCGTTAAAACCGTATTGATACCGAGTTCATGATTATCCTTGTAAGGCTTCTCGCTCAAATCTGGAGAGGTCGCCAACAAGTTACTCTGGTTCTGCTCGCTAATCGTCAGTGGAAGAGAGACGAGGGTATCTTCCTGCACCTTTTTAACGTAGTCACTCACACCATTGGAAAGTGCTAAGATAAGAGCAATCCCGATAATCCCGATAGAACCCGCAAAAGCTGTTAGTAAGGTACGACCTTTCTTCGTCAATAGGTTATTAAAGGAAAGTACAAGGGCGGTTATAAAGCTCATCTTCGTCTTCGTGAACTGGATGTTGACTTGCTTTGTCTCCTCTGTTGGTTCGCATGGATTTGAGTCGCTCAAGATGTTTCCATCTAATACTTGTACGATACGTGTGGAGTACTTCTGCGCCAGCTTTGGGTTATGCGTCACCATGATAACCAAACGTTCCTTAGCGATGTCTTTTAATAAATCCATGATTTGAACAGAAGTCTCAGAATCAAGCGCTCCTGTCGGTTCGTCGGCTAAAACAACTTTTGGATCATTAACAAGAGCACGCGCAATCGCGATTCGTTGCATTTGTCCCCCAGACATTTGACTTGGTTTCTTATATAAATGGTCTTTTAGGCCTACGCGTTCGAGCACTTCGATAGCACGTTTCTTACGTTCTGCTTTTGAAACGCCCGAAAGAGTCATTGCAATTTCTACGTTAGAGAGTGCAGTTTGGTGTCCGATGAGATTATAAGACTGAAAGACGAAACCGATGGTGTGGTTTCTGTAGCTATCCCAATCGCGGTCTTTAAATTGCTTTGTTGATTTTCCTTGGATGAGTAAATCACCAGATGTGTATTGATCGAGTCCCCCGATGATATTTAATAGGGTGGTTTTCCCAGAACCCGATTGCCCGAGAATGGAGACAAACTCATTCTCACGGAAGCGAATCGAGATATCCTTTAGCGCGTGGAACTCTTGATCGCCCGTATGATAGACTTTTGAAATGTGTTGTAGCTGTAACATCGCCTATCTCCTTTCAGTGATATATGTAGTCTATCACAATTTCATAATGGAGTAAATATGTTACATTTACAATTCATCAAAAATAATCAACAAATAGAAAATCGACTTCTTATGCATGATAATGTCCATGACTTTGACCTACTTCCAACTCCTCAATTTTTCGCTTATGGGTTTGGTGATTTGCCAGGTTTGCATCAACTTCAATGGTAACATTTTGAAAGCCATAATCTTTAAGTAAATTACGAATGGATTCTTTACAATACTCTATATGTTCAATCTCTTCTAGGCAAACATGAACAATGGCATTTTTTTCCAAACCATCCATAGTCCAGAGATTGAGCTGATTAACACTGGCCACATGGTCTAATTGCTCCAAGTCTTTCTTCACTTGTTTGATATCTACTCCTTCTGGCACAGCATCCAAGAAAATCTTGAGTGCGCTCCAAAAGCGAGGAATGGCTTTTGTTAGAATGAAGATGGA
>CAKQDJ010000002.1:0-169963 GCA_934229205.1 uncultured Streptococcus sp.
ATCCAATTGCCAATCGGTGCTGAAGATGATTTCCGTGGTATCATCGACTTGATCAAGATGAAAGCTGAAATCTATACAAACGACCTTGGTACAGATATCCTTGAAGAGGATATTCCAGCTGAATATCTTGAACAAGCACAAGAATACCGTGAAAAATTGATCGAAGCAGTTGCTGAAACTGATGAAGATTTGATGATGAAATACCTCGAAGGTGAAGAAATCACTAACGAAGAATTGAAAGCGGGTATCCGTAAAGCTACTATCAATGTTGAATTCTTCCCAGTATTGTGTGGTTCTGCCTTCAAAAACAAAGGGGTTCAATTGATGCTTGATGCGGTTATCGACTACCTTCCAAGCCCACTTGACATCCCAGCGATCAAAGGTGTTAACCCAGATACAGATGAAGAAGAAACTCGTCCAGCATCTGACGAAGAGCCATTCGCAGCTCTTGCCTTCAAGATCATGACTGACCCATTCGTAGGTCGTTTGACCTTCTTCCGTGTTTACTCAGGTGTTCTTCAATCAGGTTCATACGTATTGAATACTTCTAAAGGTAAACGTGAACGTATCGGACGTATCCTTCAAATGCACGCTAACAGCCGTAAAGAAATCGACACGGTTTACTCAGGTGATATCGCTGCTGCCGTTGGTTTGAAAGATACGACAACTGGTGACTCATTGACTGATGAAAAAGCTAAAATCATCCTTGAATCAATCGACGTTCCAGAACCAGTTATCCAATTGATGGTTGAGCCAAAATCTAAAGCAGACCAAGACAAGATGGGTATTGCCCTTCAAAAATTGGCTGAAGAAGATCCAACATTCCGCGTTGAAACTAACGTTGAAACTGGTGAAACAGTCATCTCTGGTATGGGTGAGCTTCACCTTGACGTCCTTGTTGACCGTATGCGTCGTGAGTTCAAAGTTGAAGCGAACGTAGGTGCTCCTCAAGTATCTTACCGTGAAACATTCCGCGCTTCTACTCAAGCACGTGGATTCTTCAAACGTCAGTCTGGTGGTAAAGGTCAATTCGGTGATGTATGGATTGAATTTACTCCAAACGAAGAAGGTAAAGGATTCGAATTCGAAAACGCAATCGTCGGTGGTGTGGTTCCTCGTGAATTTATCCCAGCGGTTGAAAAAGGACTTGTAGAAGCAATGGCTAACGGTGTCCTTGCAGGTTACCCAATTGTTGACGTTAAAGCTAAACTTTACGATGGTTCATACCACGATGTCGACTCATCTGAAACTGCCTTCAAGATTGCGGCTTCACTTGCCCTTAAAGAAGCTGCTAAGACTGCACAACCAGCTATCCTTGAACCAATGATGCTTGTAACCATCACTGTTCCAGAAGAAAACCTTGGTGATGTTATGGGTCACGTAACTGCTCGTCGTGGACGTGTAGATGGTATGGAAGCACACGGTAACAGCCAAATCGTTCGTGCTTACGTTCCACTTGCGGAAATGTTCGGTTACGCAACAGTTCTTCGTTCTGCATCTCAAGGACGTGGTACATTCATGATGGTATTTGACCACTACGAAGATGTACCTAAGTCAGTACAAGAAGAAATCATTAAGAAAAACAAAGGTGAAGAATAATCTGTCTTCGCAATAGAAGGAAGTCACTTGGTGGCTTCCTTTTTTTGTCTTTAACTATTCATTTTTGCTGAATATAGTATACAAATTTGGTCGCTAAGTGAGAGAGTTACTAATTTTATCCAGAAAGAAAATATTCTAATTTGATAAATTAAAGTAAATAAAGGTTCCTAATTCCGTAGAAAAGTTAATAAAAATGAGAAAAAGATTCATAAATACACTTTTAGATAGAAAATTCAGAAAATTGCTTCTTTTATCTTGAAAATTTTTGAAAAAATGGTATGATAGTAACAAGCTATTTTTAAGAGAAGAGAAAGGGGAACAATGGAGAAAATCAGTTTAGAATCTCCTAAGACGGGGTCGGACCTAGTTTTGGAAACACTTCGTGATTTAGGAATTGATACCATATTTGGCTATCCTGGTGGTGCTGTCTTGCCTTTGTATGATGCGATATACAATTTTAAAGGCATTCGCCACATTTTAGGACGCCATGAGCAAGGTTGTTTGCACGAAGCTGAAGGATATGCCAAATCAACTGGAAAGTTGGGTGTTGCTGTCGTCACGAGTGGACCGGGAGCTACAAATGCCATTACAGGAATTGCAGATGCCATGAGCGATAGCGTTCCCCTTTTGGTCTTTACGGGTCAGGTGGCGCGAGCAGGGATTGGGAAGGATGCCTTTCAGGAGGCAGATATCGTGGGCATTACCATGCCAATTACTAAGTACAATTACCAAGTCCGTGAAACGGCGGATATTCCTCGCATCATTACGGAAGCTGTCCATATTGCAACTACAGGTCGTCCAGGACCCGTCGTGATTGACTTACCAAAAGACGTATCTGCCTTAGAGACAGATTTCATCTATTCACCCGAAGTAAATTTGCCAAGTTATCAACCGACTCTAGAGCCAAATGACATGCAAATCAAGAAAATCTTGAAGCAATTGTCAAAAGCCAAGAAACCTGTTTTATTGGCAGGTGGAGGGGTTAGTTATGCAGAAGCAGCAACAGAACTCAATGAGTTTGCTGAACGTTACCAAATTCCAGTCGTGACCAGTCTTTTAGGGCAAGGTACGATTGCGACGAGTCATCCGCTCTTTCTTGGAATGGGAGGCATGCACGGGTCTTTCGCAGCTAATATTGCCATGACGGAAGCCGACTTTATGATTAGTATTGGTTGTCGTTTCGATGACCGCTTGACTGGAAATCCTAAGACCTTTGCTAAAAATGCCAAGGTTGCTCATATCGACATTGATCCAGCCGAGATTGGTAAGATTATCAGTACAGATATTCCAGTGGTGGGCGATGCTAAGAAAGCCTTGCAGATGCTACTAGCAGAACCAACTGTTCATAACAATACTGAAAAGTGGATTGAAAAAGTCACCAAGGATAAGAATCGAGTTCGTTCTTATGATAAGAAAGAACGTGTGGTTCAGCCTCAGGCCGTTATTGAACGCATCGGTGAGTTGACGAATGGAGATGCCATTGTTGTCACAGACGTAGGTCAACACCAAATGTGGACAGCTCAGTATTATCCTTACCAAAATGAGCGTCAGTTAGTCACTTCAGGTGGTTTGGGTACCATGGGCTTCGGAGTTCCTGCAGCTATCGGAGCCAAGATTGCAAATCCAGAAAAAGAAGTCATCCTTTTTGTTGGTGATGGTGGCTTCCAGATGACCAACCAAGAATTAGCTATCCTAAACATCTACAAGGTGCCGATTAAGGTTGTCATGTTGAATAACCACTCCTTAGGAATGGTTCGTCAGTGGCAGGAATCCTTCTATGAGGGTAGAACTTCCGAGTCAGTCTTTGATACACTTCCTGACTTCCAGCTGATGGCACAGGCTTACGGTATCAAAAACTATAAATTTGATAATCCAGAGACGATAGAGAAGGATCTAGAAGTCATTCTGGAGGATGTGCCGATGTTTATCGAGGTGGATATTTCTCGTAAGGAACAGGTTTTACCGATGGTACCAGCTGGTAAGAGCAATCATGAGATGTTGGGGGTGAAGTTCCATGCGTAGAATGTTAACTGCAAAACTACAAAATCGTTCGGGAGTCCTCAATCGCTTTACAGGTGTCCTATCTCGTCGTCAGGTCAACATTGAGAGTATCTCAGTTGGTGCGACGGAGAATCCCAATGTATCTCGCATTACCATCATTATCGATGTGGCCTCTCATGATGAAGTAGAGCAAATTATTAAACAACTCAATCGTCAGATTGATGTAATTCGCATTCGAGATATCACAGACAAACCGCACTTGGAAAGAGAAGTTATCTTGGTGAAGGTATCTGCTCCCGCTGAAAAGCGTGCAGAAATCTTGGCCATTATCCAACCTTTCCGTGCAACCGTGGTGGATGTGGCTCCAAGCTCAATCACTATTCAGATGACTGGAAATGCTGAAAAGAGTGAAGCATTATTGCGAGTGATTCGACCATACGGTATTAAAAATATCGCTCGTACGGGTGCAACTGGATTTACCCGCGACTAATGCTCTTTGATTTTCAGTGAGTATAAAATCCAGTTTAAATTTGTTAAACCAGCCTAAAAGGCAATAAATAATAGAAAAGAGAGAAAAACTATGGCAGTTCAAATGGAATACGAAAAAGATGTTAAAGTAGCAGCGCTTGACGGTAAAAAAATCGCCGTTATCGGTTATGGTTCACAAGGACATGCGCATGCGCAAAACTTGCGTGACTCAGGTCGTGATGTCATCATTGGTGTACGTCCTGGTAAGTCTTTTGACAAAGCAAAAGAAGATGGTTTTGACACATACACAGTAGCAGAAGCGACTAAATTGGCTGACGTTATCATGATCTTGGCACCAGATGAAATCCAACAAGAATTGTACGAAGCAGAAATTGCTCCAAACTTGGAAGCTGGAAATGCTGTTGGATTTGCACATGGTTTCAACATTCACTTCGAATTTATCAAAGTTCCTGCAGATGTTGATGTCTTTATGTGTGCTCCTAAAGGACCAGGACACTTGGTACGTCGTACTTACGAAGAAGGATTTGGTGTTCCAGCACTTTACGCTGTCTACCAAGATGCAACAGGAAATGCTAAAAACATCGCCATGGACTGGTGTAAAGGTGTTGGTGCAGCGCGTGTTGGTTTGCTTGAAACAACTTACAAAGAAGAAACTGAAGAAGATTTGTTTGGTGAACAAGCCGTACTTTGTGGTGGTTTGACTGCCCTTATCGAAGCAGGCTTTGAAGTCTTGACAGAAGCAGGCTATGCCCCAGAATTGGCTTACTTTGAAGTTCTTCATGAAATGAAATTGATCGTTGACTTGATCTATGAAGGTGGATTCAAGAAAATGCGTCAATCAATTTCTAACACTGCTGAATACGGTGACTATGTATCAGGTCCACGTGTGATTACTGAGCAAGTCAAAGAAAATATGAAAGCTGTTTTGGCAGATATCCAAAATGGTAAATTTGCAAATGACTTTGTAAATGACTACAAGGCTGGACGTCCAAAATTGACTGCTTACCGTGAACAAGCAGCTAACCTTGAAATTGAAAAAGTTGGTGCTGAATTGCGTAAAGCAATGCCTTTCGTTGGTAAAAACGACGACGACGCATTCAAAATCTATAACTAATTCTTGTGAAGAAAAACAGAAGGCGAGTTGGGGGTACCTGACTCGCTTTTTATCTTAAAAAGTATTTGAGGAGGAGACAATGCTAAGTGCAAAAGACGTGGTGAAAGCCCACAAAGTATTGAGTGGTGTAGTAGTCAATACTCCACTTGATTATGATCATTATTTATCGGAGAAGTATGGTGCTAAGATTTATTTGAAGAAGGAGAATGCCCAGCGTGTTCGTTCCTTTAAGATTCGCGGAGCCTATTATGCCATTTCTCAATTAACAAAAGAAGAACGTGAGCGTGGTGTAGTCTGTGCCTCTGCAGGAAATCACGCCCAAGGTGTCGCCTATACTTGTAATGAGATGAAAATTCCTGCAACCATCTTTATGCCCATCACAACACCGCAACAAAAGATTGGACAGGTCCGCTTTTTTGGTGGTGATTTTGTGACAATTAAGTTAGTTGGGGATACCTTTGATGCTTCTGCTAAGGCAGCACAAGAATTTACAGTTTCTGAAAACCGCACCTTCATTGATCCTTTTGATGATGCGCATGTTCAGGCTGGTCAAGGGACTGTCGCTTATGAGATTCTTGAAGAAGCCCGTAAAGAGTCTATTGATTTTGATACAGTACTCGTGCCAGTAGGTGGTGGTGGATTGATTGCCGGTGTTTCTACTTATATTAAGGAAACTAACCCGACTATTGAAGTCATCGGGGTAGAAGCTAGTGGAGCTCGCTCTATGAAAGCTGCCTTTGAAGCTGGGGGGCCAGTTAAACTCAAAGAAATTGATAAGTTCGCTGATGGGATAGCTGTACAGAAGGTTGGACAGTTGACCTATGAAGCGACCCGTCAGAATGTTGAAACGCTGATTGGGGTGGACGAGGGCTTGATTTCTGAAACCTTGATTGATCTTTATTCCAAACAAGGTATTGTAGCAGAACCAGCCGGAGCTGCCAGCGTTGCAGCCTTGGAAGTTTTATCAGACTATATCAAAGGCAAGACGATTTGTTGTATTATTTCTGGAGGAAATAACGATATCAACCGCATGCCAGAGATGGAAGAACGTGCCTTGATTTACGATGGAATCAAGCATTACTTTGTAGTGAATTTCCCACAGCGTCCAGGAGCTCTCCGAGAGTTTGTAAATGACATTTTGGGGCCAAATGATGACATCACTCGTTTTGAATATATCAAGCGAGCAAGCAAGGGGACAGGCCCTGTATTGATTGGGATTGCTCTTGCCAATAAGCATGATTATGCTGGATTGATTCATCGTATGGAAAAGTTTGACCCGTCTTATATTAATTTGAATGGAAACGAAACATTGTATAACATGTTAGTTTAAACTAAAATAAAATTATTATCATATTATTTGCGTAATGATAACGATGGTGTTATAATGAGGGTGATGAAAGGGGGAGATTCCCATGGTTTTACAAATTTTACTTGTTTTATTGTTTTTAGTGGTGATTGCATCAGTGATTACGATTAGTTCTGTATATGTGGTTCGACAACAATCTGTCGCTATCATAGAACGCTTTGGTAAATACCAAAAGTTGAGCAATAGTGGTATTCATTTGCGGGCTCCCTTTGGGATTGATAGGATTGCGGCAAGAGTTCAACTACGCTTGTTGCAAAGTGAGATTGTTGTAGAGACAAAGACGCAAGATAATGTATTTGTGACGATGAATGTGGCAACTCAGTATCGAGTGAATGAAAATAATGTCACAGATGCCTATTATAAATTGATGCGTCCGGAAGCCCAAATTAAATCCTATATTGAAGATGCTTTGCGTTCATCTGTACCAAAGCTAACCCTAGATGAGTTGTTTGAGAAGAAGGATGAAATCGCCTTAGAAGTTCAAAAACAAGTGGCTGAAGAAATGTCTACGTATGGGTATATCATTGTCAAAACGCTGATTACTAAGGTTGAACCTGATGCCGAAGTAAAACAATCAATGAATGAAATTAACGCGGCTCAACGTAAGAGAGTTGCGGCGCAAGAACTTGCTGAAGCAGATAAGATTAAGATCGTGACCGCGGCAGAAGCAGAAGCAGAAAAAGATCGCCTACATGGTGTAGGGATTGCAGAACAGCGTAAAGCGATTGTTGACGGACTGGCTGATTCTATCAAAGAGTTAAAGGGAGCTAATGTTGAGCTAACTGAAGAACAAATCATGTCTATCCTATTAACGAACCAGTATTTAGACACATTGAATAATTTTGCAGAAAAAGAAGGAAATAATACAATCTTCCTACCAGCAAATCCTAATGGAGTTGAAGATATAAGAACTCATATATTATCGGCTTTAAAAGCTAAATAAAAATATGCAGAATAATATAGTTGTGACGAATATATGTTTTTTTATTGACAGATAAAATAAAAACGTATACAATTAGGAATTGTAAAGAATAATTCAGGAGAAGAACATGGTTAAGTCAAACTTTGAAAAGGTAGAAGCAGTTGTTGGCTGGGTTCGTGATAAGAAGATCACAGGTTACCGTATCTCTAAAGAAACGAATGCGCGTGAAATGTCTATCATTGCCCTAGCGCAAGGACGCGCAAAAGTTAAAAATATTTCATTTGAAACAGCTCTTAGTTTAATCGATTTCTATGAAAAAAATCATGAAAAATTTGAAGATTGAACTGTGGTTACAGGCAGATTTCTGAATCGAGTCTGCCTTTCCTTTACGATTACAAACTAAAAAGACTGCATTCTGTATGCAGTCTTTATTTATTAATTGAGATAACGCTGAAGGAATTCTTTTGTCCGTTCTTCTTTAGGGTTCGTGAAGAGTTCTTCAGGTTTACCTTCTTCTGCAATGATTCCCTTGTCCATGAAGATGACACGATGGGAGACGTCGCGAGCAAATTCCATTTCGTGGGTTACAACAATCATGGTCAAACCTTCTTGAGCTAGATCCTGCATAATTTTGAGGACTTCTCCGACCATTTCGGGGTCAAGGGCAGATGTTGGTTCGTCGAAGAGAATGGCGTCAGGATTCATGGAGAGTGCACGAGCGATAGCTACACGTTGCTTTTGTCCACCTGAAAGTTGCTTCGGCTTGGCTTGCCAGTAACGTTCTCCCATACCAACTTTTTCAAGATTCTCTTTGGCAATTTTTTCAGCTTCAGAGTGGTCACGTTTGAGTACTGTCGTTTGGGCGACGATGGTATTTTCGAGGACATTCAGATTTTCAAAGAGATTGAAAGATTGGAAAACCATACCGAGCTTTTCACGATAATGGGTGAGGTTATAGCCTTTTTCCAGGACATTTTCTCCGCGATAGAGAATCTCTCCTCCTGTAGGTGTTTCTAGTAAATTAATCGAACGAAGGAAGGTTGATTTTCCGCTTCCCGAGCTTCCGATGATGGAAATAACCTCTCCTTTATGGACGGTGAGAGAAATGTCTTTTAGCACTTCATTTTGTCCATAGGATTTTTTTAGGTGTTTGATTTCAAGGATTGGTTGTGTCATTTTTTCAAATCCCCCGTTTGCATTTGGTTAGCACCTGTAGTGTAAGTGTCCATGTCCATATAGCGTTCGATAAAACGTAGGACACGGGTCACAGTGAAGGTGAGGACAAAGTAAATCACTGCAATGATGGTAAAGGTCTGGAAGTATTGATAGGTTTGCGTCGCCACAGTATTTCCTGAGAAATAAAGCTCGACAACTGAAATAACGTTCAATACAGAGGTATCTTTGATATTGATGACAAACTCATTACCAGTAGCAGGTAGAATATTACGGATAACCTGAGGAAGGACAATCTTACGCATGGTTTGATTGTGGGTCATACCAAGAGCAGTTGCAGCTTCGAACTGTCCCTTGTCAACTGCTAGAATACCACCACGAACGATTTCTGTCATATAGGCACCCGTGTTGATTGAGACGATAAAGATAGCAGCCAGTGTCCGGTCGAGGTTGATACCGAAAGCTTGAGCAGTCCCATAGTAGATAACCATGGATTGAACAATCATCGGTGTACCACGGAAGATTTCAATATAGACATTGAGAATCCAACCGACTAGTTTTTGTAGGCCGTAAATGACTTTGTTTTCAGAGAGAGGAGCCGTACGGAAGACACCAATGGCAAGACCGATAATGAGACCTACGATAGTTCCGATGATTGAGATTAAAAGAGTGACCCCTGCACCACGCAAGAGCTGTTGCCAGTTTTCAGAAAGAATTTTAGCAACTTGGCTGAAGAAATTACTGCTACTTTCTTCAGTTGCTGTGGCTTCGGCAGGTTGCTCCTGAATCATACGATCCATCAGTGCAACTTGTTCATCTTTGGAGATGGTTTCAATACTAGCATTAATTTGGCTGATACGACTGTCATCTTTACGAAGCCCAATGGCGATAGCTGTATCTTCTTCTCCAGTTTTGAAACCGGGTTCTACTTGGACCATCTTGAACTTAGAGTTAGCGGCTTCAGCAGTTAGAGCTTCAGGGCGTTCCGAAACATAGGCATCAATAACACCGGCTTCCAGAGCTTGACGCATTTGAGCGAAGTCGCCCATAGCTGTTTCTTTTTTGGCACCTGGAATTTGAGAAATCAGGTCATAAAGGTAAACACCTTGTTGAGACGTGATTTTTGCTCCGCTAAAATCTTCCAAAGATTTGGCATTCGCGTAGGCAGAGTCCTTTTTGACCAATAGAACCGGTTCGCTAGTATAGTAACTGCTTGAAAAGGCAATTTCTTGTTTGCGTTCAGCCGTTGGGCTCATACCTGCAATGATCATATCAATTTTGCCAGAAGTAAGGGCTGGAACAAGTCCTTCCCACTTGGTTTTCACGACCAAAGGTTCCTTACCTAGATCTTTGGCAATCTTTTTAGCGATTTGAACATCATAGCCGTTGGCATATTGGTTGGTACCGTCGATTTTGACAGCACCATTACTATCGTCGTCTTGGGTCCAGTTGAAGGGAGCGTAAGCTGCCTCCATCCCGATGCGTAAATATTCGTCGGCTTGGACCTGGCTAACTAGTCCTAATGTAAGGGCTAGGCTAGCAAGGATAGATAAGCATAATTTTTTCATGTTTTCTCCTATTTCTAGTCTAAAAATGACTTCTCTCTATTGTATCTAAAAATGGTGAGATTTTCAATACGAGTAAGCCTTTACTTATAAAAAATGATATAATGATAGCAAAGATAAAAAGGGGGATTGTGTTGTGAAAAAGACTTTTTTCGTGCTTTTATTTAGCTTGTTTTGTATTTTACCACTCTCTGTTTTTGCGGTTGATTTTAAGATTCGCTCTTATCAAGGTGATTTGTATATTCATGCAGATAATACGGCAGAATTTAGGGAGAAAGTAGTCTATTATTTTGATGAAGACTTTAATGGACAACTAGTAGGACTTGGCCGTTCTGGTAAGATGCCAAAGGGCTTTGAAATAGATCCCAGTCCGAAGGTTCAGGTATGGAAAAATGCTAGCGCCATTGAGAATGTCAATAGTGAAGTGATAGAAGAATCGGAAGGTTATACTGTAAAAGTGTATAATCCAGGCCAAGAAGGGGATACCGTTGAAGTGGTAATCACATGGCAACTAAAAAACCTCTTATTTCTATATGATGATATCGCGGAACTTAATTGGCAACCCTTGACAGATAGTTCAGAACCTGTCGAAGATTTTGAGTTTCGGGTAACAGGCTTTAATGGAGCTGAAAAACTTTTCTTTCATACAGGGAAACTCTTTACAGAGGGCAAGGTAGAGAAGACAGGTGGTGATTATCGTGTTCATTTGCAGAACCTACCTCGTCAGCGTGGGGTTGAATTGCATGCCTATTGGCCTAGAAAAGATTTTGGAACTGATTTGGATCAGGGATTGAAGGGCAATCGTTTAGCAGAATTTGAAAAAATAGAGGAGTCCATTGTTGCTGAAAAAACTCAAAGCAAAGCTCTGGTTACGTGGGTTATCCCTTTTCTACTCTCGCTTTCTTTAGTCTTTAGTGTCATTTTCTATCGCATTTACCGAAGAAAAACCTCCCCATCGAAGAAACATGCTAAAAATCACCGTCTCTACGAACCGCCAATGGACTTAGAACCGATGGTTTTATCGGAATCTGTTTACTCCACTTCTTTAGAGGAAGTCAGCCCCTTGACCAAGGGAGGAGGGAAGTTCACCTTTGACCAACTCGTTCAGGCAACCTTGTTGGATGTGATTGACCGTGGAAATGTTTCAATCATCTCAAATGGAGATGAGGTTCGTTTAAAAGTCGTAAAAGAAAAAGGATTAGCCAGTTTTGAAAAGGATTGCCTTAATTTGGCCTTTTCAGGAAGAGAAGAAGTGCTTGTTTTAGATTTGTTTGCAGATTACCAAGTGTCAACTAGTCTTTACCAAGGTGCAAAAGCAGCTGATGAAAAACGAATTCAGAAAACAGGACGTAAACTTAAGTCGTCTTTTGAGCAAGCTCTGAAGCAGATGCAGGATGGAGTGAGAAAGCGGGTTTCCTCTTTGCAACTTCCAGATTATTATCGTTCACTGAGTAATGGTGAAAAAATCCTGCGATTGACGATAGGTGTCTTTACGATTTTACCTGCTTTCGTTGGTTTTGGGTGGTTCTTGTACAGTTTGGATGCTCACGGGTATCTTTCTCTGCTACTTCTTATCCTTGGATTTGCAGGCTTGATGTTAGCTGCCGTCTATTATTGGACAACCCGATTTGATACTCGTGATGGTGTTTTAAACGAAGAAGGACTAGAAGCGTACTATCTCTGGACTAGTTTTGAAAACATGCTTCGCGATATCGCCCATCTAGACAAGGCAGAATTAGAGAGTATTGTTCTTTGGAATCGCCTCCTTGTCTATGCTACTTTATTTGGTTATGCGGACAAGGTGAGTCATTTGATGAAATCTTATCAGATTCAAGTTGAGAACCCAGATATTAATCTTTACGTAGCTTATGGCTGGCACAGTATGTTTTATCATTCAACTGCTCAAATGAGTCACTATGCTAGTATTGCAAACACAGCAAGTACTTACTCCGTCTCTTCTGGAAGTGGAAGTTCTGGCGGAGGATTCTCAGGAGGCGGAGGCGGTGGTAGCATCGGTGCCTTCTAAAAAACCTATCGCAGAATCCGAAATTATGCTATAATAGAGGACAGAAAAAGGAGTAATACATGTATCTTATTGAAATTTTGAAGTCGATCTTTTTTGGGATTGTTGAAGGAATTACAGAATGGTTGCCCATTTCAAGTACGGGTCACTTGATCTTGGTTGAAGAATTTGTACAATACAAGGACCAAAATGAAGCCTTCATGTCCATGTTTAATGTTGTCATTCAGCTCGGTGCTATCTTAGCGGTTATGGTCATTTACTTTAACAAGCTCAATCCGTTCAAACCTGGCAAAACTAAGGTGGAAGTCCGTCGAACTTGGCAATTGTGGTCAAAAGTCCTCGTTGCGACCTTGCCTTTGCTATTGGTCTTTAAATTAGATGATTGGTTTGATGCCAACTTCCATAACATGGTTTCAGTTGCGATTATGTTGATTATCTATGGTGTTGCCTTTATCTATCTCGAAAAACGAAATAAGGCGCAAGCCATTGAACCAACAGTAACAGAGCTAGACAAGTTGCCTTATAAAACAGCTCTTTACATCGGACTCTTCCAAGTCCTCGCCCTCTTCCCAGGAACGAGCCGTTCTGGTGCGACTATCGTTGGTGGTTTGTTGAATGGAACGAGTCGCTCCGTCGTAACTGAGTTTACCTTCTACCTCGGAATCCCTGTGATGTTTGGAGCCAGTGCTTTAAAGATTTTCAAATTTATAAAAGCAGGTCAACTTTTGAGTTTTGGACAACTGTTCCTGCTTTTGGTTGCTATGGGAGTAGCCTTCGCGGTCAGCATGGTTGCTATTCGCTTCTTGACTGGCTATGTGAAGAAGCACGACTTTACCCTCTTTGGTAAATACCGTATCGTACTCGGTAGTGTCTTGTTGCTCTATAGTTTTGTGCGTTTATTTGTATAAGAAAAAGCTTGAGGGAATCTTCCTTCAAGCTTTTTAAAATCCTGTTACTGTAATTCCTAGCAGACGAATGCCTTTCTCTTTTTCAGCTAGTTCTTCGTAAAGTTGAAGGGCGGTTTGCGCAATTTGGCTAGCGTCCTGTGTTGCTTGTAAGAGACTTTTTCGTCTAGTCAGAGTGGAGAAGTCAGCATATCGTATTTTTAGGATAATGATTTTTCCAGCTTTGCCCTGTGTGCTGAGATTGAGAGCTACCTTTTCGGAGAGGAGAGTCAGCTCTTTTTTGATGTCTTCTTCTACGTGCAGGATTTTTCCGTAGGTTTTTTCCTTGCCAATAGACTTGCGAATACGATTGGCCTTGACCGGTGAATTATGAATGCCCCTAGCCTTTCGATAAAGATCAAAACCGAGTCTGCCAAACCGATCGATTAAAGTGACTTCTGAGACAGCCAATAAGTCTGCGCCAGTATAAATGCCCATTTCATGAAGGCGTTCAACTGTTTTTTTGCCTACGCCATGGAATTTAGCAATGTCCATTTGTTTGAGAAAGTCTTGGGCCTGATCTGGGAGGATAACTGTTAAACCATGTGGTTTTTGATAGTCACTAGCCATTTTAGCTAAGAATTTGTTATAAGAGATGCCTGCAGAAGCAGTCAGGCGTAGTTCCTGCCAGATATCCTGTTGGATGAGGCGGGCTATTTTGACTGCCGATTTGATACCAAGTTTATTTTCCGTTACATCCAAGTAGGCTTCGTCAATACTCATAGGTTCAATCAAATCAGTATAGCGTTTAAAAATAGCTCGAATCTGAAGTCCCACAGTTTTGTATTTTTCATAATTTCCGGAGATAAAGATGGCTTGAGGACAACGCTCATAAGCTTCTTTAGAACTCATGGCAGAGTGAATGCCAAAGGCTCGCGCCTCGTAGCTACAGGTAGAAACGACACCACGCCCACCTGTTTGTCTGGGGTCGCTCCCAATGATGACAGGTTTTCCTTTTAACTTAGGATTGTCTCTTATTTCCACCGCAGCAAAAAAGGCATCCATGTCGATATGGATGATTTTTCTGGACAAATCATTAATCAATGGAAATATGAGCATTTTGCTTCCTTTCTAATGTCATTTTTTATTCATTATACCTTTTTTTCTGAAAAAATGGAAAAGAGTAATTTTGCTTTCAAATATATAATACAGATTATGTCAAAAAATAGACTGTATTATAAAAGAAAGCAACAAAAAAGCCGTATATCACTTGTTGAAATCGGTTACTGTATGGTATACTTGACTCATGAATGTAACAGATGGCTGTTACTAGAAAGAAAAATGAGGACATTAACATGGTTGTTAAGACAGTTGTTGAAGCACAAGACATTTTTGATAAAGCTTGGGAAGGCTTCAAAGGCGTAGATTGGAAAGAAAAAGCAAGTATTTCTCGCTTTGTTCAAGCTAACTATACACCTTATGATGGAGATGAAAGCTTCCTTGCTGGACCAACAGAACGTTCACTTCACATCAAAAAAATTGTAGAAGAAACTAAGGCTCACTACGAAGAAACTCGTTTCCCAATGGACACTCGTCCAACATCTATTGCTGATATTCCTGCCGGATTTATCGACAAAGAAAACGAATTGATCTTTGGTATCCAAAATGATGAACTCTTCAAATTGAACTTCATGCCAAAAGGTGGTATCCGTATGGCTGAAACTACTTTGAAAGAAAATGGATACGAACCAGATCCAGCTGTTCACGAAATCTTTACTAAATATGTAACAACAGTTAACGACGGTATCTTCCGTGCCTACACTTCAAACATCCGTCGTGCTCGCCACGCTCACACTGTAACTGGTCTTCCAGATGCATACTCACGTGGACGTATCATCGGTGTTTACGCACGTCTTGCTCTTTATGGTGCAGACTACTTGATGCAAGAAAAAGTAAACGACTGGAACTCAATCGAAGAAATCGATGAAGAAACAATTCGTCTTCGTGAAGAAATCAACCTTCAATACCAAGCATTGCAACAAGTTGTTCGCTTGGGTGACCTTTACGGAGTTGACGTTCGCAAACCAGCGATGAACGTGAAAGAAGCAATCCAATGGGTTAACATCGCTTTCATGGCTGTCTGCCGTGTGATTAATGGTGCCGCTACATCTCTAGGTCGTGTGCCAATCGTATTGGATATCTTTGCAGAACGTGACCTTGCTCGTGGCACATTTACTGAATCAGAAATTCAAGAATTTGTTGATGATTTCGTTATGAAACTTCGTACAGTTAAATTTGCTCGTACAAAAGCTTATGACCAATTGTACTCAGGTGACCCAACCTTCATCACAACTTCTATGGCTGGTATGGGTAACGACGGTCGTCACCGTGTTACTAAGATGGACTACCGTTTCTTGAACACTCTTGACAACATCGGCAACTCACCAGAACCAAACTTGACAGTTCTTTGGACTGACAAATTGCCTTACAACTTCCGTCGCTACTGTATGCACATGAGCCACAAACACTCTTCTATCCAATACGAAGGTGTAACAACAATGGCTAAAGACGGATACGGTGAAATGAGCTGTATCTCATGTTGTGTATCTCCACTTGACCCAGAAAACGAAGATCAACGTCACAACATCCAGTACTTCGGTGCTCGTGTAAACGTTCTTAAAGCCCTTCTTACTGGTTTGAACGGTGGTTACGACGATGTTCACAAAGACTACAAGGTATTTGACATCGATCCTATCCGTGACGAAGTTCTTGAATTCGAATCAGTTAAAGCCAACTTCGAAAAATCTCTTGACTGGTTGACTGACACTTACGTAGATGCTTTGAACATCATCCACTACATGACTGACAAGTACAACTACGAAGCTGTTCAAATGGCCTTCTTGCCAACTAAACAACGCGCTAACATGGGATTCGGTATCTGTGGATTTGCTAACACAGTTGATACATTGTCAGCTATCAAGTACGCTACAGTTAAACCAATCCGTGACGAAAATGGCTACATCTACGATTACGAAACAATCGGTGAATACCCACGTTGGGGTGAAGATGACCCACGTTCAAACGAATTGGCAGAATGGTTGATCGAAGCTTACACAACTCGTCTACGTAGCCACAAACTCTACAAGAACGCAGAAGCTACAGTATCACTTTTGACCATCACATCTAACGTTGCTTACTCTAAACAAACTGGTAACTCACCAGTCCACAAAGGTGTATACCTCAACGAAGATGGTTCTGTGAACTTGTCTAAACTTGAATTCTTCTCACCAGGTGCTAACCCATCTAACAAAGCTAAAGGTGGATGGTTGCAAAACTTGAACTCACTTGCTAGCCTTGACTTTGGTTACGCAGCTGATGGTATCTCATTGACAACTCAAGTTTCACCTCGTGCTCTTGGTAAAACTCGTGACGAACAAGTGGATAACTTAGTAACAATCCTTGATGGTTACTTCGAAAACGGTGGACAACACTGTAACTTGAACGTAATGGACTTGAAAGATGTTTATGACAAGATTATGAATGGCGAAGATGTCATCGTTCGTATCTCAGGATACTGTGTAAACACCAAATATCTCACTCCAGAACAAAAAACTGAATTGACACAACGTGTCTTCCACGAAGTTCTCTCAATGGATGATGCATTGAGCTAAGATTCAATTAGAATATAGAAAGAAAGCCAGTTAATCTAACTGGTTTTCTTGTGTTTTAAAAACTTTTTAAAAAATAGTCAAATTTGGTCAAGAAGTTATTGACTTTTACTGACCAAAGTGGTATAGTAGAAACATAAGGAAAATGACTTCCTTAAAAAACCTCATTTTCAATGATTTTATTTCTTGAAAATGTACGATAGATACCCTAGAAAGGGGTGAAGCCTATGTTTAATCTAACAGACTTTGAAAAGAAGATGATAAAAGGCTTATTTAAAAGAGAAAAACCAGAAATTATACGTAGGGTAGCTAGTTAGCTAGTCTAAAATTTTTAAAACAAAGGTCAAAGATAGTCAATATCAGAGATCGCAAATAATTAACAATAAACGAGGTAAAGAATATGAACAACAACTTTAATAACTTTAATAACATGGATGATTTATTTAACCAATTGATGGGTGGTATGCGAGGATACAGTTCTGAAAACCGTCGATACTTGATTAATGGACGAGAAGTGACACCTGAGGAATTTGCTCAGTATCGTGCAACTGGGCAATTACCAGGAAATGCAGAATCTGATGCGCAAATGCAGCAACAGGCTTCAGGCATGAAACAAGATGGTGTCCTTGCTAAACTAGGTCGAAACTTGACCGCAGAAGCTCGTGAAGGTAAGTTGGATCCTGTTATTGGACGAAACAAGGAAATTCAAGAAACAGCTGAAATCCTCTCACGTCGTACCAAGAACAATCCTGTACTTGTCGGAGATGCAGGTGTTGGTAAGACAGCCGTTGTCGAAGGTCTAGCACAAGCTATTGTGAATGGAGATGTTCCAGCTGCCATCAAGAACAAGGAAATTATTTCTATTGATATCTCAGGTCTTGAGGCTGGTACTCAATACCGTGGTAGCTTTGAAGAAAACGTTCAAAACTTGGTCAATGAAGTAAAAGAAGCAGGAAATATTATCCTCTTCTTTGATGAAATCCACCAAATCCTTGGTGCTGGTAGCACTGGTGGAGACAGTGGTTCTAAGGGGCTTGCGGACATTCTCAAGCCAGCCCTCTCTCGTGGTGAATTGACCGTTATTGGAGCGACAACTCAAGACGAATACCGTAACACTATCTTGAAAAATGCAGCTCTTGCTCGTCGTTTCAACGAAGTGAAGGTTAATGCTCCTTCAGCAGAGGATACCTTTAAAATCCTTCAAGGAATTCGTGACCTCTATCAACAACACCACAATGTCATCTTGCCAGACGAAGTCTTGAAAGCAGCAGTGGATTATTCTGTCCAATACATTCCTCAACGCAGCTTGCCAGATAAGGCTATTGACCTTGTCGATGTAACGGCAGCTCACTTGGCAGCTCAACATCCAGTAACAGATGTTCATGCTGTCGAACGGGAAATCGAGGCAGAAAAGGACAAGCAAGAAAAAGCAGTTGAGGCAGAAGATTTCGAAGCAGCTCTTAATGCTAAAACACGCATTGCAGAATTAGAAAAGAAAATCGAAAACCACACAGAAGATATGAAGGTGACTGCGAGTGTCAACGATGTGGCTGAATCTGTAGAACGTATGACTGGTATTCCGGTATCACAAATGGGAGCATCAGACATCGAACGTTTGAAAGATATGGCTCATCGTTTGGAACACAAGGTTATCGGCCAAGATAAGGCAGTAGAAGCAGTGGCTCGTGCTATCCGTCGTAACCGTGCAGGATTTGATGAAGGCAATCGCCCAATCGGTAGCTTCCTCTTTGTAGGGCCTACTGGGGTTGGGAAGACCGAGCTTGCTAAGCAATTGGCGCTCGATATGTTTGGAACCAAGGATGCGATTATCCGTTTGGATATGTCTGAATATAGTGACCGCACAGCTGTTTCTAAGTTAATCGGTACAACAGCAGGTTATGTGGGGTATGATGACAATAGCAATACCTTGACAGAACGAGTTCGTCGTAATCCATACTCTATCATTCTCTTGGACGAAATTGAAAAGGCTGATCCTCAAGTAATCACCCTCCTCCTCCAAGTCTTGGATGATGGTCGTTTGACAGATGGCCAAGGAAATACCGTGAACTTCAAGAACACTGTCATTATCGCGACATCAAATGCTGGATTTGGCTATGAAGCCAACTTGACAGAAGATGCAGATAAACCAGAGTTGATGGATCGCTTGAAACCATTCTTCCGTCCAGAGTTTCTTAACCGCTTTAACGCAGTTATCGAGTTCTCACACTTAAATAAGGAAGACCTTTCTAAGATTGTGGACTTGATGTTGGCTGAAGTAAACCAAACCTTGGCTAAGAAAGATATTGATTTGGAAGTCAGCCAAGCAGCTAAGGACTTTATCACAGAAGAAGGTTATGACGAAGTCATGGGTGTTCGTCCTCTCCGACGCGTAGTCGAACAACAAATCCGTGATAAGGTGACGGACTTCCACTTGGATCACCTAGATGCTAAACATCTGGAAGCAGATATGGAAGATGGCGTTTTGGTCATTCGAGAAAAAGCCTAACTCGAGATTTTGATAATAAAAAAGAACCAGTTATTGTAACTGGTTCTTTTGCGTTTAGATGACATGGCGTTCAAAGGCATCATCTGAAATACCTTGTTCCAGGATGAGTTTAGCCCATTCTTTAGCAGAAAAGAGGCTGTGGTCCTTGTAGTTTCCACAAGATTCGATAGTTGTTCCAGGGACATCTTCCCAAGTAGTAGTTTCAGCGATTTCCTTGAGCGAATCTTTGATAACAGCAGCAATCTCGGCGCTAGTATGGCGTCCCCACATAATCATGTGGAAGCCTGTACGGCAACCAAATGGCGAACAGTCAATCATACCGTCAATTCGGGTACGGATGAGTTTGGCCAAGAGGTGCTCGATAGTGTGAAGGCCAGCGGTAGGGATAGAGTCTTCATTTGGTTGCACCAAGCGAATATCAAAGTTGGAGATGACATCTCCCTTTGGCCCTGTTTCTTCCCCAATCAAGCGGACATAGGGTGCTTTAACAATGGTGTGGTCAAGTTCAAAACTTTCAACAATAACTTCTTTTGACATGGTAAATCCTTTCAGTTTTCTTCTCTTATTATAACATAAAGCCAGCTATTGAAACAGAGAGAAAACCTCTCCGAGGGTGGAGAGGTTTGAACCTTTACTTACGATACAAGCGATCGTATTGGTAGTATGGGTCAAAGGTTACGTTGATACCTAGCTTGCGAAGGACATTCTTATCTTCGTCTGTCAAGATGATGGTAGAGTGGGCTTCGCTTCCTTTGAGGTTCCCCAGTTCCTCCATTGCACGTGCGGCGTCAGGATTTTCCATAGCTGTGATTGCAAGTGCGATGAGAATTTCATTTGAGTGCAGGCGCGGATTACGGCTGCCTAGATGATTGATTTTAAGACCTTGGATTGGTTTGACAACTTCAGGCTCGATTAATTTCACTTCCTTAGCGATGTCAGCTGATTTTTTGATGGCATTGATCAAGGCAGCAGCTGTTGGACCAAAGAGTTCTGAGTTTTTACCAGTGACAATGTCGCCAGATGGCAATTCGAGAGCTAGGGCAGGTCCGCCAGTTTCTTCAGCCTTTTGACGTGCTGCGACAGCAACTTGACGGTCTGCAGGTATGATACCGAGGTCGTTCATGAGAAGTTCAATCTTCTTGACAGCAGATTCCCCAACTTTTTCAGCCTTGAAGTCAAGAACTGTTTGATAGTAACGGCGGATGATTTCTTGTTTAGAAGCTTCGATAGCAGCCTCATTATCTGTAATAGCAAAACCAACCATGTTGACACCCATGTCTGTCGGTGAAGCGTATGGAGATTCACCGAGAATGCGTTCCAACATACGTTTAAGCACTGGGAAAATTTCGATATCACGGTTGTAATTGACCGTTGTTTCTCCATAGGTTTGGAGATGGAAAGGGTCAATCATATTGACATCGTCTAGGTCTGCTGTAGCAGCCTCGTAGGCCAAGTTGACAGGGTGATGAAGGGGCAGATTCCAGACTGGGAAGGTTTCAAACTTAGCGTAACCAGACTTGATGCCATTGAGTTGGTCGTGGTACATATTGGACATACAAGTTGCCAATTTTCCAGAACCAGGTCCAGGAGCAGTTACGACAATCAAGTTGCGACTGGTTTTGATGTAGTCGTTTTTCCCCATACCTTCTGGAGAAATGATGTGGTCCATATCAGTCGGGTATCCTTTAATTGGATAATGGAGATAAGAATCAATTCCATTTTTCTCGAGCTGGTTACGGAAGGCATCTGCAGCGGGTTGACCAGCGTATTGTGTGATGACAACCGAACCAACAAAAATTCCCAGCTCATTGAATTTGTCAATCAAGCGAAGAACTTCTTGGTCATAAGAAATGCCTAGGTCGCCACGTGCTTTGGAATGCTCGATGTTGCTAGCATTAATGGCAATCACAACCTCAACCTGCTCTTTCAACTCTTGCAAGAGCTTGATCTTGTTGTCAGGCTCATAACCAGGCAGTACACGAGCAGCGTGGAAATCTTCTAACATTTTGCCGCCAAACTCTAGGTAAAGCTTGCCGTCAAATTGGTTAATGCGCTCCAAAATGTGGTCGCGTTGTAGATTTAAATATTGTTCAGAACTAAAAGCTTGTTTTTTCATTTTTTTACCTCTGACCTCTATTATATAAAAAAAATGGGAGTTAGGAAACTACGGAGCTAAAAAAGAAATCAAAAAGATTAGGCAAACGCTTGCACAAAACTCTGAAAAGCGCTATCATAGACTATAGATTATTAAAATAATGAGGTAAACAGATGCAAGAAAAATGGTGGCACAATGCCGTAGTTTATCAAGTCTATCCAAAGAGTTTTATGGATAGTAATGGAGATGGAATTGGCGATTTGCCAGGAATTACTAGTAAGTTAGACTATCTAGCTAAGTTAGGAATCACAGCGATTTGGCTTTCTCCCGTTTATGACAGTCCGATGGATGATAATGGCTATGATATTGCCGATTATCAAGCGATTGCTGCTATTTTTGGAACCATGGAGGACATGGACCAACTGATTGCAGAAGCTAAGAAGCGTGATATCCGTATCATCATGGACTTGGTGGTCAATCATACCTCGGATGAGCATGCTTGGTTTGTGGATGCCTGTGAAAATCCTGACAGCCCTGAGCGAGACTACTATATCTGGCGGGATGAGCCCAATGATTTGGAGTCTATCTTTAGTGGGTCTGCTTGGGAATACGATGAAAAATCAGGTCAATACTATCTTCACTTTTTCAGCAAGAAACAGCCCGATCTCAACTGGGAGAATGAAAAACTTCGCCAGAAAATTTATGAGATGATGAACTTCTGGATTGATAAAGGAATTGGTGGTTTCCGTATGGATGTCATTGACATGATTGGGAAAATTCCTGATGAGAAGGTAGTGAATAACGGTCCTATGCTCCATCCTTATCTCAAGGAAATGAATCAGGCAACTTTTGGGGATAAAGATCTCTTGACAGTGGGAGAAACTTGGGGGGCGACGCCAGAAATTGCTAAACTCTACTCTGATCCAAAGGGTCAAGAATTGTCTATGGTCTTCCAGTTTGAGCATATCTGTCTTCAGTATCAGGAAGGGCAACCTAAGTGGCACTATCAAAAAGAACTGAATATCAGTAAGTTGAAAGAAATTTTCAACAAATGGCAGACAGAGTTGGGAGTTGAAGACGGCTGGAATTCCCTTTTCTGGAACAATCATGATCTTCCTCGTATCGTCTCAATTTGGGGAAATGATCAAGAATACCGCGAAAAATCTGCCAAAGCCTTTGCAATCTTGCTTCATCTCATGAGAGGGACTCCTTATATCTACCAAGGTGAAGAGATTGGGATGACCAACTATCCGTATGAAACACTGGACCAAGTAGAAGATATTGAATCCCTTAACTATGCGCGTGAGGCTCTTGAAAAAGGTGTTCCGCTCGAGGAAATTATGGACAGTATCCGTGTCATCGGACGTGATAATGCCCGTACCCCGATGCAATGGGATGAAAGCAAAAATGCTGGTTTCTCAACTGGTCAACCTTGGTTGGCAGTTAATCCAAACTACGAAGAAATCAACGTTCAAGAAGCACTAGCAAATCCAGATTCGATCTTCTATACTTATCAAAAACTCGTTCAAATCCGTAAGGAGAATAGTTGGCTGATTCGAGCTGATTTTGAATTGCTTGATACAGCTGATAAGGTCTTTGCTTATATCCGTAAGGACGGTGACCGTCGCCTCCTAGTTGTGGCTAACTTGTCCAATGAAAAACAAAACTTTTCAGTAGAAGGAAAAGTTAAATCTGTCTTGATTGAAAACACTGTGACTCAAGAAGCAGTTGAAAAACAAACCTTGGCTCCATGGGATGCTTTCTGTGTGGAACTAACGGATTAAAATAAGTGAACCTCAAGCCTTTGATGCTTTGTACTGACCCCAAAAAGTTAGACAATTTATTTATCCGAAGGATTTAGTTCTGTATTGCACAGGGCTAAGTCCTTTTAGTTTGACTTTGATTTGTTTGTTATTGTAGTAATAAATGTAGTCCACAATAGCTTGCTCAAGGTCTTCTAAAGACCTAAAGTGCTTTTCATAACCATAAAACATTTCGGATTTTAAAATGCCAAAGAAGGACTCCATCATGCCGTTGTATGGGCTGTTACCCTTGCGTGACATGGATGGCTGAATTCCTTTATTCTCTAGAAACCGATGATAAGAATCATGTTGGTATTGCCAGCCTTGATCGCTATGGAGAATCGTATTTGTGTAATGATCCTCACTGAAGGCCCGGTTTAACATAGCTTTCACTTATTATAAATTTGGTGAAGTTGAAATTTTATATGCGATAAAAGTGCGAGATAATCAAAACGGATGATATACATGGTAGTGTGTGAAAGTAGGCGAAGTCGAGAAAATTGATATCATCGGAAATGTTGATACTATAAACTCCACACGCTTTTTGGGACAGTTTCCTTTATACTCAAAAAACAAATATAAGATATAGTATTTTAAAATAATGCATTGTGATACAGGAAAAAGCTAAAAAGAAAGAATGTAGGGTTTGTTTCCCTACATTCTTAAAATAACTTAGTACATAAATGATAATGCTGTTGCCGCCATCAATATTGCAAGAACTATTTTCCAAATTTTTTTATTTTTTCCAAAAATCTTATCAGGTAACAAGCTTATTACAAGAAAGGTAATAAACAACACCAATTTTGTATATATCATAAGAATTCTCCTTTCTATAAACAAATTGGAATCGAAAAACTAAAGTGATGAATTCTATTAGTTCACCTACTGAACTAGTTTTTATGTATACGCTTACATTGTATCATAAAATATTATTATTGTAAAGAAAAAGAGCTAAAAATAAATTGTAGGAAGAGGGGATTGGAGAACTCCCCAAAAATTTGAAAGTGGTAAAAAGGCGTTTGGGGTTCAGTACACTTGAGGTTCTTTTACTGAAAAATATGTAGAAAAGTCTTTAAAAAATATTTGTTAGAATTTTCTAAAAAATTATGCGAAAGCCCTTGCTTTTATAAAAAAATAGGGTATAATGGTGAAAATACTATCTTAAAGGAGATTACTTATGAGATCGAAAAAGTGGCTCTTAGGAGCAGGTGCTGTTTTGAGTGCAGCCCTTCTGTTAACTGCTTGTGGGCAAAGTGAAAAAAAGGCTGATGCGCCCAAGACATTTTCATATGTCTACGCTATGGATCCATCATCTTTGGACTACAGTGTGACGAGCAAGAGCTCAACTTCTGATGTTATAGCGAACGTTGTCGATGGCCTTTTGGAAAATGATAAGTATGGAAACTTAATTCCATCGCTTGCAGAAGACTGGTCCGTTTCTAAAGATGGCTTGACCTATACCTACAAACTTCGTAAGGGTGTAAAATGGTATACTTCTGAGGGAGAAGAGTATGCTGAAGTCAAGGCTCAGGACTTTGTTACGGGTCTAAAACACGCAGCTGATGGAAAATCAGATGGTCTTACTTTGATTCAAGATTCTATCAAAGGATTAGCTGCCTACATTAGTGGAGAAAGCAATGACTTTTCTACAGTAGGAGTCAAGGCTGTTGACGATTACACAGTAGAATATACGCTCAACAAGCCAGAAAGTTTCTGGAACTCTAAAGTCACAACTGCGACCATGCTTCCAGTAAATGAAGAGTTTCTGAATTCTAAAGGGAGCGACTACGGTGCGCCAACACCATCAAGTATTCTTTATAACGGTCCTTATTTCTTGAAATCATTGACTTCAAAATCAGTCATCGAATATGAAAAGAATCCGAACTACTGGGATAAGGACAATGTTAAGATTGACAACATTAAACTAACTTTCTACGATGGATCAGACCAAGAATCTTTGATTCGTAGTTTTACGCAGGGTGCTTATACAACAGCTCGTCTCTTCCCAACAAGCTCAAATTTTGAGTCAACTAAAAAAGAGTACGGCGATAAGATTGTCTACAGTCCACAAGAAGCGACAAGCTACTACCTCACTGTTAACGTAAATCGCCAGTCTTACAATAAAACAGCTAAAACAGACGAAGCTCAAAAAACATCAACAAAAGAAGCTCTTCTTAATAAGAACTTCCGTCAGGCGCTGAACTTTGCCCTTGACCGTCATTCTTATACGGCTCAGTTGAATGGTGAAGAAGGTGCGGACAAGATTATCCGTAATAGCCTAGTGCCTCATGACTACGTTCAAGTAGGTGAAAAAACTTTTGGAGAGTTGGCTCAGGCAGAGCTCGTTTCATATGGAGACCAGTGGAAAGATGTAGCTCTTACAGATGGCAAAGATACGATTTACAGTCCTGAAAAGGCTAAGGCAGCCTTTGCTAAAGCTAAGACAGAATTGCAAGCCAAGGGTGTTACCTTCCCAATTCATTTGGATATTCCGGTTGAACAAACAGATGTAATCGCGGTTCAGCAAACCAATTCACTCAAGCAGTCAATCGAATCATCACTTGGTACAGAGAATGTCATTGTCGATGTCCTTCAAATGACCGATAATGAAAAAATGAGCATTACGTCTCAAGCCAAGGTGCCATCTCAAAAAGACTATGATTTGAACGGAACTGGTTGGGGACCAGACTATCAAGACCCAGCTACCTACCTAAACATTCTTGATGCCAAGAAGGGTTCTGCCCTTAAACACTTGGGAATCACTCGCGGAAAAGATCCAGAAGTGATGGCTCAAGTTGGACTGGACGAATACAAGAAACTCTTGGATGATGCTGCAGCTGAAACTAGCGACCTCAATAAGCGTTATGAAAAATACGCCAAAGCTCAAGCTTGGGTGTCTGATAGCTCGCTCTTGATTCCAGTTGCTTCTTCAGGTGGTTCTCCAACTGTTAGCCGAACTGTACCATTCACAAAAGCGTACTCTCAAGTCGGAATCAAGGGAGACCCATTTGTGTTCAAAGGTTTGGAATTGCAAAATGACGTTGTGACTGCAAAAGAATACGAAGAAGCCTTCAAGAAATGGCAACAAGAAAAAATCGAAACAAATGCCAAATACCAAAAAGAACTTGAAAAACACGTCAAGTAATTTATAAACAGAAAAGGAAGTTGCAGGAAACTGTGCTTCCTTTTTGTTTTGAGACACCAGTTGTCATAAAAGCAGTAACTTTACATTTTTGAATAAATTTGATAAAATACGGTTATGTTATAAAACGTAACATTGAGGAGTAATTGAGGAGTAGATGATGAAAATGAAAAAAAGACTAATCGGGACAGGTCTTGTCTTAGCGACAGGGATTTTGCTTTCGGCATGTGGACAGTTCAACACAAATACTAGCACTTATTCATCAACATTTAGTGCGAATCCAACAACTTTCAACTATCTTCTAGATTATTATGCAGATAACACTGCCGTTATTACCAATCTCGTAGATGGTTTGCTAGAAAATGACAGCTATGGGAACCTCGTACCTGCTCTTGCGGAGGATTGGTCTGTTTCATCAGATGGTTTGACCTATACCTACAAGCTTAGAAAAGATGCCAAATGGTATACAGCTGACGGTGAGGAATATGCATCAGTCAAGGCTCAGGATTTTGTTGCTGGGATCAAATATGCTGCGGACAACAAGGGGCAAGCCATGGATCTGATCCAAAATTCAATCAAGGGATTGAATGACTATGTGACGGGTGTGACTAATGACTTTTCAACTGTTGGTGTCAAAGCTTTGGATGATTACACAGTCGAGTACACTTTAACTCGACCAGAACCGTACTGGAATTCAAAAACAACCAATAGTATCCTTTTCCCAGTCAACGAAGAATTCTTGAAATCAAAGGATAAAGACTTTGGTACCTTGACACCAGACAGCATCCTTTATAACGGTCCATATCTGTTAAAAGATTTCACATCAAAATCTTCGATCGAGTATGTGAAGAATCCACACTATTATGACCATGATAAAGTAACCATTGAAAAAGTTAAGTTAGCCTACTTTGATGGGTCAGATCAGGAGATGACCATTCGAAACTTTGAAAATGGCGCCTACTCGATTGCGGGAGTCTATCCAAATAGTTCGAACTATGCCAAGACAAAAGAAAAATACCAAGACAATATCGTTTATAGCTTACAAGACAAGACATCTTGGTACTTTAACTTTAACGTCAACCGCAAAGCCTATAATCATACCGCTAAAACAACGGACGAACAAAAGAAATCAGCTCAAACAGCTATCTTAAATAAAAATTTCCGTCAGGCTATCAACTTTGGTATTGATCGAACAGCCTACTCTGCTCAATCTAACGGTGAAGAAGCAGCGAGCAAAACCCTTCGTAATACTCTGGTTCCCCCAACATTTGTTCAGGTGGGAGATAAGACCTTTGGAGAAGTAACAGCTTCTAAGCTTGTGAACTACGGAACTGAGTGGTCAGGTATCAATTTGGCAGACGCTCAAGATGCTTACTTTAACAAGGAAAAGGCCCAAGCAAAATTTGCGGAAGCTAAAAAGGAATTGGAAGCTCAAGACGTGACTTTCCCAATCCATTTGGATGTCCCTGTTGATCAGACAAATAAAAATGCGGTTTCTGGTATGAACTCGGTTAAACAAACCCTTGAAACAGTACTAGGTTCTGACAATATCGTCATTGATGTTCAACAGCTTTCTACAGATGACTTTGGAAATGTTGCCTTCCTAGCGCCAAATCCAGCAGCTCGTGACTACGACTTAAACTTTGATGGTTGGGTTGGTGATTACCAGGATCCATCAACTTATCTAGATCCCTTCAATGCTGAAACCGGCTTCTATCTCAAGATTTTTGGCCTTGATGCCAAGGAAGACCAAGAGCTCATCAAGAGTCTGGGGCTCGATACCTATACACAACTCCTGAAAGAAGCAGATGCCGAGAATAAAGATGTCGCTAAGCGTTATGAAAAATACGCTGAAGCCCAAGCTTGGATGATTGACAATTCTCTAATCATGTCTGCTATGTCAAATGGTGGGACAGCCTCTGTAACTAAAGTAACTCCGTTTACACGTGCCTACTCCCTAGTGGGTATCAAGGGTGACGGAAATAATTATAAGTACATGAGATTGCAAAAGGACCCTGTTACCAAGAAACAATTTGACGAAGCCAAGGCTAAGTGGGAAGAAGAAAGTAAAAAGGCTATCGAAAAGAGCCAAAAAGAGTTTGAAAATCATATCAAATAAAAACAGAAATGGGGCCCCATAATAAGGGGTCTTGTTTTTGTTTTATCAAGGATTCCGTTAATGGAAGTCATAAATTCAAAATATAGCTAAAAAAATGAATGAAAACGCTGATAATAGCAGAAATGGATGGAATTTCTTTCATGATTGTGATATAATAATTATGATTATTAACGTGTATAGGGGATTACCATGAGTAGACGTTCAAAGAGAAATCGTTCGGGAAATGCGAAACGAAATATTAATATAGCTTTATTAGCCATTTATTTATTATTGAGTGGCTCTTTGTTGTTCTTAATTTTTAGACATAATATCCTAGCCTTTAGGCATCTCAATATCTTAGCTACTGTTCTAGTTTTACTATCTGCTATCGTAGCTCTACTTTTGATAGTATATAAGAAAGCCGAAAAGTTCACGATTTTCTTTTTGGTACTTGCGGTGCTGACTAGTTCGGTTTCGCTATTTGCTTTGCACCAATTTGTGGGCTTGACTAATCACATCAATGCGACATCAAACTACTCAGAGTATTCGATGAGTGTTGTGGTTTTAAAAGATAGTGAAATCAACAACGTTACCCAGTTAGAGAGTGTAACAGGTCCGACTGAAACGGATAATGACAATATCCAAAAATTGATAGCGGATATTAAGACGACTCAGAACAAAGACTTGGCGGTTGAACAAAGTGCATCTTACTTAGCAGCCTATAAGAGCTTGATTTCAGGTGATGCGAAAGCGATTGTCTTGAACAGTGTCTTTGAAAACATCATTGAAGCGGAGTATCCAGATTATGCTTCGAAGATTAAGAAAATCTATACGAAAAAACTAACCAAGGATGTTGCGGCACCAAAGGTATCTAAGAATCAATCCTTTAATATTTATATCAGTGGTATTGATACCTACGGACCTATCAGTTCAGTTTCTCGTTCAGACGTCAACATCTTGATGACTGTAAATCGAGATACTAAGAAAATCCTTCTCACCACAACACCTCGAGATTCTTATGTTCCGATTGCGGACGGAGGAAATAATCAAAAGGATAAATTGACTCACGCGGGGATTTATGGAGTGGACTCATCAATTCATACCTTGGAAAACCTATATGGAGTTGATATTAACTACTATGTTCGTTTGAATTTCACCTCTTTCTTGAAATTGATTGACCTTCTAGGTGGTGTGGATGTTTATAATGACCAAGATTTCACTTCTTTGCATGGGCAGTACCATTTTCCTGTCGGGAATGTCCATCTAGACTCTGAAAGAGCCCTTGGTTTTGTCCGCGAACGCTACTCTCTAGCGGATGGAGACCGCGACCGCGGTCGGAACCAGCAAAAAGTCATTGTTGCCATCATTCAGAAGCTAACCTCGACAGAGGCTTTAAAGAATTATGACAACATTATTCAAGGATTGCAAGATTCTCTTCAGACTAATATGCCTTTGGAAACCATGATGGACTTGATTAATACACAGTTGGATAGTGGTGGTCAGTATAAGGTTAATTCCCAAGACTTAAAAGGAACTGGTAGAACGGATCTTCCATCCTACGCTATGCCAGATAGCAACCTCTATATGATGGAAATTGATGAAAGTAGCTTGGCTGCAGCCAAGGCAGCTATCAAAGATGTGATGGAGGGGAAGTAGCATGATAGACATCCATTCACACATCGTTTTTGATGTGGATGATGGTCCAAAGTCGATAGAGGAGAGTAAAACCCTTTTAAGAGAAGCCTATAGTCAAGGGGTCAGGACCATTGTTTCAACGTCTCATCGTCGGAAAGGGATGTTTGAGACACCAGAAGAGAAAATAGCAACTAACTTTTTGAAAGTTCGCGAAATGGCCAAGGAGGTGGCAGATGATCTTGTCATCGCCTATGGCGCAGAAATATACTATACGCCAGATGTTGTCGAAAAATTGGAAAAAAAATTGATTCCAACCCTTAATGATAGTCACTATGCTTTGATTGAGTTTAGTATGAATACACCCTATCGAGATATACATAAAGGACTGAGTGATATTCTCATGTTAGGGATCACACCAGTTATTGCCCATATTGAGCGTTATGATGCTCTAGAAAATAATGAAAAGCGAGTTCGGGAACTGATTGATATGGGATGCTATACTCAGGTCAATAGTTCTCATGTCTTGAAACCAAAACTCTTTAGAGAAACCTACAAATTCATGAAAAAGAGAGCTCAGTATTTCTTGGAACGTGATCTCGTTCATGTCATTGCTAGCGATATGCATAACTTGGATCGTAGACCACCTCATATGGAAGAAGCCTATGATATCATTGCTAAAAAGTATGGCGAAGATAAGGCGAAGGAACTTTTCAAAGATAACCCACGAAAAATAATAATGGATCAATTGATTTAGGAGAAACAATGAAAGAACAAAATATGATGGAAATTGATGTATTTCAATTGCTTAAAATTCTTTGGAAACGGAAATTTCTAATTGCACTGGTAGCAATCGTAACTGGGGTAGTAGCCTTTGCCTACAGTAGCTTTATCGTAAAACCTGAATATACCAGTACGACACGTATCTATGTAGTTAATCGTAATCAGGGAGATAAGTCGGGATTGACCAACCAAGACTTGCAAGCAGGATCTTACTTGGTTAAAGACTATCGCGAAATTATTCTTTCGCAAGACGTTTTGGAGAAGGTCGCAACGGATTTGAAACTGGATCTTCCTTCAAAAGGTTTAGCTAGTAAAATCAAGGTGACCGTACCGGCCGATACACGTATCGTATCTATCTCTGTTACAGATCGTGTGCCTGAAGAAGCAAGTCGTATTGCCAACTCATTGAGAGAGGTTGCAGCTCAAAAGATTATTAGTGTTACACGGGTTTCAGATGTGACGACACTCGAAGAGGCTCGCCCAGCAACCTCACCATCTTCACCAAACATCCGTCGTAATACCATGATTGGATTTCTCGCTGGAGCGGTTGTGATGATTGTCACAGTTCTCCTTATTGAACTCCTAGACACACGCGTTAAACGACCAGAAGACGTTGAGGATGTTATGCAAATTGCATTATTAGGAGTTGTTCCAAATCTGGATAAATTAAAATAGGAGAGAAAAATGCCAACGTTAGAAATCGCACAAAAAAAATTGGATAAGGCAAGAAAAGCAGAGGAGTATTACAATGCGCTTCGTACCAATATACAATTGAGCGGAAATAACTTAAAAGTTATTTCCATTACATCAGTGAAACCAGGGGAAGGGAAGTCAACTACTTCTACCAATATTGCTTGGGCCTTTGCGCGTGCTGGATATAAGACGCTTTTAATTGACGCTGATATTCGTAATTCTGTCATGTCAGGTGTTTTTAAATCACGTGAAAAGATTACAGGATTAACAGAGTTCTTATCTGGAACAACAGATTTATCACAAGGGTTATGTGATACGAATGTTGAAAATTTGTTTGTCATTCAAGCTGGTTCCGTTTCTCCCAATCCAACAGCTTTGTTGCAAAGTGAAAATTTTAAGACTATGCTTGATACTTTGCAAAAGTACTTCGATTACATCATTGTGGACACCGCTCCTATCGGAGTTGTGATTGATGCGGCTATCATCACTCAGAAATGTGATGCTTCGATTTTGGTGACTGCAGCTGGTGAAACAAATCGACGTGATATCCAAAAAGCCAAAGAACAATTGGAACAAACAAGTAAACCATTCTTAGGGATTGTGTTAAATAAATTGAATACCTCGGTTGAAAAATATGGATCATATGGAGCTTATGGCTCTTACGGGAAAAAATAAGAGATAGCTTGGGGAAGATATTATGGAAGAAAAAGGATTGAAGATTACTTTGGCGGCAATCCAGAGTCTTCTTGTCATTATATTAGCTTATTTACTTAGTTTTGTTAGAGAAACAGAGATTGTGAACACCTCTGTTATCATCTTGTTCATTCTGCATTTTGTTGTTTTTAACATCAGTGATTATGAGCGTGATTTTTTTAAAAGGGGTTATTTGGCTGAGTTTATCAGCACTACAAAATATATCGTTTTCTTTGCTTTAGCCATCAGTATTTCAAACTTCTTTTTAGAAGATCGTTTTAGTATCTCTAGACGAGGCATGATTTATTTTTTGACAATACATTCTATTTTGTTGTATTTGTTGAATCTGTGTATTAAACGCTATAGGAGACGTATCTTTCCAAATTTCAAGGGGAGTAAAAAGATATTCTTGATAACAGCGACTTCCAGAGTTGAGAAAGTTGTAGATAGACTGATAGAGTCGGGAGATATTTTTTGGGAATTGGTGGCGGTCAGTGTTTTGGATCAGCCTAATTTTCAGCATGCATCCGTAACCGTTGTACCTGCAGAGAACATCTTAGACTTTGCTACCCATGAAGTTGTTGATGAAGTTTTTATCAATTTACCAAGTGAAGAGTATGACATTGGGGGGTTCATCTCTCTTTTTGAAACAATGGGAATTGACGTGACAGTCAACCTGAATGCTTTCAATAACTATCTAGGTAGCGATAAAAAGATTCGCGGAATGGCAGGCTTGAATGTCATTACGTTTTCTACAAAATTTTATAAGACAAGCCACGTCATTGCTAAACGTTTCATTGATATCATAGGTTCGATTATCGGATTACTTATTTGTGGATTAGTGAGTATTGTTTTAGTTCCAATGATTCGAAAAGATGGTGGACCCGCGATTTTTTCTCAAACTCGTATCGGAAAAAATGGTCGACATTTCACTTTTTATAAATTTAGATCTATGTGCGTGGATGCTGAGAAAAAGAAACAAGAGCTCCTTGCACAAAATACCATGCAAGGTGGTATGTTTAAAGTCGATGATGATCCTCGTATAACAAAGATAGGGAGATTTATCCGTAAGACTAGTCTAGATGAACTCCCTCAGTTTTGGAATGTTTTAATGGGAGATATGAGTTTGGTTGGGACACGTCCCCCAACAGTTGATGAGTATGAAAAATATACTCCTGAACAGAAACGTCGTCTTAGTTTTAAGCCTGGAATTACTGGTCTATGGCAGGTGAGTGGTCGTAGTAAAATCACGGACTTTGATGATGTTGTCAAGCTGGACGTAGCTTATATTGATGATTGGACCATCTGGAAAGATATTGAAATATTGTTAAAGACCGTCAAAGTGGTATTTATGAGAGAAGGGGCGAAGTGATTTGTGCCCTCAGCCTGTTAGGAGAGAAATGAAACAGTCAGTTTATATTATTGGTTCAAAGGGGATTCCTGCTAAGTATGGAGGATTTGAAACCTTTGTTGAAAAATTAACCGAATATCAAAAAGACAGCAACATACAATACTATGTTGCTTGTATGCGTGAAAATTCAGCTAAATCTGGCATCACGGATGACCAGTTTGAGCATAATGGGGCCATTTGTTTCAACATTGATGTACCTAATATTGGACCGGCTCGTGCCATCGCTTACGATATTGCAGCGGTCAACAAGGCTATTGAATTGGCTAAGGAAAACAAGGACGAAGCTCCCATTTTTTACATTCTAGCTTGTCGCATTGGTCCTTTTATTTCTGGGCTTAAGAAAAAAATTCGTGCAATCGGAGGCCGTTTGCTGGTGAATCCAGATGGCCATGAATGGCTGCGAGCAAAGTGGAGCCTGCCAGTTCGTAAGTACTGGAAATTTTCAGAGCAACTCATGGTCAAACATGCAGATTTACTGGTCTGTGACAGTAAAAATATTGAAAAATATATCCGGGAGGATTATAAGCAGTACCAACCAAAGACTACCTATATTGCCTATGGGACAGATACAGCTCCCTCAAGCCTGAAAGCAGAAGATGCCAAAGTTCGAGACTGGTATCAGGAAAAAGGAATTAGCGAAAATGGCTATTATTTAGTGGTGGGGAGATTCGTTCCTGAAAACAACTACGAAGCTATGATTCGTGAATTTATCAAATCTAAGTCTAGGAAAGACTTTGTCCTCATCACAAATGTGGAGCAAAATAAATTTTACGATCAGTTGTTACAGGACACTGGTTTTGACAAAGATTCTAGGGTCAAATTTGTCGGAACTGTCTATGACCAAGAGTTGCTCAAGTACATTCGCGAAAATGCCTTTGCCTATTTCCATGGGCATGAGGTTGGAGGAACCAATCCGTCGCTTCTTGAAGCTTTAGCATCAACTAAGCTTAATTTATTACTAGATGTTGGCTTTAATCGTGAGGTTGGTGAAGATGGGGCAATTTATTGGAAAAAAGATAATCTCCAGCATATTATTAAAACAAGCGAAGAATTGTCACAAGAAGAAATTGAAAAAATGAACAAACTGTCAACAAAACAAGTTAAAGAACGTTTTTCTTGGGAATTTATTGTTGATGAGTATGAAATCTTGTTTACAAAATAACTATATGAAAATATTACATTACACAATTGGCTTTGCTCCGGAGCGAACTGGGGGGTTAGTTGGTTATGCCACTGATTTAATGATTGAACAAAAGCGTCAGCATCATGAAGTGTTTGCATTATATCCTTCAAGTCAGTTATTTTTTGGAAAAAAGCCAAGAATAAAGGAAAAACCTGAGAAATTTGGTATAAATACTTTCGGATTGGTTAATAGTTTACCACTAGCCCTTTTCGGAGGGGTTGCTAATCCAGTTGATTTAATGATTCGTTGCGATGAAAAAATATTTTTAGAATTTCTTAAGACACTAAATCCCGAAGTAATTCATATCCACTCATTGATTGGTTTACATAAGGAATTTTTAGAAGCTGCAAAAAGGTTGAATATCAAGATTGTATATACAACACACGATTATTATGGTTTGGCACCAATACCAAATTTTTATTATAATGGCGTTTCGTTTGACGAGGATAATTCCAATTTAGCGTGGAATATCATGTCAGTGGATGCTTTATCTACAAAAAAACTTCGTGTTTTTCAATCGAGTTTGTATCCATTAGTTAGAAAGTGGATGAAAAAGCTCAATAAAAATCCTAAACATAAAGCATATCAAGAGATAGAAACCATTGTGGAAACAACTGATTATAATGATTTGAAACAGTATTATATTGAAATGTTTAAACTTATAGATAAATTTCATTTCAATAGCAGTTTAACTCAATCTATCTATAGAAATAACTTACCTTTTGAACCTAAAGGCAAAGTTATCTCTATTACTAATTCTACAATCAAGAAGCATAACATTAAACGAAATGAAGGTACTAAGAGAACTGTTGCTTATATCGGTCCAGACGAGGAATACAAAGGATACTTTGATTTTCTTGAGTTTACTAAAAAAATTGATTTATCAAAATATCAAATAAATACATACGGGCATTTCCCCAACGAATTTGCGCCAGCATATATTGAACAAAAGGGGCGTTTCTCTCAGGATCAGCTAGATAAGGTTTACTCTGAAATTGATTATTTAATTATTCCTAGTCGCTGGAAAGAGACATTTGGTTTAGTAACGCTAGAAGCCTTGTCCTTTGGCGTTAATGTTTTTGTTTCTGAAAATGTGGGGGCTAAAGATTTGGTAGATAGTGCTCATAGATTTAGAACGCTGGAAGAAGTAGATTTGAATACTGGATTAGGAGTAACAAAAAGAATTGAAACACTTGATAATCATGTAAGAAATTTGCAAAACTTATATCTTAATTAATAATAGAGGATCTTTAATGAAAAGCACTAAGTTATCATTTGATAAAAAAAGATGGCCGCAGAAGTTTCCATATCTTCTATCTCAATATCGTTTTGTACGCTATAAGAGAAAATGTGAGATTTATCGAGAAAGAAAAATTACACTGCCTTTATTCATATTGTATAGATTTATTTTTCAATGTTATAAAATTAGGTATTTAACTGATATCCCAGCCTCAACTGAAATTGGAGGAGGTTTTAAAATAGAACATCTAGGAAATATAGTGATTAATCCAAAGGCTAAAATTGGTGAGAAGGTCACAATTCTTAATGGTGTGTTAATTGGCCAACAGAATCGAGGGAGAAAGCAAGGATGTCCTACTATTGGAAATAAAGTTTGGATTGGAACAAACTCAATAGTTGTTGGAGCAATTCATATTGGTAACAATGTTTTAATTGCGCCAGGTGCGTACGTTAATTTTGATGTTCCAGACAACAGTATTGTATTAGGAAATCCTGGAACAATTATTTCAAAACAAGACGCAACAGATAGTTATATTACGACCTATGAATGAAGATGAGGAAAGTATGGAGCAAAATATTGATTTTGTTGTAACTTGGGTTGATGGAAATGACCCTGTTTGGAAAGAGAAAAAGCAATCATATCTACCACAACATGATAACGGCATGAATACCAGTTCACGATATAGGGACTGGGGAATATTGAAATACTGGTTTAGAGCGGTTGAACAGCATGCTCCATGGGTTAACAAGATATTTTTTGTTACAGAAGGGCATGTACCTGATTGGTTAAATATCAATTGTGATAAGTTAGTGATTGTAAAACACGAAGATTATATTGATAATAAATTTCTGCCTACTTTTAATTCCAACGTTATAGAGCTTAACTTTCATAAGATTCCAGGTTTATCAGAATTATTTGTTAACTTTAATGATGATATGTTTATCAATAAACCGTTGCTACCAAAAGACTTTTTTGAAGAGTCATTGCCTAGGGATATTGGTGTTTTTAGTCCTATTGTCCCTAAAAAAGGAAGTATTGCTTCGATTGTATTGAATAATATAGAAATTTTGAATGAGTATTTTTCTATGCATGAGGTAATTAAGAATAACTGGGTCAAGCTTTTTAGTCTTAAATATGGAAAGCATCTTATTAAAAACTTTTGTGTTTTACCTTGGAAAAATATTTTAGGATTTTATGATAATCATATACCGGTTTCATATAACAAAAAGTTTTTTGACATAGTTTGGAGTAAAGAGACAGAGCTATTAGAGGAAGTGTCAACGCATAAGTTTAGACAAAAAGATGATATTAACCATTGGCTTATAAGATATTGGCAGTTATGTACGGGTCATTTTAGTCCTCGTTCAACGAAATTTGGAAATTACTATGATATTTCTAGTGAACTATTGGATATTATTAAAGAAATTAATTCTCCTAGATATTCAGTTATTTGCTTAAATGATGGTGATGGTATTGAAGATTTTGAGGATTATAAATCTAAATTATTAGAGGCTTTTGAAAAGAGATATCCTGTAAAATCTAGTTTTGAAAGGAAATAAAATGAAAACGAGTGTTGTTATGGCTACCTACAATGGTGAAAAATTTTTGAAGCAACAACTAGATTCTATATTATCACAGACAGTTTTACCGGATGAATTAGTTATTGTTGACGATGGTTCAACAGATAGGACTTGTGAGATTCTTAGCAATTATAAAAAAGAGTATCCTAGCGTGAACTTTGAATTGGTACTCCGTGACAAGAATATCGGATATATTATGAATTTTATTGATGGCATCAATCGTTCTTCTCATGAATATGTTTTTTTGTGTGATCAAGATGATTTATGGGAGTTGAATAAAATTGAGAAGTATTTGAAGTTTTTTGAAAATAGTCAAAAAGCTATAGTAATACATGGAGAGATTGATATTATTGATACTGAGGAACGACAGATTCGAGGTCCGCAATATGGTTATAAAGCTGATTGTGAATATTTAGATATAAAAAAATTTGTGAGAAGAGTTAACTACGCAGGAATGTCTCTTGCTTTTAAGAAAAGTAAAATCAGTGATTATTTAAATTTATTAGTAGAACAAAGGATTAAAATTGCCACACACGACTGGTTAATTTGTTATATAGCTGCGTTGCAAGAAGGGTTATATACGACAAATAATATTCTTACACATAGACGTTACACAGGAACCAATGTTGCTTTGAGGCTTAATCAAAAACGCTTATCTGGTATTGAATATCGTATAGATGGCATCGATACTTATTTAGTAAACTATCAAATGGCGCTAGCATGTCAAAATTTAGATATTCTTAATAGTGTATTTGATATTACCCCCTACATCGATACTTTTGAGGAACGTAAGATAGTCTTAAAAAATAAAAGTAAGATTCGTTCGTTTTTGATGATTAGAAAATTAATGTTTTTTCCGAGTTTTAAATCTTATATAGGAGATATGCTGTTACAATTTCGAAATTAGTAAAAGGAAAACAGAGACAATGAAGATTACATTTTGCTTGCCACTAATCTTGAAAAATCCTGCTGGTGGTTATAAGATTGTATTTGAGTATGCAAATCGTCTAGTTGAAAGAAGTCATGATGTTACTATTGTATTCTTGACTGATGCAAATTATACAAACACCACTAAGAGTAATATACTAAAAAAATTATTAGGAACCATCGAATTATTTAACTATCCTAAATGGTTTGAATTAGATAAAAAGGTGAAAAAAATTGCGACCCCTTATCTAGATGGAAGAGATTTTCCAGAAGCGGAAGTGGTTTTTGCTACTTCTTTAAGAACCTCTTTTATTGTACAAAATCTCTCATATAAGAAAGGGAGAAAATTTTATTTAATTCAAGGATTTGAAAATTGGTCAGTTAGCGATGATGAAGTCTTTGAAAGTTATAAATTGGGCTTACGCAATATTGTCATTTCAAAATGGTTGGAAGGATTAGTAAGACAGTATGATAAAAATGTGAAATTAATTTCTAATGCAATTGCTACAGACCAATTCTATATAGAGATACCTATTGAGTCTAGAAATCCATATAGTATATCGATGTTATATCATGAAAATCCTCAAAAAGGATTCGATATTGCTTTTAAGGCTATTAAATTAGTCAAACAAAAATATTCTAATGTTTCGTTACATCTTTTTGGTGTACCCAAAAGACCAGATAATTTAGAATCTTGGATTTTGTACACAGAACAAGCAGATATAAACCAATTAAGGGGAATTTATAACAAGAGTTCTATCTATGTATGCGCTAGCAAGAATGACGGCTTTGGTCTTACTGGTGCTGAGAGTATGGCTTGTGGTTGTGCATTGGCTTCAACTGCATTTCAGGGAGTGTTTGAGTATGCTAAAGATAACGAAAATGCCTTGCTTTCTCCAGTTAATGATATTGATGCACTGGCTGAAAATATTATGAATTTAATTGATGATGAGCAATTACGATTTCGCATTGCTAAGCAGGGGAGTAAAGATATAACAAAACATTCTTGGGATAGAGCAATTGATCAAATGGAAAAAGCGTTAAAAGAAAGAAGCTGAAGGATGAGTGAAAAACAGTACAATCTTTTTGTTACATTTAGTTATATTTTTAACTTCATAATTTCTGCAACCTTACTATTAGTAAATATTGATAAGGAGTCTTCCGTATTGAATCTTGCTTCAAATTTAGGGGTGGCTCTGTCAATGTTTTCCTATTTCTATGATATTTGGCTCCATAGAATGAGAAGAGATCATATCATTGCGTCAATTGCTATTATTGCTTTGGTATTGTTCAAGTTCATAATAGGAGACGCATTTACTTTTGATCGTATGATATTGCATCTCCTATTATATTACCCGACTATGAATCGTTTAGATAGGATATTTTTGCGTCGTGTATTTTGGTATAAAATTATTTTCATTTTTGCAGTCGTATTCGGAAGTAAACTGGGCCTTATTCAAGATCAGGTATATTCTAAAGTTACAACGGCAGGAGAGATACATTCATTGGGCTTCATTAATGGTAATGCTGCTGGAGTTGTGGTCTTTAGTGCTCTCTTAGATTTAGTCATTTTGAATGTACACAATACAAAAAAAACATTAGGGATAACTATTGGACTATTTGTTGCGGGATTCTTGAATTATCAAATAACTTATTCACGAACAGCTTTACTAATGTCTATTGCTATTGCTACAATCTATCTTTTCAAAAAAGTGTTATTACGTCACATGGTCAGTGGGGTTAAGGTTGCTATGCTACAAATGCTTATTGTAGTTGCTAATCTACTATTGGCTTTAAATTATGATCCTAATGTAACATGGATGTCTTTAATTAATAGAGTGGTATCTGGTCGTTTAAATCTAAGTCATATTTATTTGTCTGTTTATGGACTAAACTGGATGCCTCAGATTGTTACCCGCTATAAATATTTAAGAGCGTGGGATAGTCTTGACTATTATCTGGATAATTATTGGGTCGGTTTTTTCATAAAAAATGGTATATTGTATTGCAGTATATTTGCTGTTTTGATGTTCTTACTATTACAGGGGAAACGTTTCAATTTGTACATGCTATTACTTATAAGTGTATGTTATATTTATCTTTCTATGGAATCAGTAGAGTATAATATTTTCTTATTTACACCGTTGTTATTTAGTTTGATGAGTTCATTAAGTTTTGAAAAATATAAGGATATGGTGGTGTTGAATGACTAAATTTTCAATAGTAGTTCCAATTTATAATGTTGAGGAGTATATCGAAGATTGTGTTAATTCTGTTTTAAGACAAACGTATACTAATTTTGAGCTATTATTGGTAAATGATGCGTCACCGGACAGCTCTCTAGCAATCATAACACGTCTTTCAAAACTAGATAATCGTATTATTGTAATAGATAAAAGGAAGAATGAAGGTGTTGCTTTAGCGCGCTCGACTGGTCTATCTCAGGCATCAGGTGACTTTGTATTATATTTAGACGGAGATGATCAACTTGTTCCTAAAGCACTTGAGATTTTAAGTAAAAAAATTGAGTCTAGCAATCCTGATATTGTGATTTACCCTAAAATAAAAGAACGTGGTGGAAAAAAATATGTTAAATCTTATTTTTCTGAAGAAGTACTGTTTACAGATAACAAAAAAGAATTACTAGATGGTTTTTTACGTTACGGCTATTTTGTTATTGGTTTTGCAGCTATTCGGAGAGAATTAGCATTAGAGTATGATCTCGCTGATGAACTTCGTTCAATTTGGATTGGGGAGGATCTCTTGCAAAGTTTGCCTCTTCTAACGTACGCACAAAGTATTCTTTACATCACTGAAGGTATTTATGTTATTACGTATAATCCAAATTCTGTAACTAGGAGTCGCGTGCTGAGGAAAGATAGATATCTACAAGCAATTAAGACTCATGGAATTATTGAATATTATTTATCCTTATGGGAGATTAAGGAGTTAGAAGAAACGTTTCAATTTCATGTTATGAAGGATGCTATTGAATATGCTTTAGAAGGTATTTGGAGTGCTAATAATTTGAAAGAAGGAGTCGAATATTTAAAAACAATAGGAACTGATAAGCGTTTTATAAAGTCCTATTCATTGGGTTACCCTCATGATAAAAAAATGAGACTTATTGCGTTTTTATTAAAAAATAGACGATATGCTCTTGTATATTATTTGATTAAAATAAAAGAAAGGATGGCGTTTTGAAAGTTCTAAAAAATTTTATCTATAATTTTTTGTATAAAGTTTTAACGATTATTCTTCCTTTTATTACTGTTCCGTATGTAACGAGAATTTTCAGTCCAAATATTATGGGGAGTTATAACTATACTGCTTCTATTACAACTTATTTCACCATGTTTGGTATGCTGGGAATAGTAACATATGGTAGTAATCAAGTTGCAAAAGTGAGTCATAAAGATAAAGAAGAAGTTTCTCATACATTTTCCTCAATTTATTATTTCCAACTGATGACTACTGGAATAGCAACTTTATGCTATCTGCTTTATATATTATTGTTTCCAGGTCGGTATCAGCAATATTTTTTAGTTCAGATTTTTTCTTTGCTATCTATCATGCTCGATATTAGCTGGCTCTTTCAAGGTGTTGAAGATTTTAAAAATATCGTGATTCGCAATACGCTCGTGAAAATTTCAAGTGTTGCCTGTATCTTCCTATTTATCAAGACTCCATCGGATATCTATCTCTATATTCTGATTATGAGTCTTTCTTCCATGATTTCTCAAGGAGTCATGTGGCTCAATGTAAAAAACTATGTTTCACTGGTAAAGGTCAGTATGAAAGAAGTTCTGTCAAATTTTAGACCTACACTATCCTTCTTTTTGCCTCAAGTTTCTATTACGATTTATAATACGTTAGATAGAATTATTCTTGGCTCTTTAAGCAGTGTGTTTGACGTTGGAATTTATACACAAGCAGTCAATATCAATTCAATTTTAATTAGCTTAGTTGCTACGCTAAGCGCAGTATTGCTTCCTAGAATGACAAATTTATATGCTCAAGGCAAGCATGAAGAAGTTCAGAAGGTCATGTCGTCATCCATGCTTTTCAATAGTATCATTACTTTTCCGACAGTATTTGGTATGCTTCTTGTGAGCCAAGAGTTTGTTTATCTTTTTTTAGGCAGACAGTATGCCGAATCATATGTTGCAATCAATATTGTGGTCTTTGCCCTGATTCCCATTGCTTTTTCTGAGATTGTTGGAAGGCAGACATTAATTCCTACAGATAATGTCAAACTCTTTACCGCGTCTGTAATGTCAGGAGCTGTCGTTAGTATTGTCCTTAATATGTTGGCTATACCGCTTTTTGGATATAGAGGAGCAGCAGTGACATTAGTTGTTGTAGAAACAGTAGTCTGTGTTTTGATGACTTATTTTGCTCGTAAATATTTAGATATTTTAGATTTACTTAGGATAGCAATTAAACCATTAGTTGTTAGTATTATGACTGGTATTATTGTGCACTTGCTATTTTTTTATGTATTATCTATTTCTAATGACTTACTCAGCTTACTGTCAAAGGTTATAGTATATTCAATAATATATGGTGCTTTGTTATTGTTGACGGGAACAATAACACCGCATGAAGTTTTTATGTTAAGAAGAAAAGACTAGTTTTTCAATAATATAAATGAAAAATTAGATTCTAAATTTGTAAAGTTAAGCTAGACAGAAAAAGCCATCTATGTTGGTCTCAGATAAACTACCACATTTGTCTGAAAGGAACTAACATAAATGACCTATACACATCTTACTACAAATGAACTCATAATGATAGAGATTTACTACAAAGAGAGTCTAAAAGTTACAGATATTATAAAAGCTCTTGGAAGATCAAAGCAGACCGTCTATAATGTTATCAACTTTCTCAAAGACGGACTTTCTGCCTATGACTATTATGAACACTATAAAGCCAATAAGAAACGCTGTGGTCGGAGGAAAACAAGCGTTTCGCAGAGATTTACGTGAAAGAGCTTATATCTATCCTGATTTTCATACAGAGTTCGGACACCTAGAAGGAGATACCATTGTTGGCGAGACAAACAAAAGTGCGGTTATTACCTTAGTAGAACGCTTCTCAAAAGCCATCATCACACTGAAAACCAATGGACGAAAAGCAAGTGATATTGAGACTTCTATCAATCAATGGTTGTCTCAAGTGCCCAGCCATCTCTTTAAGTCGATAACTTTTGATTGTGGGAAATAATTTTCTAACTGCAAATCTATTTCAAATGTAAATGACATTGATTTTATCTTTGCAGATCTAGGATGTCCTGATCAACGAGCTCTCAATGAACATTAATTGCTTATTAAGACGAAATGGATTTTACTAATATTTCTTGAAAATATTTATCAGCTATAGCTGATAAAAGAAATAGAATTCCTAGAAAGTCTTTGAATTCTTAAACACCATACCAAGTTTTTCTGAGTTGCTTGAAAAGTCTAACTTAATTTAACAATCTAGAATTTATAAAAATAACAAAAATAGGAGAAGCAATTAGCTAGAAAGGAAGCCTATTATGAAAGGTATTATTCTTGCGGGTGGTTCAGGTACCCGACTGTACCCTCTCACACGAGCTGCGTCAAAACAGCTGATGCCAGTTTATGATAAACCCATGATTTACTATCCTTTGTCAACCTTGATGTTGGCTGGGATTAAGGACATTTTGATCATCTCAACACCACAGGATTTGCCCCGCTTTAAGGACTTGCTCTTGGATGGTTCCGAATTTGGGATTAAACTTTCTTATGCGGAACAGCCAAGTCCAGATGGACTTGCTCAGGCTTTTCTTATCGGTGAAGAATTTATCGGTGACGATAGTGTTGCTTTGATCTTGGGAGATAATATCTATCATGGACCTGGTTTGAGCAGAATGCTTCAAAAGGCAGCCCAGAAAGAGAAGGGTGCGACTGTTTTTGGTTATCAAGTGAAGGACCCAGAGCGTTTTGGTGTGGTCGAGTTTGATGAAAACATGAATGCCATTTCCATAGAAGAAAAACCGGAGCATCCTCGCTCTAACTATGCAGTGACGGGTCTTTATTTCTATGATAATGATGTTGTGGATATTGCCAAACAGATCAAACCAAGCGCACGTGGTGAGTTGGAAATCACAGATGTCAATAATGCTTATTTGAAGCGTGGGGATTTGTCTGTTGAGGTGATGGGGCGTGGTTTTGCCTGGTTGGATACAGGGACGCATGAGAGCTTGTTAGAGGCTTCCCAATATATCGAAACGGTTCAACGAATGCAAAATGTTCAGGTTGCCAATCTGGAAGAAATTGCCTATCGTATGGGTTATATCAGTCGTGAAGATGTACTGGAATTGGCGCAACCTCTTAAGAAGAATGAATATGGGCAATACTTGCTCCGTTTGATTGGAGAAATCTAGATGACTGATAATTTTTTCGGCAAGACACTTGCAGTGCGCAAGATTGATGCCATTCCAGGTATGTTAGAGTTTGATATTCCAGTTCATGGTGACAATCGTGGCTGGTTTAAGGAAAATTTCCAGAAGGAAAAGATGGTGCCACTTGGCTTTCCTGAAAGCTTCTTTGCTGAAGGGAAACTGCAAAATAACGTCAGCTTTTCTCGCAAAAATGTTCTTCGAGGCCTCCATGCTGAGCCTTGGGACAAGTACATCTCTGTTGCAGATAATGGGAAGGTTCTAGGATCTTGGGTGGACTTGCGTGAGGGTGAGACTTTTGGAAATGTTTATCAGACCGAGATTGATGCAAGTAAGGGAATCTTTGTCCCTCGTGGCGTAGCCAATGGTTTCCAAGTCCTCTCGGATACAGTTGCTTATAGCTATCTTGTCAATGACTACTGGGCACTTGAACTCAAGCCTAAATATGCCTTTGTCAACTATGCAGACCCAGCCTTGGGAATCGAGTGGGAAAACCTAGAAGCAGCAGAAGTCTCAGAAGCTGATAAACATCATCCATTACTTAAGGATGTAAAACCACTAAGAAAAGAAGATTTGTAAAAAAGTTAAGGAATAAAAATGACTGAATACAAGAATATTATCGTGACAGGTGGGGCTGGTTTTATCGGTTCTAACTTTGTTCATTATGTTTACAAGAACTTTCCAGACGTCCATGTGACAGTGCTGGACAAGCTGACTTATGCGGGTAATCGTGCCAATATTGAAGAAATTTTAGGTGATCGTGTTGAGTTGGTTGTTGGAGATATTGCTGATGCAGCCTTGGTAGACAAGCTGGCGGCTGAAGCGGATGCTATCGTTCATTACGCTGCAGAAAGCCATAATGACAACTCTCTCAATGACCCGAGCCCCTTTATCTACACTAACTTCATCGGGACCTACACTCTATTGGAAGCAGCTCGTAAATATAACCTTCGTTTCCACCATGTGTCGACTGACGAAGTCTATGGTGATCTGCCTCTGCGTGAAGATTTGCCAGGTCATGGAGAAGGCCCAGGTGAGAAGTTTACAGCTGAAACCAAGTACAATCCAAGCTCGCCTTACTCATCAACCAAGGCAGCTTCAGACTTGATTGTCAAAGCTTGGGTTCGCTCATTTGGTGTCAAAGCGACTATTTCTAACTGTTCAAACAACTATGGCCCTTACCAGCATATCGAGAAGTTCATTCCGCGCCAAATCACCAATATCCTGAGCGGTATCAAGCCAAAACTCTATGGTGAGGGTAAGAATGTCCGTGACTGGATTCACACCAATGACCATTCATCAGGTGTTTGGACGATTCTGACCAAGGGTCAAATCGGTGAAACCTACTTGATTGGTGCGGATGGCGAGAAGAACAACAAGGAAGTGCTGGAACTCATTCTCAAGGAAATGGGACAACCTGCTGACGCTTATGACCATGTGACGGACCGAGCTGGTCACGACCTTCGCTATGCCATTGACGCTAGCAAGCTTCGTGATGAACTAGGGTGGGAGCCAGAGTTTACCAATTTTGAAGCAGGTCTCAAAGAGACCATCAAATGGTACACAGACAACCAAGACTGGTGGAAATCTGAAAAAGAAGCAGTCGAGGCTAACTATGCTAAAACGCAACAAGTGATTAAATAATCAGATACTAAAAAGCAAGAGACCTTATGGTCTCCTGCTTTTTATGTATGTCGTAATCTTTTATTTTCTTACTTCTTGTTTATAAAATTCTTTGAGGGCATCTTGCCATGTTGGAATGACGAAACCTGTCGCCTTCGCTTTGGCTAAACTCATGGTTGAGTTGAAGGGACGTTTAGCCTTAGCAGGGAACTTGCTGGAGTCTACTGGCACTACTTCAACATCACTGTCTTTAAGAATCTCGACAGCAAAGTCATACCAAGTGGTATCTTCAGTTGAGTCATTTGATAAGTGGTAGTAGCCAAATTCTTTTTGATTTTCAGTCAAGTAGGTCATGAACTCAGCCAAGGTACGTGTCCAGGTTGGGCGACCGTGTTGGTCGTTGACCACTGTGAGTGTTTTATGGGATTTGGCTAGATTTTGCATGGTAAAGACAAAGTTTTTACCATAATTTCCAAAGACCCAAGCAGTGCGGATGATGTAATACTGTGACGTAAGGGTTTCAACAAGTTCTTCCCCCATTCGCTTGGTATGCCCGTACTCTGTCTGCGGATCAGGTAGGTCATCGACTTCCCATTCTTGTCCAACGGGTTTTTTCCCATCAAAGACATAGTCTGTCGAGATATAGACCAGGGTAGCTCCGTATTTCTCAGAGGCCTTGGCTACATTTTCAGTTCCAGTTACGTTTATGGCAAAATCCAGTTCTTTCCCCTCGTCTTCTGCAGCATCAACAGCAGTGTAGGCTGCACAATGATAGACCAGAGTTGGCTTGACCTCAGCAAATACCTTATCAACCATTTCAGCATTTGTGATATCCATTTCGGCCACATCCACTGCAACATAGTCCACATTTCGTTCATCTAGTAAATAACGTAGTTCGGTACCTAGCTGACCATTTGCACCTGTAATTAATATCATTGTCTCCTCCTCAGCTTTTCTTCTATCTAATCATAGCAAAAAAATGATAAAAAATCTGATTTTTACCTTTGGTTTGACCGTTTGTATTTTGGAAATCGTAAGTTATACAAATTGGAATTTAACACTAAGTATATCTATCAAAAAAAATATTTTTCAGAAAATGCTAAAATCATTCAAAAATTCTGAAAATTCTGTTGACAACTTTTTGAAAAGAGTCTATAATGGGATGTAAATTTTAAAGGAGAAAATGATGAAAAGTTCAAAATTACTTGCCCTTGCGGGTGTGACATTATTGGCAGCTGGTACTCTGGCTGCGTGCTCTGGATCAGGATCGAGCGCTAAAGGAGAGAAGACATTCTCATATATCTATGAAACAGACCCTGACAACCTCAACTATTTGACAACTGGTAAGGCAGCAACTGCTGACATTACTAGTAATGTGATTGATGGATTGCTTGAAAATGACCGCTATGGTAACTTTGTGCCATCTATGGCTGAGGATTGGTCTGTATCTAAGGACGGCTTGACTTACACATATACGCTTCGTAAGGATGCAAAATGGTATACCTCTGAAGGTGAGGAATACGCAGAAGTCAAAGCTCAAGACTTTGTAACAGGGCTTAAATATGCTGCTGATAAAAAATCTGATGGTCTTTATCTTGTTCAGGAATCAATCAAAGGCTTGGACGCTTATGTGAAAGGTGAAATTAAAGATTTCTCACAAGTTGGTATTAAGGCTCTTGATGATCAAACAATTCAGTACACTTTGAACAAGCCAGAAAGCTTCTGGAATTCTAAGACAACGATGGGAGTTTTGGCTCCAGTAAATGAAGAGTTCTTAAACTCTAAAGGGGATGATTTCGCTAAAGGAACAGATCCAAGTAGCATCCTATACAATGGACCATTCTTGCTCAAATCTATCGTAGCTAAATCTTCTGTTGAGTTTGAAAAAAATCCAAACTACTGGGATAAGGACAATGTCCATATCAATAAGGTTAAATTATCATTCTGGGATGGTCAAGATACCAACAAACCAACCGAAGCTTTCAAAGATGGCAGCTTTACAATGGCGCGTCTCTTCCCAACAAGCGCTAGCTACCCAGAGACTGAAAAAGCATTTAAAGACAATATTGTTTACACACAACAAGACTCTACTACTTATTTAGTCGGTACGAATATTGATCGTCAGTCTTATAAGTACACTTCTAAGACAACGGATGAAGAAAAAACATCAACCAAGAAAGCTCTTCTAAACAAAGACTTCCGTCAAGCTCTTTCCTTTGGTTTTGATAGAACCGCCTATGCCTCTCAAGTAAACGGTGCAAGTGGTGCGACTAAACTGCTTCGTAACTTGTTTGTTCCTCCTACATTTGTACAGGCAGATGGAAAAAACTTTGGTGAGTTAGTAAAAGAAAAATTGGTGACATACGGTGACGAGTGGAAGGATGTGAACTTAGCTGATGCTCAGGATGGACTCTACAATCCAGATAAGGCCAAAGCAGAATTTGCAAAAGCCAAAACAGCTCTTCAAGCAGAAGGTGTGAAATTCCCAATCCACTTGGATATGCCTGTAGACCAAACCAATACAACAAAAGTTCAACGTGTTCAATCCTTCAAACAATCGCTTGAAGCTACTCTAGGGTCAGAGAACGTCGTTGTCGATATTCAACAACTTCAAAAAGATGATGTCTTGAACATTACTTACTTTGCGGAAACAGCTGCTGGCGAAGATTGGGATATCTCAGATAACGTTGGATGGTCTCCAGACTTTGCAGACCCATCTACTTACCTTGATATCATCAAGCCATCTGTCGGAGAAAATACAAAGACTTACCTAGGATTTGACTCTGGAACAAACAACGCTGCAGCGAAGCAAGTTGGTTTGGAAGACTACGAAAAAATGGTTGTAGAAGCCGGGGAAGAAGTGAGTGACGTTTCAAAACGTTATGAGAAATATGCTGCTGCCCAAGCATGGTTGACCGACAGTGCCTTAATCATCCCAACAACTTCTAAAACTGGTCGTCCAATGTTGTCTAAGATGGTACCATTTACACTTCCGTTTGCATACTCTGGTAACAAGGGTACGAGCGAAGCCCTCTTGTACAAATATCTAGAAGTTCAGGATAAAGCTGTGACAGTTGATGAGTATCAAAAAGCTCAAGAAAAATGGTTGAAAGAAAAAGAAGAGTCAAATAAAAAGGCTCAAGAAGATCTCGCAAACCATGTGAAATAACTTTAAAAAAGTAAAGGATTTAGCCATCGACATGATGGTTAAGTCCTTTTTTATCTTTAGTATAAGGCCCTGAATGATTAGAGATAGAATTTTTCAGAAAAGAGAAAATTTTAGTGAATTTTACCTATTTCCTATTGCTTTCTTAGATATTATTTGTTATATTAAAAGCATAATTATTTTTTATTTATGACAGTTAAGCACGGTACTTTCAGAGAAAGGAGTATTTTTTAAAAAAGAAATGTAAACGCTTACTGTAAAGTGAAAGGATTAAGGAGTTTATGGATAAACAATTTTTTGAAAAACGTTGTAAGTTTAGTATTCGTAAGTTTACGCTTGGAGTAGCTTCGGTGATGATTGGAGCGACTTTCTTTGCTACTGCCCCAGTGTTGGCTGATCAAGCAAGGGTTGGTTCAACAACTAATTTACCGAGTGAACTAGCTGATTTGGATAAGAAGGCTAGTGATGAGGGGCACGATTTTGACAAGGAAGTTGCCGCTCAGAATCCTGGTTCAGCTGAAACTACTGAAGGCCCTCAAACAGAAGAAGAGTTGTTGGCTCAAGAAAAAGAAAAGTCTGAAAAGCCAAGCAATCTGTCAAAAGAATTAGAAGATAAGTTGGAGAAAGCCGAAGACAATGGGCGTGAAGTTGACAAAGATCAATTGGCACAAGATACTGGGAAGCTCGTCCCAGAAGATGTGGCTAAGACTACCAATGGGGAATTAAACTACGGCGCAACTGTTAAGATCAAGACGCCATCAGGAGAAGGTAGTGGTATTGTCGTTGCAAAAGACCTTGTCTTAACGGTTTCTCATAACTTTATCAAGGATAGTCAAGATGGCAATATCCGTAAGGTTGTGGACAATGACCAAGGGGATGGAGATATCTATAGCATCTCATATCCAGGATTGCCAGATGTCAAGTTTAGCAAGAAAGATATTATTCATTGGGATCGTGAAGGCTACCTGAAGGGCTTCAAAAATGATTTGGCCCTTGTGAGATTGCGTACAGTTCTCGAAAACACGCCTGTTGAAGTAACCAAAAAGCCAGTAGTTAAGAAAATCGGAGATAAGCTCCATGTCTTTGGTTATCCAGAAGGGAAATTGAATCCGATTGTCAATACTACAGTTGATTTTGCGGAACCATACGGAGAAGGTGTCCAAGGGATTGGTTACCAAGGAGGGAAACCAGGCGCTAGTGGTGGCGGTATCTTTGATACAGAAGGAAAACTGGTCGGTGTACACCAAAATGGTGTAGTTGGAAAACGGAGCGGCGGTATTCTCTTCTCACCAGCTCAACTAAAATGGATCCAAGACCACATACAGGGAATTTCAAGTGTGAAACCAGCAGACTTGGAAGAGAAAGAAAAACCGGCTGAAGAAAAACCAAAAGAGAATAAACCTGCAGCTGCTAAACCTGAAACACCTAAGACAGTAACCCCTGAATGGCAAACAGTAGCGAATAAAGAACAACAGGGAACAGTTACGGTTCGTGAAGAAAAAGGTGTCCGCTACAATCAATTGTCTTCAACTGCACAGAACGACAATGGCGATAAACCAGCCTTGTTTGAAAAACAAGGATTGACAGTTGACGCTAATGGAAATGCGACGGTTGATTTAACCTTCAAAGATGATTCTGAAAAGGGCAAATCACGCTTCGGTGTCTTCTTGAAATTTAAAGACACCAAGAACAATGTTTTTGTTGGTTATGACAAGGACGGCTGGTTCTGGGAGTATAAATCTTCAACCGATAGCACCTGGTATAAGGGGGGACGTGTAGCAGCGCCAGAACCAGGTTCTGTAAACCGTCTTTCTATCACCCTCAAATCAGATGGACAGCTTAATGCAACGAATAATGATGAGAAACTCTTTGATACGGTCACTTTGCCAGCAGCTGTTAATGAAACTCTCAAAAATGAGAAGAAAATCGTCCTAAAAGCTGGTTCCTATGGCAATGACCGCACAGTTGTCAGCGTTAAAACAGACAATCAAGAAGGCGTAAAAGCGGATGATACTCCTGCCCAGAAAGAAACAGGTCCGGTTGTTGACGATAGCAAGGTGACTTATGATACGATCCAGTCTAATGTACTTAAGGCAGTGATTGACCAAGCATTTCCTCGTGTGAAAGAATACAGTTTGAATGGCCATACCTTACCAGGACAAGTCCAACAATTCAATAAAGTATTTATCAACAAACACGAAGTCACACCTGAAGTTACTTACAAAAAAATCAATGAGACAACTGCAGAATACTTGATGAAGCTTCGCGATGATGCTAATCTTATCAATGCAGAAATGACGGTCCGTCTGCAAGTTGTTGATAATCAGTTGCACTTTGATGTGACCAAGATTGTCAACCACAATCAAGTTACTCCAGGTCAAAAGATTGATGACGAAAGAAAATTGCTTTCTACTATTAGTTTCCTTGGTAATGCTTTAGTCTCTGTTTCAAGTGATCAAGCTGGGGCTAAGTTTGATGGGGCAACCATGTCAAACAATACGCATGTCAGCGGGGATGATCATATCGATGTAACCAATCCAATGAAAGACCTAGCTAAGGGTTACATGTATGGATTTGTTTCTACAGATAAGCTTGCTGCAGGTGTCTGGAGCAATTCTCAAAACAGCTACGGTGGGGGTTCTTATGACTGGACTCGTTTGACAGCTTACAAAGAAACAGTCGGAAATGCGAATTATGTAGGAATTCATAGTTCTGAATGGCAATGGGAAAAAGCTTATAAGGGCATTGTCTTCCCAGAATACACCAAGGAACTTCCAAGTGCCAAGGTTGTTATCACTGAAGATGCCAATGCGGATAAGAAAGTCGATTGGCAGGATGGAGCCATTGCTTATCGTAGCATCATGAACAACCCTCAAGGTTGGGAAAAAGTTAAGGATATCACAGCTTATCGTATCGCGATGAACTTTGGTTCTCAAGCACAAAACCCATTCCTCATGACTCTAGATGGTATCAAGAAAATCAATCTCCACACAGATGGTCTTGGGCAAGGTGTTCTCCTTAAAGGTTATGGTAGTGAAGGTCATGACTCAGGCCACTTGAATTATGCTGATATTGGTAAGCGTATCGGTGGTGTTGAAGACTTTAAGACCTTGATTGAGAAAGCGAAGAAATATGGAGCTCATCTAGGTATCCACGTTAACGCTTCAGAAACTTATCCTGAGTCTAAGTACTTCAATGAAAAAATTCTTCGTAAGAATCCAGATGGAAGCTATAGCTACGGCTGGAACTGGCTAGACCAAGGTATCAACATTGATGCGGCTTATGACTTGGCACATGGTCGTTTGGCACGTTGGGAAGATTTGAAAAATAAACTTGGTGAAGGCCTCGACTTTATCTATGTGGACGTTTGGGGCAATGGCCAATCTGGTGACAACGGTGCCTGGGCTACTCACGTTCTTGCTAAAGAAATCAACAAACAAGGCTGGCGCTTTGCGATTGAGTGGGGTCATGGTGGTGAGTATGACTCTACCTTCCATCATTGGGCAGCTGACTTGACCTATGGTGGCTACACTAACAAAGGTATCAACAGTGCCATCACGCGCTTTATCCGCAACCACCAAAAAGATGCGTGGGTAGGTGACTACAGAAGTTACGGTGGTGCTGCAGACTACCCACTTCTAGGTGGTTACAGCATGAAGGACTTTGAAGGCTGGCAAGGAAGAAGCGACTACAATGGCTATGTAACCAACTTATTTGCCCATGACGTCATGACTAAGTACTTCCAACACTTCACAGTAAGCAAATGGGAAAATGGTACACCAGTTACCATGACCGATAACGGTAGCACCTATAAATGGACTCCAGAAATGAAGGTTGAGCTAGTCGATGCAGCAGGTAACAAGGTTGTTGTAACTCGTAAGTCAAACGATGTCAATAGCCCGCAATACCGCGAACGTACAGTAACGCTCAATGGACGTGTCATCCAAGATGGCTCAGCTTACTTGACTCCTTGGAACTGGGATGCGAATGGTAAGAAACTTCCTACTGATAAGGAAAAAATGTACTACTTCAATACGCAAGCTGGTGCAACAACTTGGACCCTTCCGAGTGATTGGGCAAAGAGCAAGGTTTACCTTTACAAGCTAACTGACCAAGGTAAGACAGAAGAGCAAGAACTAACTGTAAAAGATGGCAAGATTACCCTAGACCTTCTCGCAAATCAACCATACGTTCTTTACCGTTCAAAACAAACCAATCCTGAAATGTCATGGAGCGAAGGCATGCACATCTATGACCAAGGATTTAACAGTGGAACCTTGAAACACTGGACCATTTCAGGCGATGCTTCTAAGGCAGAAATTGTCAAATCACAAGGCGCAAATGAAATGCTTCGTATCCAAGGAAACAAAGAAAAAGTTAGTCTCACTCAGAAATTAACTGGCTTGAAACCAAATACTAAGTATGCTGTTTATGTAGGTGTCGATAACCGTAGTAATGCTAAGGCAAGTATCACAGTGAATACTGGTGAAAAAGAAGTGACTACTTATACCAATAAGTCACTCGCTCTCAACTATATCAAAGCATATGCTCATAACAATCGTCGTGACAATGCTACAGTTGACAATACAAGTTACTTCCAAAACATGTATGCCTTCTTTACAACAGGATCTGACGTATCAAATGTCACTCTTACATTGAGTCGTGAAGCTGGTGATGAAGCAACTTACTTTGATGAAATTCGTACCTTTGAAAACAATTCAAGCATGTACGGAGACAAGCATGATACAGATAAAGGCACCTTCAAACAAGACTTTGAAAATGTTGCTCAGGGTATCTTCCCATTCGTAGTGGGTGGTGTCGAAGGTGTTGAAGACAATCGCACTCACTTGTCTGAAAAGCACGATCCATATACACAACGTGGTTGGAACGGTAAGAAAGTTGATGATGTGATTGATGGAAATTGGTCACTGAAGACAAATGGACTAGTTAGCCGTCGTAACTTGGTTTACCAAACAATCCCTCAAAACTTCCGTTTTGAAGCTGGTAAGACCTACCGTGTAACCTTTGAATACGAAGCAGGATCAGACAATACCTATGCCTTTGTAGTCGGTAAGGGAGAATTCCAATCTGGTCGCCGTGGTAATCAAGCAAGCAATTTGGAAATGCATGAATTACCAAATACTTGGACAGATTCTAAGAAAGCCAAGAAGGCAACCTTCCTCGTGACAGGTGCAGAAACAGGCGATACTTGGGTAGGTATCTACTCAACTGGAAATGCAAGCAATACTCGTGGTGATTCTGGCGGAAATGCCAACTTCCGTGGTTATAACGACTTCATGATGGATAATCTTCACATCGAAGAAATCACCCTGACAGGTAAGATGTTAACAGAAAATGCTCTGAAGAACTACTTGCCAACTGTAGCCATGGCTAATTACACCAAAGAGTCTATGGATGCTCTGAAAGAGGCGGTCTTTAACCTCAGTCAGGCGGATGATGATATCAGTGTGGAAGAGGCGCGTGCTGAAATTGCCAAGATTGAAGCCTTGAAGAATGCTTTGGTTCAGAAGAAAACAGCCTTGGTAGCAGAAGACTTTGAAAGTTTGGATGCGCCAGCTCAACCAGGTGAAGGCCTAGAGAATGCCTTTGATGGTAATGTATCTAGCCTATGGCATACATCTTGGAATGGAGGAGATGTAGGCAAGCCTGCAACTATGGTCTTGAAAGAACCTACTGAAATCACTGGACTTCGTTATGTTCCACGAGGATCAGGTTCAAATGGGAACTTGCGTGATGTAAAACTTGTTGTGACAGATGAGTCTGGTAAGGAACATACTTTCACTGCAACTGATTGGCCAGATAACAACAAACCAAAAGACATTGACTTTGGCAAGACAATTAAGGCTAAGAAAATTGTCCTTACAGGTACCAAGACTTACGGAGATGGTGGCGATAAATACCAATCTGCAGCGGAACTCATCTTTACCCGTCCACAGGTAGCAGAAACACCGCTTGACATGTCAGCTTATGAAGCAGCTTTGGCTAAGGCTCAGAAATTGACAGACAAAGAAAATCAAGAGGAAGTAGCTAGCGTTCAGGCAAGCATGAAATATGCGACGGATAACCATCTCTTAACGGAAAGAATGGTAGCCTACTTCGCAGATTATCTCAACCAATTAAAAGATTCTGCTACGAAACCAGATGCTCCAACAAGTAGCAAGGGTGAAGAACAACCACCAGTTCTTGATGTACCTGAATTCAAAGGTGGCGTCAATGCAGCAGAAGCAGCTGTACATGAAGTCCCTGAGTTTAAGGGTGGCGTCAATGCAGCAGAAGCAGCTGTTCATGACTTGCCAGAGTTCAAGGGTGGCGTCAATGCAGCAGAAGCAGCTATACACGAAGTTCCTGAGTTCAAGGGTAGTGTCAATGCAGCAGAAGCAGCTGTACATGAAGTCCCTGAGTTCAAGGGTGGGGTTAATGCAGTTGAAGCAGCTGTACATGAAGTCCCAGAGTTTAAGGGAGGAGTCAATGCGGTCCAAGCCTTGGTAAACGAGAAACCAGCCTACACAGGTGTATTGGCTACAGCTGGAGATCAAGCAGTTCCAACAGTTGAAAAACCTGAGTACCCGCTCACTCCAAGTCCAGTAGCTGATACCAAAACTCCGGGAGCTAAAGATGAAGAAAAACTACCTGCTACAGGGGAGCACAGCTCAGAAGTAGCCCTCTTCTTAGCAAGTGTGAGTATCGCTTTATCTGCTGCTGTTCTTACGACAAAACGTAAAGAAGATTAATGAGATTTGATTTTAGCAGTCAAAAAGAACTAGAATCAAATAGGATTAAACAGCCGGAGAGGACCTCTAGGTTCTCTCCTTTTTTCAAAGGAGAAATGATACCGCTTACTCATGTAAGCGGATGAAAGGAATAGGAGAAAGATGGATAGACATTTTTTTGAGAAACGCTGTCACTATAGTATAAGAAAATTTGCAATCGGTGCAGCCTCTGTTATGATTGGTGCTAGTATCTTTGGAGCCAATATGGTTCAGGCAGCAGAAACAGCAACGTCTTCAGAAACAGAGGGAAGTATTACCCATGTTCAAGCCCTGGATAAGTTACCAGATGATTTAGCCGCTGCGCTTGAAAAGGCGGATGCAGCAGCTGCAACAGAAGCAAGTCATGAAGAAACTCCAGCGACTGATGAGGGAACCAATCCTCCAGCAAGTGAAGAGGCAAAACCAGAGACAAGTCCTGCAAGTCCCAAGCCAGCAGAAATGCCGAAACCGATTGAAACACCAAAGGCAGACAATCAACCTGCGGAAACCACTACACCAGCAGTAAAACCAGCTGAAAAGACAATCGAAGATAGAGAAGATGTCAACCATCTCGAGGGTGCTACTGCCCAGGCAAGCAACCATGAGACTGGAACCAACTTTACTGCAGATAAAGCTATTGATGGAGATGACAATACTCGTTGGGCTACGGACAAAGATGTACCAAAACCAACTTTTGAATTAACTCTTCCAAAAACTACCCTCATCAAGCATGTAGAAATTGACTGGGATCGTCGTCTTCGTAATGGGCAAAATGATCCCAATATCAAATCTTGGAGTCTCTACTACGCAGGTCAAGAAGACGTGGGCGCTAACGGAGAAAAACAATGGAAACTCGCTCATACCAAGACTGGAGATCCTGTTTTAGATGAGAAAGTAGATCTAGCTGAAAGTATTCAAGCTAAATATCTTAAGTTAGAAATTAACGACTATCAAGCGGGCACAATGGGTTGGAGAAACGTTGGTATCCAAGAAATTCGAGCTTATTCAAACGTTCCGGACCGTAGTAAGGTAACGGATATCCGCCAAGTAACAGAACTATCAGTAGCAGAAGATGGACAGTCTCTTGTCTTACCAACTTTACCAGGGAAAGTCAGTCTCATCGGAAGCAACAAGCAAGGTGTGATTGACCTTCAAAATCGTATCTATAAACCTTTGACAGATCAACGCGTCAAGGTCATGGTCCAACAAATCAGAGACAGTCATACCTTTACCAAAGAGTTTGAAGTAGTCATCAAGGGTCTACATCAGGACGAAGGTGTGGGTGTGAAACCAAAAGTAGCACCAGCTGTTCAACAATGGTATGGGAAAGAAGGCCAATCTTCTATCACTTCAGATACAGTCCTTGCGACAGGAGATTCTGGCTTTGATCAGGCTGCAACCTTCTACCAGTCAGACCTTGCTAGCCGTGGATTAGAACTTGCAACAGGTGACAAACAGGCTCAAAAACGAATCGAATTTAAAAAGGTTGAAAACAAAGGTTATGGTAAGGAAGGCTATGGCATCACTATCCAAGATGATGTGATTACCATCGAAGCTGCAACGAACACAGGAGCCTTCTACGCTACTCGTACTCTTCTTCAAATGGGAGAAACAGACCTCCAAAATGGTGAAATTCGTGATTTCCCAAGTTTCAGCCACCGTGGCTTTATGCTAGATACAGGCCGTAAATTTATCCCTTATGACACTCTTGTAGACATCATGCTCAACATGGCTTACTACAAGATGAACGACTTGCAGTTGCACCTTAATGATAACAATATTTTCCTTAAGGAACACTTGGCAGGTAAGAATTTAAGTCCAGAAGAACAACTCAAGTATGTACTTGAACATGCCAAGACTGGTTTCCGTTTGGAGACAGATATTGTCGGTAAGAATGGTCAAAAATTGACATCAGATGAGCATTATACTAAGGAAGAAATGCAAAATCTGATTAAATTGGCCAAGGCCTTGCATATCAACCTAGTACCAGAAATTGACACACCAGGTCATGCACTATCATTTGTCAAAGTTCGCCCAGACCTCATGTATCAAGGTAGTCTGAGCGATTATGCAGGCAAGCATAATGTCGAGCGCGTAGCCATGCTCGATCTAGACAATAAATACGAAGAAACTCTTAAATTTGTCAAATCCGTCTATGACAAACTCCTAGATGGACCAGATGCACCGCTTCATGGGGTATCAACTGTTCATATCGGAACGGATGAATACTATGGCAGCAGAGAAAGCTATCGCCGCTATGTCAATGACCTTATCAAATACATTAAAGGAAAAGGCTATACCCCTCGTATCTGGGGCTCGCTCAGTGCGAAACGTGGGAGCACTCCTGTTGATTGGAACGGAGTAGAAGTTGATATCTGGAGCATTGGCTGGCAACGACCAAATGAAGCCATTGCTCAGGGAGCTAAGATTATTAACATCACGGATGTGCCGACATATAGTGTCCCAAGTGGAAGCAATAGTCAAGCAGCCTACGGGGACTATGCCAACTACGAACGCCAGTACAATAGCTGGACACCGAATGATTTTAGAACAGGTGGAGGTCCACTTCTACCAGCTTCTCATCCAAGTATCCTTGGTGGTGGGCACGCGGTTTGGAATGACAATATCGACCTTCATGAGACAGGCTTGACCTCTTATGATATCTTTAAACGCTTCTTCAAGAGCATGCAAACCACTGCGGAGCGAACTTGGGGATCTGACCGTGCAGCTGCGACCTTTGCAGAACGCACCCTACCAACAAGCCCTTATGCGCCACAGTCAAATCCTGATAAAGAGATTGATCAAAGCGACTTGTTTACCATCAATCCTGAAACCGTCAAGAACTATGCAAGCAAGAAGGTGAAGACAAGCGAGCAGGGATTGGCTTTTGAGAAAGACAGCAGCATCGAAGGCTTAGCAGGTGATGTTGGTCCAAGTCATGTCTTGAAGTTTGATGTGACTGTCACTGGAGACGGGGAACAAACCTTCTCAACAAGTGGGGACAACCGTATCTATCTAGCTGATAAAGACGGCTATCTTGCTTATCAATTTGAACAGTTCCATATCCAGTTCAAGAAGAAACTTGAAAAGAACAAACGCTATCAAATCTCCATCGTGACCAAACCACAATCAACAGAAGTCTATGTGGATGGTGAAAAGATTGAGCGTATCGCAAATCCAGCCCACCCTCGTTTTGCCCACAATAGCTTGGTACTACCGCTTGAAAGCATCGGTGGATTCAAAGGAATCTTGCATAGTGCAGAGTTGTCAGACAAACCATTTGTAAATCCTCGTTTGATTTCAAATGATAAGATTACTGCAACCGCAAGCAGTCAGCAACTTCCAGGAAACGCGACTGAAGGCGCTGTTGAAAAGGCCTTTGACAATGATCCAAATACCTTCTGGCATACTAAGTGGACTGGTGACACTGCGCCATACACCCTTACTATGACCTTGAAAGAAGCAGAAAAAGTCAATGGCTTGACTTATCTCCCACGTCCAGGTGGTGGAAATGGTGTCGTTACCCGCTACGAAATCTACGCACAAAAAGATGGCCAAATGGTCAAGGTTTCAGAAGGAAACTGGGACAACAATGCCCAAGAAAAAACAGTTAACTTTGCCGCGGTACATACCAACAAGATTGAGTTAAAAGTATTGGAAGGTGTTGGTGGTTTTGCAAGTGCAGCCGAAGTTCATCTATTGAAACCTGTCAAAGAAGAGCAAGAAACGCCTGCACCAAGTCAACCAGAAAAACCAACTACTCCTGAAAAACCAAAAGTAGACCAAACAGGTGATGGAACAGTTGAATTGGCAGATCAATTCACTGCAAGTAAACCAGCTAGCGAAGACAGCATTGCAGCTGCCAGCAAGAGCGCAGACTATCTCAAGAAAGAGTACAAGGTCTTCCCAACGCCACAAAAAGTAACCTATGGCGAAGGTGTTACAGCCCTTCGCAAGCAAGTCAATCTGGTCATGGGCGATCAACTCGATATCTATACTCGTAATCGCTTGAAGAGTGTCTTGCAGGACAATCAAGTATCTTATACAACTGGTAAGGCAGCAATCGCTGGCGCAACCAATATCTATCTTGGAGTGCATGGACAAGGCTCACAAGCAGAGCAAAACTTGTCCAATGTTTCAGCAGGCCTCTTTGACAAGATTGACGCCTATGTCTTGAGCATCAAGGATAATTCGATTTCCATCGTCGGAAAAGACACAGATGCAGTTTTCTATGGTTTGACAACCTTGAAACATATGCTCAAGGAAAGTCAAGTTCCAGTTCTTCGCAATGTAACGGTGGAAGATTACGCAGTGCTCAAGAACCGTGGTTTCATCGAAGGTTACTATGGAAACCCATGGTCTAATGCAGATCGTGCAGAACTCATGCGTTTTGGGGGCGATTTGAAATTGAACCAATATTTCTTTGCACCAAAAGATGATCCATACCACAACAAGAAATGGCGTGAACTCTATCCAGAAGAAAAACTAGCTGAAATCCGTGAACTTGCTCGCGTCGGAAATCAAAGTAAAACTCGCTATGTCTGGACCATCCATCCATTCATGAATAACCGTATCCGCTTTGGCAATGAAGCGCACTACCAAGAAGATTTGGCAACCATTAAGGCTAAATTTACCCAGCTGATGAAAGTGGGTGTCCGTGAGTTTGGTATCCTTGCAGATGATGCTCCAAGCCCAGTCGGAGGCTACAATAGCTACAACCGCTTGATGCAAGATATGACCAAGTGGTTGACTGAAATGCAGGGAACTTACAGCGGTCTTCGTAAAGAAATGATCTTTGTTCCTGGCCAGTATTGGGGTAATGGACGTGAAGATGAGTTGAAATCCCTCAATGAAAATCTCCCAAGTTCAACATCCATGACCTTGACGGGGGGTAAGATTTGGGGTGAAGTCTCTGAAAGCTTCCTTTCAACTCTCAAGAACAATCTATCCGCAGGTGGCAAGACCTATCGCCCAGTTTCACTTTGGATTAACTGGCCTGTAACAGATAACTCTAAACAACACTTGATTCTAGGTGGTGGTGAGAAATTCCTTCATCCAAATGTGGATCCAAGCTTGCTATCTGGTATCATGTTGAATCCAATGCAACAGTCTGAGCCATCTAAGATTGCCCTCTTTTCAGGAGCTCAATACTCATGGAAACAGTGGAAATCAGAAGAAGAAGCTAAGAAAATCAATGATATTGCCTTCAACTTTGTAGAAAATGGTCATTTTGAAGATAGCAAGGTATCTGCAGCCTTCCGTGAACTTGGTAAGCACATGATCAACCAAAACATGGATAATCGTGTCGTCAAACTAGAAGAATCGGTAGACTTGGCTCCAAAATTGACAGACTTCATGACCAAGCTCAAAGCAGGTCAGGATGTGACTGCTGAACGTGCAGCCTTGCGTGCAGAATTTGCCAAGATTAAAGAAGCAGCCGAACTCTATAAAGCATCAGGCGATAAAAAAATGGTTGCGCAAATTCACTATTGGTTGGATAATGCAATTGACCAAATGAATGCTCTCGATGCCTTCCTTACAGGAACTGAAGCCATGGCTACAAACGATGCAGCCAAACTCTGGGATAGTTACTATAAAGGTTTGAAATTGTACGAACAGTCTCAAACTCACACCTTCCATTATGTAGACCATATGGAAAAGGCTGAATTGGGTGTTCAACATATTCGTCCATTTATCCTATCCTTGAAGGAAGTTCTAGCGTCTGAAGTTCAAAAAGTCTTGCATCCAGATCAAATCATCAGCACCTTTATCACCAATCGAACAGGTGTAGAAGGTGGTTTGGCAGAAGTGACGGATGGTGATTTGGCAACTCATGCGATTATTAAATCACCAAACAGCATCAAGACAGGTGATTATATTGGTATGAAGTTCAACAAGCCGGTAGCTATCCAAACCTTGACCTTTGCAATGGGAACGCAGGCAAATCCACGTGATACCTTTAGTAAGGCAGAAGTGCAGTATCAAGATGAAAATGACAACTGGGTAACCTTGAAAGAGCCAAGCTATGTCGGAAATGAATCCCTTCTTAAGTTTGAGAATCTCACTATCAAGGCCAAGGCAGTTCGCATGATTGCGACAGCAGATCGTGAAAATACCTGGTTTGCAGTTCAGGAAATTGCAGTTAACCGTCCAGTTGAAAAAGCTCGTAGCCAACAAGCAACGACAGTTAGTCTAAGTTCAAACTTAGTTTACAAACTAAATACCTCAGCTCGTCAAATCACTGATGGCAAGGACAATACAGAAGCCATGATGGCAAATGCTGATGGTAGCAATACCACTCCAGTAGATGCCTGGGCACAACTTGACCTCGGTGAAGTCATGTCAGTCACTAAAGTTCGCCTTCGCCAAGGAACGGGTGATAAACTTGCAGCAGGTGTGCTTGAGTATTCTACAGATGGAACTGCATGGCAAGAGTTGGATCGCCTATCAGGTGAGCAAACCAAGGAAGTGACTAGAGCCATCAATGCTCGTTACATCCGAGTACGCAATACCAAGGCTCTCGACCTCTGGTGGCGTATCCAGGATTTCTCTGTTGAGACACGTTCTGGAAATAGTGAGTTAACAGACACCAACGTGGAATCCTTGAAGGAAACGCCGGTAGTGGATAGCTTGGGCAGTTACGAGCTTCAGATTCCAGCTGGAACCAAACTCCCTGCTCATAGCTATCTAGGAATGAAGCTTGACCGTATCCATCAAATCAAGAGCATCCAGCTCCAAGGTCAGGCCAACCCTGCTCTTAGCCTTGAGTACTCTGCAAATGCGCAAGAGTGGACGCCAGCTAGCCAGTTGACTGATAGATCTGTAGCAAGCCACTTGGTACGTTATGTGCGTCTAGTCAACAAAACAGATCAGGAACAAGCTGTTACAGCTACTTCTCTCCTTGTGACGACTAAAGAAGTGCAACCAACCAAACTAGAATCTACAACTATGGGCATTCATCCAACATACGGAAGCAATGATGTTCGTAAACTGAACAACCTAGATCAATTATTTGATGGTGTTTATAACAACTTCGTTGAGTTTTCAGACTATGCCCATAAAGATGGTCATGTGACCTTGAAACTTGGTAGCGAACGAACTATCAAGAAGATTAGAGCCTACATCCAAGACGGAACTCAAAACTACCTTCGTGATGGTAAGATTCAAGTCAGCCAAGACGGTAAAACTTGGACAGATGTTGTGACAGTAGGAGATGGTGTGGCTAATAGCCAACACGATGATTCACTGACAGATGGTTGGACACATGATTCTAAGATGCCAGGAAATCGCTACATCGAAGGTGAATTAACGACACCAGTCAAAGCGAACTATCTCCGTGTCCTCTATACGGCAGACTATGATGCTCGTTTTGTAGGCTTTACAGAATTGGTCATCAATGATGGCGAATTTGTCAAACCAATCAATGATCCAACAGTAGAAGGAAGTAGTGGAGAAAGCCAAGGTAATCTTTACAATAATCTTGTAGACGGCAAAGTCTTGACCAGCTACAAGTCTGAAAAAGACAAGGGCGAGTTAGTTTATCACTTATCTGAGCCAACCAATGCCAACCACCTTCGTCTCGTTTCCAGTCTTCCTGAAGGAGCGAAAGCACGTGTTCTTGCTAGAACACTCAAGGATGGTCAAGACAGTTGGACAGACCTCGGTGCCATTACATCTAGTCTCCAAACCTTTGCTATCCGAAATGGTGGCTCTCTTCTAGACGTCAAATTAGTCTGGGAAGGTGGCAAGGCTGAGTTTTATGAATTGGCTAGCTTTTATCAAGAATTGACAGAAGAATCGGTTCAATCAAGCAAGGGTGATGAAGAACCACCAGTTTTGAGCAAACCGGACTTTACAGGTGGTGTGAATGCGGCTGAGGCAGCAGTGCATGAGGTACCAGAATACACAGGCCCACTTGGAACAGTAGGAGATCAGCCAGCACCGACAGTTGAGCAACCAGAGTTTACAGGTGGTGTGAACGCGGTAGAAGCAGCAGTACATGAAGTACCAGAGTACACAGGACCATTATCGACAGTAGGCGATCAAGCCGCTCCAACTGTAGAGAAACCTGAGTTTAAACTTAGCTCTTTAGCTTCCGATCAAGGTAAGACGCCAGATTATAAGCAAGAAATAGCTAGACTAGAAACAGCTGAACAAATCTTGCCAGCAACTGGTGAGAGTCAATCTGATTCGGCCCTCTTCCTAGCAGGTGTTAGCCTAGCCCTATCCGCTCTCTTTGTAGCAAAAACAAAGAAAGACTAGTATTTAACAAAACCTCTTAACAAGATTACAAAATCAGTTTCTCATCTTTTCCAATGAGGTTTATAGTACGCAGAAAGCCTGAGAAGAAATCTTCTCAGGCTTTTGCTAATCATATAAATACGATACTGCTATGAAAAAATCACCCAGAATACTCTGGGTAATAAATGTTATGGTTGTGCTGGTTGCGGATTCTGGTTTTGTTGGCCAGGGGTTGTATTTGATTGTTGCGTATTATTGTTAGGATTGGTAGTCGTACTATTATTTGTGCTTGTATTTGTGCTTGGAGTAGTTGAGCTTGACTGAGAAGTCGAGATCTCAGATGTTGAGCTAGAACTTTCAGACGTCGAACTTTGTTGTGTAGATGATGAAGGGGTCCACGTATTGCGTGCTCCATTCTTAAAGACAAATTCTCCACCTCTGTAGAGTCCTTCTGGCATAGTCCAGTCACCAGGATGATCATCTTCAGATAGATAAGTCATCATCGAACGGTAAACCTTAGCAGCAACATAGAAGCCATCACCAACGATAGGAGTAAGGCGGTTCGAGTAACCAGTCCAAACGGCCATTGAATATTTACGAGTATAGCCAACGAACATTTCGTCCGGAGCTACATAACCCGTATTTTTAATGTAGTTTTCAATCTCATCATCTGTATAGTTTGACGTACCAGTTTTACCAGCTTGTGGTAGCCAAGGGAGGTAGGCTCCTCGACCAGTTCCGTATGCCAAAACGGTTTTCATCATATCTGTCATCATATAGGCTGTCGTTTCTTTCATAGCACGTGTACCAGAATCAGAGAATTCTTTTGAACTGCCATCACTAAAGACAATCTTATTGATATACATAGGTTTGCGGTAGATACCGCCATTGGCAAAAGCAGCATAAGCCGCAGCCATCTTCTCGCTGCTTGCTCCATACTTTTTGTCAGATTCGGTCGTATTACTTGAAATAGCATTAGCATAGTGTATGCTTGGGTAGTCAATACCGAGTCCATTTAGAAACGTCTTGGCACGATCAAGTCCTACTTTCTCTAGCGTTTCTACAGCCGGCACATTCCGTGATTGCTGGAGAGCATACTGGAGTGTTATGTTTCCAAAGTAACTCTTATCCCAGTTATAGACAGGGGTAGAGGTTCCAGGATAATTATAAGGACTATCGTGAACAATCGAAGCAGTTGAATCATAAACGCCGTATTCTAAAGCAGGAGCATAGTCTGTAATAGGCTTCATGGTAGAACCCCAGTCACGGTTAGTTTCTACAGCCTGGTTTATTCCAAAGGAAACGTTACTTGATTGGTGGCGAGCACCTAATTGGGCAATGACTTTCCCGTTTGTGACATCAACGATAGTAGAGGCTACCTGTAACTCATCATCTGGATAGTTGACATACTCGTCCGTATTGTAAATATCCCAGAGACGTTGTTGAACCTTAGAATCAACGTTTGTGTAGACTTCCATACCCGTAGTTAAAAGGTTGTAACCTGTTTCCTGTTCAACTTGGTCAATCACCTCTTTGAGGTAATTATCCATGTAAGGAGGATAACTGTTAGCTGATTTTAGGCTTTGAAGTCCATCTGTAATCGGAGTATTAATCGCTTTTTCGTATTGTTCGGCTGTAATGTAACCTTGCCCCTTCATCTCAGAGAGGACGAGATTACGGCGTTCTTGGGCGGCTTCCGGATGCGAGTATGGATCATACTGGTTTGGAGCCTGAGGCATTCCGGCAAGGAGGGCCAATTGAGGGATACTCAAATCTTTGAGGTCTTTGCCATAGTAACTTTGAGAAGCCGTTTGCATTCCGTAGTTCCCGTTTGACATGTAAACCTTGTTGATGTAGTAGGTCAAGATCTCTTGTTTAGTCGCTTTTTGTTCTAGCTGGACGGCGAGCCATGCTTCCTGAGCCTTACGAGAAAGGGTTTGGTCAGAAGTTGACGTAGAGAAATAGGTTAACTTGATCAACTGCTGCGTCAAAGTTGAAGCCCCTTGAAGGCCTCCGCCACCACGAAGATTTCGTAGGGTGGCACCTAGGATACGGATAGTATCGATTCCTCGGTGATTAAAGAAGCGATGGTCTTCAATCGAAATAATAGCGTTGACCAAATCGGTCGGTATTTCGTTTGCTTGCGCATTGACTCGACGTTCTGATCCAAGATCAGCGATGAGTTCATCGTTATTGTCATAAATTTTACTAGACGTCGTAGCGACTAGTTTACTTTCAGATAGGGCTGGAGTCTTGCTAACATAGTAGAGAAAGAGACCTCCGCCCAGCATAATAGCTGCGATAAATACAGTTAAGAAGCAGATACTGATATATTTAGCTATTCGCAGGATAGTTTGTTTGTTCATCTTGTTTTACCACCTAGTAAATGTTCTTTGATAATATCGAGATAGGGAATCTGGGGAAAGGCACCCAGCTCAATCCTATATCCATTTTCTCGAATATATCCAAGTGGCATTGACTTTTGTCCCTTATCTTGATGATAGAAACGAATCAGGTCAACAGCCGGTAATAAATAAGTTTCTTGCTGAGAAGCAAAGTGAAGAAGGACAAAGCAGATTCCTCGCTGGGCAAGGACCTGTTCCATATGCTGAATCTGATGGTGATGGAAATTCTTCATCGGAATCGCATGTTTTTGCCTGGTTTCCTTTGCTTCAAAGTCGATGTAATATCCATCATAAACCCCTGAATAGTCTGTGGTTGAAGCTTGTCTAAAGTAGGCTTCAACAATCTTTGCTCGACTTCGTTGGGGATAGTCGACACGTACGATTTGGATGGGAGTCGGTTTCTTGTGAATCACTGCCAACCCATGCGACAAGTAATAATCGTTCGTAGCGTTGATCATCTTTTCAAAAGACATTCCCCGATTTGCGAAATTTTTAGTTTGTGACGGGGGGGCTTGTCTCTTCTGTGATGAAATTTTATGTGGATAGTTGACCATAATTCTCCTTATTGGTACAATAACATCACTCTATTATATCATAAATTTACAAAGAAAGGGTTAAAAATGACAACAGCCTTGATTTTAGGCTATTCAGCCTTCGACCTTGGTCTCTTTAATGACAAGGATATTCGTGTTGATATTATCAAAACAGCCATTCGGAGAGACCTGGAACGTCTAGCAGAGGATGGGGTGAACTGGCTTGTATTTACAGGGAGTTTGGGCTTTGAATACTGGGCGCTTCAGGTGGCGAAAGACATGAAAGCAGACTATGGATTTCAGCTGGCGACCATTTTTGATTTTGAAACCCATGGCAGTAACTGGAATGAAGCCAATCAAGTGAAATTGAGTGAGTTCAAGCAGGTTGACTTTGTCAAATATGCCTATCCACAATATGAACACAAGGGACAACTACGTGATTATCAGAAATTTTTACTGGAGAACACAGATATTTGCTATCTTTTTTATGATGAAGAAAAGGAAACCAAGTTACGATATTTTTACCAAATGATGAAAAATCAAGCGGACTATGTTACAAGGCAATTAACATTTGATGAGTTAAATGAATTAGCAGAAAATTTTTCTGAAAAGTAACCCTTTGACCTTGATTTTTACTTGTCTTTTTTTATATAATAAGAATAGCAATCAAGAATGGAGAGAGAAATGGCAAGTATTATTTTTTCAGCAAAAGATATTTTTGAACAAGAGTTTGGACGTGAAGTACGTGGATACAGTAAAGCAGAGGTGGATGAATTCCTCGATGATGTGATTAAGGATTATGAAACCTACGCAGCTTTGGTCAAATCCCTTCGTCAAGAGATTGCTGATTTGAAGGAGGAATTATCTCGTAAACCACAGGTGACTCCAACTCAACCAGACTCTATTGAAGTAACAGCTTCTACTTCAATGACAAACTTTGATATTTTGAAACGCTTAAATCGTCTCGAAAAAGAAGTATTTGGTAAGCAAATCTTAGACAACCAAGATTGATAATTGACTAAGGAATGAGTGCAATTTTTGGATAATCGCGTGAAGAGGTTCTCTTTTCATGAGGAAAGTCCATGCTAGCACAGGCTGTGATGCCTGTAGTGTTTGTGCTAGGCGAATCCATAAGCCTAGGGACGAGTGATCGTTACGGCAGTCGAAATGGCTAAGTCTTCGGATAGGTCAGAATAGACTTGAAAGTGCCACAGTGACGGAGTCTTTCTGGAAACAGAGAGAGTGGAACGCGGTAAACCCCTCAAGCTAGCAACCCAAATTTTGGTCGGGGCATGGAGTGCACGGAAACGAACGTAGTACTCTGACTGCTAGCAGCTCCATGCTGTTAGCGGTAGACAGATGATTATCGAAGGAAGTGGTCCTAGTCACTTCTGGAACAAAACATGGCTTATAGAAAATTGCATATAGGTTGGGGCTGAGAATCTTTCTCAACCTCATTTTTTAAAGTGAACAAGAGAAAGGTCTTGCAAGACTAGAAATGAAAGAACAATTTAATTTAATCGCAACTGTTGCGGCGGGTCTTGAGGCTGTCGTTGGACGAGAGGTTCGAGACCTGAGTTATGATTGCCAGGTTGAAAATGGGCGTGTCCGCTTCCAAGGAGATGTGAAGGCAATCATTGAGACCAATCTTTGGCTTCGTGCAGCGGATCGCATCAAGATTGTGGTCGGAAGTTTTCCAGCTAAGACCTTTGAAGAGCTTTTTCAAGGTGTTTTTGCTCTAGATTGGGAAAACTATCTCCCACTTGGGGCGCGTTTCCCGATTTCAAAGGCCAAATGTGTTAAGTCTAAACTTCATAACGAGCCCAGTGTTCAGGCTATTTCTAAAAAAGCTGTTGTGAAGAAATTACAAAAACACTATGCCCGCCCAGAAGGAGTTCCTTTGATGGAAACTGGTCCTGAGTTTAAGATCGAGGTGTCCATTCTTAAGGATGTGGCAACTGTTATGATTGACACGACAGGTTCTAGCCTCTTTAAACGTGGATATCGTACGGAAAAAGGTGGAGCTCCTATCAAGGAAAATATGGCAGCGGCCATTTTGCAACTTTCCAACTGGTATCCAGATAAGCCTTTGATTGATCCGACCTGTGGTTCAGGAACTTTCTGTATCGAGGCGGCTATGATTGCCAGAAAGATGGCCCCTGGCCTTCGCCGTTCCTTTGCTTTTGAGGAATGGAACTGGGTCAGCGATCGGTTAATCCAAGAGGTCCGTACTGATGCTGCTAAGAAAATCAATCGTGAGATAGAGCTGGATATCATGGGCTGTGATATTGATGCTCGTATGGTAGAAATTGCCAAGGCAAATGCCCAAGCAGCAGGTGTTGCAGGAGATATCACCTTTAAGCAAATGCGGGTACAAGATTTGCGCTCAGACAAGATCAATGGCGTTATCATTTCCAATCCACCATATGGGGAGCGCTTGTCCGATGATGCAGGAGTTACGAAACTTTATGCTGAGATGGGACAGGTCTTTGCACCACTGAAAACCTGGAGTAAGTTTATCCTGACGAGTGACGAAGCTTTTGAAAGTAAGTACGGAAGTCCAGCAGATAAGAAACGAAAACTCTATAACGGGACCTTAAAAGTGGATTTGTATCAATACTTTGGTCAGCGTGTGAAACGCCAAGAGGTAAAATAGAAAGGTAAACTCATGAGCAAGAAAAGACATGATCGTCATAAAAAAGAACAGCAAGAGCCACAATTCGACTTTGACAAAGCAAAAGATTTGACTGTTGGTCAAGCAATTCGTAAGAATGAAGAGGTTGAGGCTGGAGTATTGCCTGAAGATAATATCTTGGACAAATACATCAAACGGCACCGCGAAGAGATCGAGGCAGATAAGTTCGAAACTCGTCAGTTTGAAAAAGAAGAATTGGCTTCTACTCGAAACTTAGAGGAATTGATCCAAGAAGTTCGTGAAACAAGTGAACTTTCTGGAGAGGTAGAAGGTTCAGATGTGGTTTCCGAGGAATCTATTGAAGAGATAGACAATGAAGAAACTACTCAGTTTGTTCCTCCACTTCAAGATGAAGAAAGTACTGAAATAGAGCCTCTCGTTTTAACAGAAACAGCATCCAAGGAAATGAATGAGGAAAATGAGGAACAAGAAGAAACCTACACTTCCCTATCACGATCAGTACAGACGGAACCTGAAACAGGCTCTAAAAAGAAACGTGTGATTACCATCGTTTCTGTGGTAGCTGCGATTCTTGTTCTTGCTGGGACGTATTATGTCTACCGTCAGGTATCTCGTTCAAACCAAGAAATTCAGTCTTCTCAAGCATCTTCAGGAAATCAAGAATCGCAAACCGACTTGCAAGAGTTCAATACGCTTTATGACTCCTTCTATACAGATGCCAATAAGACTGCTTTAAAAAATAGCCAGTTCGATAAGTTGAGCCAGCTAAAAAACTTGCTAGATAAGTTAGAAGGTAGCCGTGATTATACACTAGCTAAGTCAAAATACGATAGCCTAGCAACTCAAATCAAGGCCATTCAAGATATCAATGCCCTCTTTGAAAGTCCAGCTATTACTGACGGTGTCTTGGATACCAATGCTAAAGCCAAGGCGGATGCTAAGTTCACGGAAGTTAAAACGGGAAATACAGAGCTTGATAAACTGTTAGCTCAGGCGATTAGCCTTGGTAAGAGCCAACAAACCAGTGCTTCCAGCTCAAGTTCCAGCTCAAGTCAAGCAAGTTCAAGTTCCGCTACAGAAAACAATGCAAGCAGTACGACGCCTTCAACAAGCACTACGGCACCAGCTAGAGATACAAATGGTGGTTTATCTGGTGATGGTGTAAATCTACAGAGAGGACTTAGTCGTGTACCGTATAACCAATCAGCTGTAGACGATAGCAACAATCCTGCCTGGACGTTTGCAGATGGTGTATTGGAACAGATCCTAGCAACATCACGTGCACGTGGCTACATCACTGGCAACCAATACATTCTCGAACGTGTCAATATTGTAAACGGAAACGGCTATTACAACCTCTACAAACCGGATGGAACCTACCTCTTCACCCTCAACTGTAAGACGGGTTACTTTGTAGGGAATGGTTCTGGTCATGCAGATGACTTGGACTATTAGGAGTCCGTTACAAAATTCTTTCCTTTCATAGGTAAAAATGATAAAATAAAACAAATGAAATAAGAGGAGTGTCACATGACAAAAGCTAACTTTGGTGTCGTAGGTATGGCCGTAATGGGTCGTAACCTTGCCCTAAATATCGAATCTCGTGGTTATACAGTTGCCATTTACAACCGTAGTAAAGAAAAAACAGAAGACGTGATTGCTTGCCATCCTGAAAAGAACTTTGTGCCAAGCTATGACGTGGAAAGCTTTGTAAACTCAATCGAAAAACCTCGTCGTATCATGCTCATGGTTCAAGCTGGACCTGGTACAGATGCTACAATTCAAGCCCTTCTTCCACACCTCGACAAGGGTGATATCTTGATTGACGGAGGAAACACTTTCTATAAAGATACCATCCGTCGTAATGAAGAATTGGCAAACTCAGGGATCAACTTTATCGGTACTGGAGTTTCCGGTGGTGAAAAAGGTGCCCTTGAAGGTCCTTCTATCATGCCTGGTGGACAAAAAGAAGCCTACGAATTGGTTGCTGATGTTCTCGAAGAAATCTCAGCTAAAGCACCAGAAGATGGCAAACCATGTGTGACTTACATCGGTCCTGATGGAGCTGGTCACTATGTAAAAATGGTTCACAACGGTATCGAGTATGGTGACATGCAATTAATCGCAGAAAGCTATGACTTGATGCAACACTTGCTTGGTCTTTCTGCAGAAGATATGGCTGAAATCTTTACTGAGTGGAACAAGGGTGAATTGGACAGCTACTTGATCGAAATCACAGCTGATATCTTGAGCCGTAAAGACGATGAAGGTCAGGATGGACCAATCGTAGACTATATCCTTGATGCTGCAGGGAACAAGGGAACTGGTAAATGGACTAGCCAATCAGCTCTTGACCTTGGTGTGCCATTGTCACTCATCACTGAATCAGTATTTGCTCGCTACATTTCAACTTACAAAGAAGAACGTGTGCATGCAAGCAAGGTTCTTCCAAAACCAGCTGCCTTCAAATTTGAAGGAGACAAGGCTGAGTTGATCGAAAAGATCCGTCAAGCACTTTACTTCTCAAAAATTATCTCATACGCACAAGGATTTGCCCAATTGCGTGTGGCTTCTAAAGAAAATAACTGGAACTTGCCATTTGCAGACATCGCCTCTATCTGGCGTGATGGCTGTATCATCCGTTCTCGTTTCTTGCAAAAGATCACAGATGCCTACAACCGTGATGCAGACCTTGCAAACCTTCTCTTGGATGAGTATTTCTTGGATGTTACTGCCAAGTACCAACAAGCAGTTCGTGATATCGTAGCTCTTGCTGTTCAAGCTGGTGTACCAGTGCCAACTTTCTCAGCAGCTATTACTTACTTTGATAGCTATCGTTCAGCAGACCTTCCTGCTAACTTAATCCAAGCACAACGTGACTACTTTGGTGCCCATACTTACCAACGTAAAGACAAAGAAGGAACCTTCCACTACTCTTGGTATGACGAGAAATAAGTAGGTCTGCCATGGGGAAACGGATTTTATTACTTGAGAAAGAACGAAATCTCGCTCGTTTTCTCAGTCTGGAACTCCAAAAAGAGCAATACCGTGTTGATCTTGTAGAGGAGGGGCAAAAAGCCCTCTCAATGGCTCTCCAGACAGATTATGACTTGATTTTACTGAATGCTCGTCTGGGGGATATGACAGCCCAGGATTTTGCAGAGAGGCTTAGTCGGACAAAACCAGCCTCAGTGATCATGGTCTTGGACCATCGCGAAGAATTGCAAGACCAGATTGAGACGATCCAGCGCTTCGCCGTTTCTTACATCTATAAGCCAGTGATTATTGATCAGCTGGTGGCTCGTATTTCAGCGATTTTCCGAGGTCGGGACTTTATCGACCAACACTGTAGTCAGATGAAGGTCCCAACGTCTTACCGCAATTTGCGTATGGATGTAGAACATCATACCGTTTATCGTGGCGAGGAGATGATTGCTCTGACGCGCCGTGAGTATGACCTTTTGGCCACTCTCATGGGAAGCAAGAAAGTCTTGACTCGTGAACAGTTGTTGGAAAGTGTTTGGAAGTACGAAAGTGCGACAGAAACCAATATCGTGGATGTTTATATCCGTTATCTGCGTAGCAAACTTGATGTAAAAGGTCAAAAAAGCTACATTAAAACCGTGCGTGGTGTTGGTTACACCATGCAAGAATAGGAAAGCAGTTGCAGTTGTGTAACTGCTTTTTTTGAGAAGTTTCTATATATTGACATACAGTCAGGTCTTTGCTACAATCAATTATGGAGGAAAGATCGAATGAAAAAATTTAAAATAATGATGCAAGTTGGACTCGCAGTCTTTTTCTTTGGTTTGCTAGCGACAAGCACTGTATTGGCGGATACCACAGGTGGACAGTTTGTTGATAAGGACAATAGAAGATATTATATAAAAGATGACCATAAAGCAATCTATTGGCATAAGATTGACGGGAAAATGTACTATTTTGGTGATAGAGGAGAAATGGTTGTCGGTTGGCAATACATAGAAATTTCAGGATCAGGCTATCGAGATAATTTATTTGATAATCATGGGATAAAAGAAATTGGACTCCAACAAAGATGGTATTACTTTGGTTCAGATGGCGCTTTGCTAGAACAGACAGAGAAACAAGTCTTAGAGGCAAAATCGTCTGAAAATATAGGAAAAGTATATGGTGAACAATACAATCCTTCTACTGAGAAAAGAGCCTATTACTTCGATGAAGATTACGCCTTGAAGACAGGTTGGATTTATGAAGATGGTCATTGGTATTATTTAAATAAGCTAGGAAATTCTGGCGATGATTCTTACTATCCACTACCAATTGGTGAAATGGCTAAGGGGTGGACTCAAGATTTCCATGTTATTTTTGGTATTGACAGAAGCAAACCTGCTCCATGGTACTACCTAGACCCAGAAACTGGCATTATGCAAACGGGTTGGAAGCAAATTGGCAATAAGTGGTACTACCTTCGTTCATCAGGAGCAATGGCGACTGGCTGGTATCAGGAAGGTTCCACTTGGTACTATTTAGATGCGTCAAATGGTGATATGAAGACAGGTTGGGCTTATGTCGGTAACAAGTGGTACTATCTCCGTTCATCAGGAGCTATGGCAACTGGTTGGTATCAGGAAGGTTCGACATGGTATTATCTAAACGCAAGTAATGGTGACATGAAGACAGGATGGTTCCAGGTCGGAGGGAAATGGTACTATGCTTATAGTTCAGGTGCTTTAGCAGTGAATACGACTGTAGAAGGCTATTACGTCAATTATAATGGCGAATGGATCCAATAATGAAAGGGGCGATTGTGAAGGAAACAATCGCTTTTTTTGTGAAAATATAATAAAATAGATAGGAGGAAATACTACTGTATGAAAAGCAAGACGGTCTTTCCGTCTGGTTAAAGGAAAACATGATAAAAAAAGTTGGTGTCGGTCAGGCACATAGTAAGATTATTTTAATAGGAGAGCACGCTGTTGTATACGGCTATCCTGCCATTTCCCTGCCTCTCTTAGAGGTAGAGGTGACATGCAAGGTAGTTCCTGCAGCGAGTCCGTGGCGTCTTTATGAGGAGGATACTTTGTCCATGGCAGTTTATGCTTCGTTAGAATATTTAGAGATTAAAGAGGCCTGCATTCGCTGTGTGATTGACTCGGCTATCCCTGAAAAACGGGGAATGGGTTCGTCAGCAGCTATCAGCATAGCAGCCATTCGAGCTGTTTTTGACTACTATCAAGCCGACCTGCCTCATGATATATTAGAAATCTTGGTCAATCGGGCGGAGATGATTGCTCATATGAATCCGAGTGGTTTGGATGCCAAGACCTGTCTCAGTGATCGACCTATTCGCTTTATTAAAAACGTTGGATTTACAGAGCTTGAGATGGATCTATCTGCCTATTTGGTGATTGCTGACACGGGCGTGTATGGTCACACTCGTGAAGCTATCCAAGTGGTTCAAAGTAAGGGTAAGGATGCTCTGCCGTTTTTGCATGCCTTGGGAGAATTGACCCAGCAGGCAGAAGATGCGATTAGACGAAAAGATGCTGAAAAACTGGGACAAATCCTCAGTCAAGCGCATTTACATTTAAAAGAAATTGGTGTCAGCAGCCCTGAGGCAGACTCCCTCGTTGAAACGGCTCTTAGCCATGGTGCTCTAGGTGCCAAGATGAGTGGTGGTGGGCTAGGAGGCTGTATCATAGCCTTGGCAACCAATTTGACACACGCTCAAGAACTAACAAAACGATTAGAAGAGAAAGGAGCTGTTCAGACATGGATCGAGAGCCTGTAACAGTACGTTCCTACGCAAATATTGCCATTATCAAATATTGGGGAAAGAAAAAAGAAAAAGAGATGGTTCCTGCTACTAGCAGCATCTCTCTGACGTTGGAAAACATGTACACAGAGACGACCTTGTCGCCTCTACCGAAGGATGCGACGGCTGATGCATTTTATATCAATGGTCAGTTACAAAATGATGCTGAACATACTAAGATGAGTAAGATTATTGACCGCTACCGTCCAGATGGTGGGGGCTTTGTCCGTATTGATACCCAAAACAATATGCCGACTGCGGCGGGCTTGTCCTCTAGTTCTAGTGGTTTGTCCGCCTTGGTCAAGGCTTGTAATGCTTATTTCAAGCTTGGTTTGAATCGGAGTCAGTTGGCGCAGGAGGCTAAGTTCGCTTCAGGTTCTTCCTCTCGCAGTTTTTATGGACCACTAGGTGCTTGGGATAAGGATAGTGGGGAGATTTACCCTGTAGAGACAGACTTGAAACTAGCTATGATCATGTTGGTACTAGAGGATAAGAAAAAACCAATTTCTAGCCGTGATGGGATGAAACTTTGTGTGGAAACCTCGACGACTTTTGACGACTGGGTGCGTCAATCTGAGAAGGATTATCAGGATATGCTGGTCTATCTCAAGGAAAATGACTTTGCCAAGGTTGGGGAGTTAACGGAGAAAAATGCCCTTGCTATGCACGCTACGACCAAAACAGCATCGCCAGCCTTTTCATATCTGACGGATGCGTCCTATGAGGCGATGGACTTTGTCCGCCAGCTTCGTGGGCAAGGAGAGGCCTGCTACTTTACCATGGATGCTGGTCCCAATGTCAAGGTCCTCTGTCAGGAGAAAGACTTGGAGCATTTATCAGAAATCTTCGGTCAACATTTTCGCTTGATTGTGTCAAAAACAAAGGATTTGAGTCAAGATGATTGCTGTTAAAACTTGCGGAAAACTCTATTGGGCGGGTGAGTATGCTATTTTAGAGCCAGGGCAGTTAGCCTTGATAAAGGCCATCCCCATCTATATGAAGGCTGAGATTGCTTTTTCTGAGACCTACCGTATCTACTCAGATCTGTTTGATTTCGCAGTGGACTTGACGCCAAATCCTGACTATAGCTTGATTCAAGAAACGATTGCTTTAGTGGGAGACTTCCTTGCTGTACGCGGTCAGACTTTGCGACCTTTTTCCTTGAAAATCCGTGGAAAAATGGAACGGGAAGGGAAAAAGTTTGGTCTGGGTTCTAGCGGTAGCGTCGTTGTCTTGGTGATCAAGGCCCTGCTGGCTCTATATGATATTACGGTTGATCCGGAACTCTTGTTCAAGCTGGCTAGCGCGGTCTTGCTCAAGCGAGGCGACAATGGTTCTATGGGAGACCTTGCCTGTATTGTGGCAGAAGATTTGGTTCTCTACCAGTCTTTTGATCGGAAGAAGATAGCTGCGTGTTTGGAAGAAGAAAACTTGGCAACAGTTTTGGAGCGTGATTGGGGCTTTTCTATCTCACAAGTAAAACCAGGCCTAGAATGTGATTTCGTAGTGGGATGGACCAAGCAAGTAGCTGTGTCTAGTGATATGGTCCAACAAATCAAACAAAACATAGACCAGAATTTTTTAACATCCTCAAAAGCAATGGTGTCTGCTTTGGTAGAAGCCTTGGAGCAGGGGAATGTAGAAAACATCATCGAGCAAGTGGAAACAGCCAGCCAGCTCTTAGAAGGCTTGAGCCCAGATATATACACACCTTCGCTGAGACAGTTGAAAGAAGCCAGTCAAGATTTGCTGGCTGTTGCCAAGAGTAGTGGCGCTGGTGGTGGTGACTGTGGCATTGCCTTGAGTTTTGATGAGCAATCAACTGAAACCTTTAAAAATCGCTGGGCCGATCTGGGGATTGAGCTCTTATACCAAGAAAGGATAGGACATGACGACAAATCGTAAGGACGAGCACATCCGCTATGCCCTTGAGCAAAAAAGCTCCTATAATAGCTTTGATGAGGTTGAGTTAATCCACTCTTCGCTACCGCTCTATGACCTAGATGAGATTGATTTGTCTACAGAATTTGCAGGTCGAAAGTGGGACTTTCCTTTTTATATCAATGCTATGACGGGTGGGAGCAAAAAAGGTAAAGAAATCAATCAAAAGCTGGCTCAGGTGGCAGAAGCCTGTGGGATTTTATTTGTGACGGGTTCTTATAGCGCAGCCCTAAAAGATTCAACAGATGGCTCTTTTTCTGTCAAATCTAGCCATCCAAATCTCCTCCTTGGAACCAATATTGGATTGGACAAGCCTGTTGACCTAGGACTTCAGACTGTGCAAGCAATGGATCCTGTTCTCCTGCAGGTGCATGTCAATGTCATGCAGGAATTGCTCATGCCCGAGGGAGAAAGGAAGTTCAGAAGCTGGCAATCGCATCTAGCAGATTATAGCAAACGCATCCCTGTTCCTCTTGTTTTAAAAGAAGTCGGTTTTGGCATGGATGCCAAGACCATCGGGAGAGCCTATGAACTGGGTGTTCGAACCTTTGACCTGTCAGGTCGTGGTGGTACCAGTTTTGCCTACATTGAAAACCGTCGTAGTGGTCAGCGTGACTACCTCAATCAATGGGGACAATCCACCATGCAAGCCCTTCTCAATGCCCAAGGCTGGAAAGACAAGGTCGAACTCTTGGTCAGTGGAGGTGTTCGGAACCCGCTTGATATGATTAAGTGCCTGGTCTTTGGAGCCAAGGCTGTGGGACTGTCACGTACCGTTCTAGAGTTGATTGAAACCTATTCCGTCGAAGAGGTGATTGGCATTGTCCAAGGCTGGAAAGACGATCTGCGTTTGATCATGTGTGCCCTTAACTGTGCCACCATAGCGGATTTGCAAAACGTAGACTATATTCTTTATGGCAAACTCAAAGAAGCAAAAGATCAGATGTAGAGAGGTCGGGACAAGAATCCCGCCCTTTTTTGTAGCCTTTTGTCAACTGTAGTGAGTTGATGAAACCAAGCTTGTACGAGCGATTTCTGTCCCATCTCCTTTTTCCATCCTCAGACCGAGGTGACTTTTTTGAATTGTGATAAAATAGAAGGGAGAGGATGCAGCTATGAAAAAATTTCAAATCTTTTTATTTATTGAAGCCTGTCTATTGACGGGAGCTCTGATTTTGATGGTATCAGAGCATTTTTCGCGTTTTCTGCTGATTCTATTCCTCTTTTTGCTCTTGCTCCGCTATTATACAGGGAAAGAAGGCAACAATGCTTTTCTCCTTGTTGCAACCATTCTTTTCTTTTTCATCGTCATGCTCAATCCCTTTGTGATTTTAGCTATCTTTGTGGCAGTTATCTATAGTCTCTTTCTTCTTTATCCGATGATGAATCAAGAAAGAGAGGAGACGGACTTGGTCTTTGAAGAGGTGGTGACGATTAAAAATGAACGCAATCCTTGGTTTGGCAATCTCCATCATTTCTCTAGTCACCAGACCTGCCAATTTGATGATATCAACCTCTTTCGCCTCATGGGCAAGGACACCATTCATCTAGAAAGAGTTATCCTAACCAATCATGACAATGTCATTATCCTTAGAAAAATGGTCGGAACGACTAGGATTATCGTACCTGTAGATGTGGAAATCAGCCTCAGTGTCAACTGTCTTTATGGAGATCTTACCTTCCTTCATCAACCTAAGAGATCCCTTCGTAATGAACACTATCATCAGGAAACCAGAGACTACCTCAAGAGTAACAAGAGCGTCAAAATTTTCCTAACCAGTATGATTGGAGATGTGGAGGTGGTTAGAGGATGAAAAAGCAATCCTATCTATTAATCGGGCTGACTTCTCTCCTTTTTATCCTCTTTTTGACCAATAGTCTACTGGATATTCTCAATCTTGATTGGTCCTATTTGCTACAAGATATCGAAAAACTGGAAAAGTTAATCTTCTTGATCTTTGTCTTTAGTCTTTCCATGTCCTTCTTTTTTGTCCTCTTTTGGAGGGTGATGGAAGAAATTTCTCGCAGAAAAATGCAGGTCAATCTCAAGCGCTTATTAGCAGGGAAAGAACTAGTTTCTTTTGCAGATCCAGACTTGGATGCCAGTTTCAAGTCCTTATCTGGTAAGCTCAATCTTTTGACAGAAGCTGTTCAAAAGGCTGAAAACCAAAGCCTAGTCAAGGAAGAAGAAATCATCGAGAAAGAACGGAAGCGGATAGCGCGTGACTTACATGATACGGTTAGTCAGGAGTTGTTTGCGGCGCATATGATTTTATCAGGTGTCAGTCAGCAGGCTTTGAAGCTTGATAGAGAAAAGATGCAGATCCAGTTGCAAAGTGTCGCAGCCATCCTCGAAACAGCCCAGAAAGATCTACGGGTCTTGCTCTTGCATTTGCGACCCGTTGAGTTGGAAGACAAGAGTCTGGTTGAAGGGATTCAAATTCTCTTAAAAGAACTTGAGGACAAGAGTGATCTCAAGGTAAGTCTCAAGCAAAATGTGTCTAAATTGCCTAAGAAAATCGAAGAGCACATCTTCCGCATTATTCAGGAGTTGATCAGCAATACCCTTCGCCATGCTCAGGCATCTTGTTTGGATGTCTATCTCTATCAGACAGATGTTGAATTGCAGCTAAAGGTAGTGGACAATGGGATTGGTTTCCAGTTAGGGAGCTTAGACGACTTGAGTTATGGACTGAGAAATATTAAGGAGCGGGTCGAAGATATGGCAGGTACTGTTCAACTCTTGACAGCACCTAAGCAAGGACTAGCGGTTGATATCCGTATTCCCTTGCTAGATAAGGAATTATAAAGGAGTAGAGATGAAAATTTTACTGGTAGATGACCATGAAATGGTCCGATTGGGCTTGAAAAGCTACTTTGACCTCCAAGACGATGTAGAAGTTGTGGGCGAGGCGGCCAATGGGTCTCAAGGTATTGAGTTGGCCTTGGAACTGCGCCCAGATGTCATTGTCATGGATATTGTCATGCCTGAGATGAATGGAATTGATGCTACCTTGGCCATCCTCGAAGAATGGCCTGAAGCCAAGATTTTGATTGTGACTTCATACTTGGACAATGAAAAAATCATGCCAGTCTTGAACGCTGGTGCCAAAGGCTATATGCTCAAGACTTCTAGTGCAGACGAACTGCTTCATGCAGTTCGTAAGGTTGCTGCTGGCGAGCTGGCTATTGAGCAAGAAGTTAGTAAGAAGGTCGAATACCACCGCAATCATATGGAACTTCATGAGGAATTGACTGCTCGTGAACGTGACGTGCTTCAACTCATCGCCAAGGGCTACGAAAATCAGCGCATCGCAGATGAACTCTTTATCTCTCTCAAGACGGTCAAGACCCACGTGTCCAACATCCTTGCCAAGCTTGAGGTCAGTGATCGCACTCAGGCGGCGGTCTATGCCTTTCAGCACCACTTGGTAGGGCAGGAGGATTTTTAGATGAATCTTTCAGATTTACTTGTGGAGCTAGAAGCGGGAAAAGACCCTGAGAAAGCAGGCCCAATGGAAGCCTATATGCGCCATCAATTTCCCTTTCTAGGCATTGCAGGTCCTGAAAGAAATTCACTCTATAAAAAGTATTTTCCAGAAGCGAAAAAAACAAAGATTATCGATTGGGATTTTGTAGACACTTGCTGGGAAAAGGAGCCTAGAGAATACCAATATGTGGCTGCCAACTATTTGAAAGCCATGCAGTCTTATCTAACGAAGGACGATTTGCCTAAGCTTGAGCGCCTGGTCGTGATCAAGTCTTGGTGGGACACGGTAGATATTCTAGATAGAGTAGTTGGGAGTTTGGTGGCTAACCATCCGGAACTTGAAGAAGTGCTTTTAAAATGGAGCCTATCAGACAATATCTGGCTGAGACGAGTCGCTATTGACCACCAGTTGTTAAGAAAAGAGAAAACAAATGTCCAACTGATGGAAAAGATCCTGCTCAACAATCTGGACCAGACAGAATTTTTTATCAATAAAGCCATTGGCTGGGCTTTAAGAGACTACTCCAAAACCAATCCAGACTGGGTAGCACGTTTCATCGAAAAAAACAAGGAAAGAATGGCTGAACTTAGTATCAAGGAGGCTAGCAAGCACCTTTAGCATCGTTGAAAAGCTTATTCATTACTTGAAAAAAGTCGCCCGTTTATGTTATAATAGACTGTATTTAAAAAATTTTAAGGAGAAATGACAGAATGTCTGTATCATTTGAAAACAAAGAAACAAACCGTGGTGTCTTGACTTTTACTATCTCTCAAGACCAAATCAAACCAGAAGTGGATCGTGTCTTCAACTCAGTGAAGAAAACTCTTAACGTTCCAGGTTTCCGTAAAGGTCACCTGCCACGTCCTATCTTTGATAAAAAGTTTGGTGAAGAAACACTTTACCAAGATGTTTTGAACGCTCTTTTGCCAAACGCTTATGAAGCTGCAGTAAAAGAAGCTGGTCTTGAAGTGGTTGCTCAACCAAAAATTGACGTGACTTCAATGGAAAAAGGTCAAGACTGGGTTATCACAGCTGAAGTCGTGACAAAACCTGAAGTAAAATTGGGCGACTACAAAAACCTTGAAGTATCAGTAGATGTAGAAAAAGAAGTAACTGACGCTGACGTTGAAGAACGTATCGAACGCGAACGCAACAACTTGGCTGAATTGGTTATCAAAGAAGGCGCTGCTGAAAATGGCGACACTGTTGTGATTGACTTCGTTGGTTCTATCGACGGTGTTGAATTTGACGGCGGAAAAGGTGAAAACTTCTCACTTGGACTTGGTTCAGGTCAATTCATCCCTGGTTTTGAAGACCAATTGGTTGGACACTCAGCTGGCGAAACTGTTGATGTTATCGTAACATTCCCAGAAGACTACCAAGCAGAAGACCTTGCAGATAAAGAAGCTAAATTCGTAACAACTATCCACGAAGTAAAAGCTAAAGAAGTTCCAGCTCTTGACGATGAACTTGCAAAAGATATCGACGAAGAAGTGGAAACTCTTGACGAATTGAAAGAAAAATACCGCAAAGAATTGACTGCTGCGAAAGAAGAAGCATACAAAGATGCCGTTGAAGGTGCAGCAATCGATAAAGCTGTAGAAAACGCTGAAATCGTAGAACTTCCAGAAGAAATGATCCACGAAGAAGTTCACCGTTCAGTAAATGAATTCCTTGGAAACTTGCAACGCCAAGGGATCAACCCTGACATGTACTTCCAAATCACTGGAACTACTCAAGAAGACCTTCACAAACAATACGAAGCAGAAGCTGAGTCACGTACGAAGACTAACCTTGTTATCGAAGCAGTTGCCAAAGCAGAAGGATTTGACGCTTCAGAAGAAGAAATCCAAAAAGAAATTGAGCAATTGGCAGCAGACTACAACATGGAAGTTGCACAAGTACAAAACTTGCTTTCAGCTGACATGTTGAAACACGATATCGCAATCAAAAAAGCTGTTGAATTGATCACAAATACAGCAACAGTAAAATAATCTTGAAAGAGAAAAAGCCCACCTGATTAGGTGGGCTTTCTTATGATCTATTTTCCAAAAATCTCTTTGAGGTCTGCATCTGTAATCCCGATCATTGCTGGGATGCTAGACCAGTTTTCCTCAGTGAGGATGTAGAAGTGTTCAGAGTCACTTGCTGTGGCAGTTTCAGAGAAGGCTTGTTTACTTTCTTCAATATTATTTTCAATTAAATCACTGAAGCGTTCAATCAGATAGGTCTTGCGAGCAGTCCCGATATGCTTGACTGCATAGTCAAAGGCCTGTAACTCGCCAAGAAGGATGAGCTTGCTCTTGGCCCGTGTGATAGCTGTGTAGATGAGATTGCGTTCCAGCATGCGCTTGCTAGCACTAGTAATGGGCAGGATGACAACAGGAAACTCACTTCCCTGAGACTTATGGATACTCATAGCATAGGCTAGTCGAATCTTGTACCATTCGTTACGTGGGTAAACGACTTCATTGCCATCAAAATCAATGACAATCTCGTCTTGTTTGGACTCGGTGTATTTTCCAGGAATCAGGTCTGTGATGTAACCTAGATCTCCGTTAAAGACATTGACTTCGGCGTCGTTGACTAGGTGAATGACCTTGTCCCCTGTTCGATAGTGACACTGAGTTGCTTCAAAGCTCACTTGTCCTTTTTGAAGAGGATTGAGCAGGTCTTGCATAAGTTGGTTGATGGCGTCAATACCAGCAGTTCCTCGATACATAGGAGCTAGCACCTGAATATCACGAGCCGGAATGCCACTTCTGAGGGCAGCACCAAGAATTTTCTCAATCGTAGCTGGGATATGGCCACTAGCGATTTCAAAGTAGGAACGGTCAGCTTTTTTCTGGGTAAAGTCAGCTGGCAAGATGCCTTGTCGAATTTGACTCGCCAAGGTAACGATAGTTGATTCTTCGCTCTGACGGTAAATCCGTTCCAAGCGAGTCTGCGGAATCAGTTGAATCTGGAGTAGGTCAGCTAAGACTTGTCCAGGACTGACAGAAGGTAACTGGTCGCTATCACCCACGATGAGAATTTTACTATTTGAGGAGATATTGGAGAAGAGTTGGTTAGCTAGCCAAGTGTCCACCATAGAAAACTCATCCACGATGATGAAGTCGGCATCCAGATAATCTTCCAGATGGCTGGTATCATCATCTCCCGTCATTCCCAAATGGCGGTGTATGGTAGCACTTGGCAATCCTGTCAATTCATTCATGCGCCGAGCGGCTCGACCAGTTGGGGCAGCGAGAAGAATAGGTAAGTTGCTCTTTTTCTTGAGATTGAGTCCTTCAAGCAGGGCATAGACAGCGATAATCCCATTGATAACAGTGGTTTTACCTGTACCAGGTCCACCTGTCAGGATAAAGACCTTGTTCTGGATGGCGTCACAGATAGCTTGCTTTTGGATACTATCGTAGTGGATGCCCAGCTTTTTCTCGACAGTAGAGATATGCTTGTGAATGGTTTCCAAATCCTGATTTTTCTGCTTTCCTTTTTCGAGGATACGAACCAAGTGACTGCGAATGCCTTCTTCGGCGAAAAAGAGGCTATTATCAAAGATTTTAGTGTCAATCTGCTGAACCTTATCTTCTTCAATCAGATGAGATAATTCCTGAGCAACTTGGCTGGGGTCGAGTTCCACGGGACGGGAAGACTCGAGGAGAGTTAGGGTCTGTTCCAGCAAATCACGGGCTTCCATATAGGTATCGCCCGTATCCATACAACCTTGAAAGAGACTGTGGACAAGGCCAGCACGGAAGCGTTCAGGAGCTTGGCTTTCGATACCTAGTTCGGCGGCTAATTGGTCAGCAATGGTAAAGCCCAAGCCCTTGATATCTTCAACCAGTTGGTAGGGATAGTTTTCGACAATATCCAGCGTTTCTTCCTTGTAAAAGTCTTGAATCTGAAAGGCTAGTTTATTGGGAATGCCGTAGTTGGCCAGTTTTGCCAAGACCATTTCTGTCCCATAGTTGAGGCGGAGGGTGGAGACAAAAGCCTCACGGTTTTTGGCAGAGAGTCCAGCAATACTTTCCAGCTTTTCAGGATGCTCCAGAATTTCGTCTATGGTATTGTCACCATAGCTATCCACGATTTTTTTGGCCGTTTTGAGACCAATCCCCTTGAAATGGCTACTGGAAAAGTACTTGACCAGCCCATTTTTGGTTGGTTTTGCCCGCTCATAACGGCTGATCTGAAGCTGTTCCCCATACTTGGAGTGCTGAACAATTTGCCCCCAAAAAGTGTAGTCTTCCCCTTCAATCACGTCCGCCATGGTTCCTGTAACGATGATTTCAAAATCGTCAAAGTCCTCCACATCGGTATCTTCGATATCTAAGAGGAGGATGCGATAAAAATTACTGGGATTTTCAAAAATAATGCGTTCAATGGTGCCTGAAAAATAAACTTCCATAGGTTTCCTTTACATGAGTTCGTGAGAATTGGTCTCTTGGCCACTTTGAAAAGCTAGATGACGAAAAGGCCTTCTTCTCGCAATAGAAAAAGAGACTGAGACTTAGCATTCTCGGCCTCTTCCTTATCTTAAAAAGTTCCGATACGGTTAAGTGGCCAGAAACGGAATTTTGCTTCGCCTTTGATATCGCTGGCCTTGAAAGTACCGACATGGCGGCTGTCGCTAGAGACTAAACGATCGTCACCAAGGAGAAGGTACTCACCTTGAGGGACAGTAAAGCTGAAGCTGGTGTTGGAATTGACATCGACCGTAAAGGCTTGTGCTTTTTGAGCAAGTTCTCTAAAGTAAACTCCCTTATTGCCTTCAAATCCTTTGCCAGTATAGGTATTTTGCAACTTTTCTGTTTTGAACAAGTTGAGATATTCTGCTAGGTAGGGTTCATTCGTTTCTTCACCGTTGATAAAGAGTTTGTCATTTTCGTAGCGGATGGTATCTCCAGGCATGCCGATAACCCTTTTGACAATGTCTTTATTTCCTTCTTCCTCATGCGCAACCACGATGTCGAATCGGTCAATTGGGAGATGTTTGACAACGAAGAGGACCTCTCCGTCGGCTAGGGTAGGATCCATAGAGTGTCCTTCCACACGGACATTGCTCCAAAGAAAGATACGGCTAAGGCCAACCAGCGCGATAATCAGGAAGAAAACTCCCCATTCTTTTAGAAATGTTTTAAACGAATTCATAACTCACCTTTCTAGAAGTGCTTTGGCTTTTTCAGTGTTTTTAAAATGCAGTTTGGCGCAGAAATGAAGTCCCTTCATGCCATAGGCCTGAAGGATTTTGCTTGCAATCTTATCAGATGCAGTTCCAGCGCCACTTGGCAGTTGATAGCCTAGTTCTCGTCCAAGATTTTCCAAGTTTTCGAGGAAGAGATCCCGCGCGATGATGGAGCTAACCGCAACAGCCAGGTATTTGCCCTCGGCTTTTTCTTCCAAAGTGATCTTGTTTGGAAAATGATTGGTTTCTTGCGCCAAGTACTTGTCATAGTTTTTAGGACTTGTAAAAGCATCAATGACGATTTTTTCTGGCTGGACTCCTTTTTGAAGCAGGAGAAAGATAGCCTGATTGTGAAGGGCAACCTTTACAGAAACAGCATTGTAACGCTCTCCGATAACTTCATTATACTTGCTCGGTGAAAGAAGGAGCGCTTGATGCTGAATTTTTTCCTTGAGGATAGGGGCAATCTGACGAATCTTTTGGTCTGTCAGGGTCTTGGAATCCCCCACACCGAGTTTTCGCAAGAAGTCATGCTGGTCAGGTGTCACGAAGGAAGCCACGACAGCTAGCCCACCAAAGTAGGAACCATTTCCCACCTCATCAGTCCCAATCATAGGAAAGTCTTGTCCACTGTTTTCTTGTTGAACTTGGTGACCAAAGAAACTGGCGTATTGCTCAGCAGCTTCGCCCTGCAGGAGAACTTTTCCTGAAGTATATATGGAAACCGTTGCCTGAGGCAGCCTCAAAAAATAGCGGATATAGGGATTTTTACTAGGACTGAGAGCCTTCTGATACTGACTTAAAAAGCTCTGAATTTCCTGTTCACTTGGTGTGAGTGTGATACTTGTCATAGTCTCTATTGTACCACAAAAGCAGGAGAATTGGTAAAAACTGACAAAGTTAGCGAAATTTGGTATAATATCGTGAGGTGAATTTTATGGCAAATCTAAATCGATATAAGTTTACATTCGGAAAAAAGACATTAACCTTAACAACCGAGCATGACAACCTCTTTATGGAGGAAATTGCCAAGGTTGCGACTGAAAAATACCAAGCAATTAAAGAACAAATGCCTGGGGCGGATGATGAAACCATTGCGCTTCTTTTGGCGGTCAATTGTCTGTCTACACAACTCAACCGTGAAATTGAATTTGATGACAAGGAGCAAGAGTTGTTAGAACTCCGCCACAAGTTGATTGCTGTCAAACAAGAACAGAGCAAGATTGAGGACTCCCTATGATTTCAATCCTACTCTTATTGGTTCTGGCTTGGGGCTTTTACATCGGCTACCGTAGAGGTTTGGTGCTGCAAGTTTATTATTTCCTCCTTGCAGTGATTTCAGCCTTTGTTGCGGGACAGTTTTATAAATCATTGGGAGATCACTTCCACTTACTTGTCCCTTATGCCAATCCTCAGGAAGGACAGGGCACCTTTTTCTTCCCTTCAGACCAGCTGTTTCAGCTAGACAAGGTCTTTTATGCGGGCCTAGCCTACCTTTTAGTTTTCGGAATTTGTTATAGTATCGGACGTTTTGTCGGTTTGTTCCTGCACTTGATTCCAACTAAAAAGCTCGATGTCAAATGGTTGCGTATCGGAGCAGGCGTTTTGTCTCTATTGGTAACCTTATTTGTCTTACAAATGGCTCTGACCATTCTCGCAACAGTGCCTCTGGCAGTCATTCAAAATTCACTCGAAAAAAGTATAGTAGCCAAAAACATCATCCAAAGTGTCCCTTTTACGACAAACTTTATCAAACAACTTTGGGTGACAAATTTAATCGGATAAAAAGGGCGGGATTTTTCCTAGCCCTTTGTTTACAGATTGGAGGACTAGGTCAAAACCTCTAGTTACTATAATCTTGTAAACCAGCATACAAGGAAAAAATATGAATACAAAAATACTAGAAACCTTAGAATTTAATAAAATCAAAGCTTTGTTTGAACCGCATCTCTTGACAGAACAAGGACTAGAGGAGTTAAAAGGTTTGGCTCCAACTGCAAAGGCGGATAAGATCAAGCAAGCCTTTACAGAGATGGAGGAAATGCAAGCCCTATTTGTGGAGCAACCTCACTTTACCATCCTAGCGACGCGTGAGATATCAGCTGTCTGCAAGCGTCTGGAGATGGGGGCGGACCTCAATATTGAGGAGTTCTTGCTCCTCAAACGGGTCTTGCTTGCTGGCAGAGAGTTACAAAGTTTTTATGCCAATCTCGAAAATGTACGCTTGGAGCAGTTGGCGAGATGGTTTGAAAAACTACATGATTTTCCACACTTGCAAGGGAGTCTCCAAGCCCTAAATGATGCAGGATTTATCGAGAATTTTGCCAGCGAAGAACTGGCTCGCATCCGTCGGAAAATCCATGATAGAGAGAGTCAGGTCCGAGATGTCTTACACGACCTGCTCAAGCAAAAAGCTCAGATGTTGACAGAAGGGATTATCGCTAGTAGAAATGGGCGTCAAGTCTTACCAGTCAAGAACACCTACCGCAACAAGATCGCAGGTGTTGTTCATGACATCTCTGCCAGTGGAAACACGGTCTACATCGAGCCGCGTGAGGTCGTGAAGCTGAGCGAAGAAATCGCTAGTCTGCGAGCTGACGAGCGTTATGAGATGATTCGTATCCTGCAGGAGCTCTCAGAACGGGTTCGCCCTCATGCTGCTGAGATTGCTAATGACGCTTGGATTATCGGCCATTTAGATCTGATTCGTGCCAAGGTGCGTTTCATCCAAGAAAGACAAGCAGTCGTTCCTCAACTTTCAGAGAATCAAGAGATTCAACTCCTTCATGTTCACCATCCTTTGGTCAAAAATGCAGTGGCAAACGATGTACATTTTGGTAAGGAATTAACGGCCATTGTCATCACGGGTCCCAATACAGGTGGGAAGACCATCATGCTCAAAACCTTGGGTTTGACTCAACTGATGGCACAGTCAGGCTTGCCCATTTTAGCTGATAAGGGGAGCCGGGTCGGTATTTTCGAAGAAATCTTCGCAGATATCGGGGATGAGCAGTCTATTGAACAAAGCTTGTCTACCTTCTCCAGTCACATGACCAATATCGTAGATATTCTTGGCAAGGTTAATCAAGACTCGCTTTTATTACTAGATGAGCTTGGCGCAGGTACCGATCCGCAGGAAGGAGCAGCCCTTGCCATGGCTATTTTGGAGGATCTTCGTCTACGTCAGGTCAAGACTATGGCGACGACTCACTATCCAGAACTCAAGGCCTACGGTATCGAGACAGCCTATGTGCAAAATGCCAGCATGGAGTTTGATACTGCCAGTCTGCGTCCGACCTATCGCTTTATGCAGGGAGTTCCTGGCCGAAGCAACGCCTTTGAAATTGCCAAACGCCTTGGCTTGTCAGATGTCATTGTCGGGGATGCCAGCCAGCAGGTCAACCAAGATAATGATGTCAACCGTATCATTGAGCAATTGGAAGAGCAAACGCTTGAAAGCCGTAAACGCTTGGACAATATCCGTGAGGTGGAGCAAGAAAACCTCAAGATGAACCGAGCGCTCAAAAAACTCTATAACGAGCTTAATCGTGAAAAGGAGACAGAGCTCAACAAGGCGCGTGAACAAGCTGCTGAAATTGTGGAACTCGCTCTAAGTGAGAGTGACCAGATTCTAAAGAACCTTCACAGTAAGTCTCAACTCAAACCCCACGAAATCATTGAAGCCAAGGCTGAACTGAAAAAATTGGCTCCTGAAAAAGTCGACTTGTCTAAAAACAAGGTCCTTCAAAAAGCCAAGAAAAAACGAGCTCCAAAGGTTGGGGATGATATCGTGGTTCTCAGTTATGGCCAACGTGGAACATTGACCAATCAGCTTAAGGACGGCCGCTGGGAAGCCCAAGTCGGCTTGATCAAGATGACCTTGGAAGAGAAAGAATTTGATCTTGTTCAGGCTCAACAAGAAGCCCCAGTCAAGAAAAAACAAGTCAATGTCGTGAAACGTGCTTCTGGTCGTGGTCCGCAAGCCAGACTGGATCTCCGAGGCAAACGATACGAAGAAGCTATGAATGAGCTGGATGCCTTTATCGACCAAGCCCTGCTCAATAATATGGCGCAAGTCGACATCATCCATGGTATCGGAACAGGTGTCATTCGTGAGGGAGTCACCAAATACCTGCAAAGAAACAAGCATGTCAAGAGTTTTGGCTATGCCCCACAAAATGCTGGAGGCAGTGGCGCCACTATTGTAACCTTTAAAGGATAGAAAAAAAGAGTGCTTCTCTTTTTTTGAAAAAGAAGTGAAAATCCATCTTTTTTCAAATAATATATTGACAAAAGCTAACTTTTCTTGTAAAATAATAAAAAATTAAATACCAACACCGAATGAAGTTTAATAGAAGTGGAGAAAGGTTTGTTTTCCATGACTGTAAATGGACGGAACTCTGGAGAGACCGTAAAGGCACCGAAGGGGCAAGGCAGGTAACTGCTCAAACTCTCAGGTAAAAGGACAGAGCTAGGATAGACCGCTTTTTGGCATTTATCTAAGCATTCCAGAGTACATGTATCTTGCATGTGCTCTTTCTTTTGGGGTTGAAAGATAGGAGAAGGACATGTTAGAATTGCTTAAAGCGCTTGATGCTTTTGCTTGGGGGCCTCCCCTCTTGATCTTATTGGTCGGAACGGGTATCTATTTGACCATCCGACTGGGCCTTTTGCAGGTTACTCGTCTCCCTATGGCCTTTCAGTTGATCTTTACCAAGGACAAGGGGCACGGCGATGTGTCGAGCTTTGCTGCTCTCTGTACGGCTCTAGCAGCCACAGTTGGTACGGGAAATATCATCGGGGTAGCGACAGCCATTAAGGTTGGGGGGCCAGGGGCTCTCTTTTGGATGTGGATGGCAGCCTTCTTTGGGATGGCAACCAAGTATGCTGAAGGCTTGCTGGCCATCAAATACCGTACTAAGGATGCAAATGGAGCTGTAGCTGGAGGCCCCATGCATTACATCCTTTTGGGAATGGGAGAAAAGTGGCGTCCACTTGCTATCTTCTTTGCCCTAGCGGGTGTATTGGTTGCCCTTCTGGGGATTGGTACCTTTACCCAAGTCAATTCAATTACAGAATCCATTCAAAATACGGCTCAAGTGGAACCAGCTATCACGACTCTGATTTTATCCATTTTTGTAGGGATTGCCGTCTTTGGTGGCCTCAAATCCATATCAAAAGTTTCGACAGCAGTTGTTCCATTTATGGCTATTGTCTATATTTTGGGAACTCTTACAGTTATTCTCTTTAATATCGAGAAAATCCCAGCCACGCTTGCCCTCATCTTTACTTCAGCCTTTAGTCCAGCTGCTGCGGTAGGTGGTTTTGCAGGTGCCAGCATTCGGATGGCTATCCAAAATGGTGTGGCGCGAGGAGTCTTCTCTAACGAATCTGGTCTTGGTTCTGCTCCCATTGCGGCGGCTGCAGCTAAGACAAATGAGCCTGTCGAGCAAGGCTTGATTTCCATGACAGGAACCTTTATTGATACTTTGATTATCTGTACTTTGACTGGTTTAACAATCTTGGTAACTGGGGTTTGGAGTGGTGAATTGAATGGAGTTGCCTTGACCCAGTCAGCATTTTCTATGGTCTTTTCAGATTTTGGCTCAATTGTCCTAACAATCTTCTTGGTACTCTTTGCCTTTACGACAATCCTAGGTTGGAACTACTACGGAGAGCGCTGTTTTGAATTTCTCTTTGGTGTTCGTTTTATCTGGCTTTACCGTGTAGTCTTTGTAGTCATGGTCTTGTTGGGAGGATTTATCGAGTTGGATATGGTTTGGATTATCGCAGACATTGTCAATGCCTTGATGGCCTTACCTAACTTGATTGCCCTTTTGGTCTTGTCCCCAGTAGTCATTGCTGAGACTAAAAAGTATTTTAAACACTAACCCAATCACACTTTTAGTGTGATTTTTTTCATTTCATAGACATTTCCTATCAAGGCGATTGAAAATATATATTATCCAAGGGGGAAATTCTATGATAGACTAAATGACAATAAAATGAAAAGAGGTTTCTTATGACAACATTTACCATCCACACAGTAGAATCAGCACCAGCAGAAGTGAAAGAAGTCCTTGAAACAGTACAAAAAGACAACAATGGCTATATTCCCAATCTGATTGGTCTCTTGGCCAATGCTCCTACTGCTCTTGAAGCCTACCGAACTGTCGGAGCCATCAACCGTCGCAATAGCCTGACACCAGTGGAACGCGAAGTAGTGCAAATCACAGCTGCCGTAACCAATGGTTGTGCTTTCTGCGTCGCAGGTCATACTGCCTTTTCGATCAAACAAATCCAGATGAATGATGATCTTCTCCAAGCCCTCCGCAACCGTACTCCAATCGAGACAGATCTAAAACTAGATACTCTAGCTAAGTTTACCTTGGCGGTTATCAATACCAAAGGGCGTGTGGGAGATGAAGCCTTGACTGAATTTTTGGAAGCTGGCTACACGCAACAAAATGCCTTGGATGTGGTTCTCGGTATTAGTCTTGCTAGCCTCTGCAACTATGCCAACAACCTGGCTAATACGCCGATCAATCCAGAATTGCAACCGTATGCTTAATTCATATCTGAGAAAAAATGAAGTCTGAAATAATCGAACTTCATTTTTTAAGTCCTCATTTAAGCGCTTTTATGCTATACTAATAATAACATGATTATTGGAGGCTCGAATGAAAAAGCTCCCCTTGGTATTTTCTGACTGTTTATTAGGTTTAGCAGGTGCAGGAAATTTGATTGCAGATACTTGGCCAATTCTGTCGCATTTATTGAGTCTGATTGGTTTAATTTTGTGGATTTTCTTTCTTATTCTTCATCTTTTTAATTGGGAAGAAACCAAGCAAGAATTGACCAAGCCCCCTCTTTTGTCTGGGATGGCCACTTTTCCCATGGCTGGGATGATTTTATCGACCTATGTCTTTCGCGTATTCCCTGCTCTTCCTTTGGTAGCACAAGGGATCTGGTGGTTTTCCTTTCTCTTGGATTTAGCTTTGATTGCTACTTTTACCATCAAATTTGCCTGCCCAGGTCGGAAGACTAATGCGACTCCAAGCTGGACGGTACTCTATGTTGGGATAGCAGTAGCAGCCTTGACCTATCCCCTTGTCGGCATCATTGAAATTGCCTATGCGACCTTGAGTTTTGGTTTTGTCTTGACCTTCTATCTCTATCCCCTTATTTATAGGGATTTAAAGAAAACTCCACTCCCAGCGGCCTTGCTTGGACAGGAAGGAATCTACTGTGCTCCCTTTTCTCTACTCCTGGCATCCCTAGTTCGAATTGGAGGAGCAGGTTTACCGACTTGGCTCTTGATCGTCATGATTTTGGCATCTCAATCCTTCTTTTTCTTTGTTTTAATTCGCTTGCCTAATATTTTAAAACAAGGATTTCAACCAGCCTTCTCAGCCCTCACTTTTCCAACAATTATCACAGCTACTTCGCTCAAGATGGCTCAGGGAATTTTGAAACTTCCATTTCTGGATTATCTGGTGTTGTCTGAAACTGTTCTATGCCTAACTATTTTATTCTTTGTATTGGGTGCTTATCTGATTTGGTTACGAAAAAAGGTCTAGCTAGAAATAGCTAGGCCTTATTGTTATGGTTTGATAACTTCAGCTCCACCCATATATGGACGAAGAACTTCTGGAATGGTCACAGAACCATCTGCGTTTTGGTAGTTTTCAAGAATTGCAGCCACTGTACGTCCAACTGCAAGTCCAGAACCGTTCAAAGTGTGAAGGAGTTTTACCTTGCCATCGGCTTCATCTCGGTAACGGATTTGAGCACGACGGGCTTGGAAATCTTCTGTATTTGAACAGCTTGAGATTTCACGGTAGGTATTTTGGGCTGGAATCCAAACTTCCAAGTCGTAAGTTTTGGCAGCTGAGAAGCCCATATCCCCAGTAGAGAGGGCAACGACACGGTATGGAAGATTGAGTTTTTGAAGGATGTTTTCAGCGTTGGCTGTCATTTTTTCTAATTCTTCATAAGATTCTTCTGGTTTGGCAAATTTGACCATTTCAACCTTGTGGAATTGGTGCAGACGAATCAAACCACGAGTATCACGACCAGCAGAACCAGCCTCAGAACGGAATGATGGGCTCATAGCAGTGAAGTAGATTGGTAGGTCCTTTCCGTCAAGAATTTCATCGCGATAGTAGTTTGTCAAAGGCACTTCGGCGGTAGGAATAAGGACATAATTAGTGTCTTTCAATTCAAAAGTATCTTCCTTGAATTTTGGATATTGACCAGTACCAAACATAGAATCATGGTTAACCATGTATGGTGTGATGACTTCAGTATAGCCCTCTTTTCCATGCTCATCCAACATAAAGTTGTAGATAGCGCGTTCCAAACGAGCACCAAGCCCTTTATAGAAGAGGAAGCGAGCACCAGTAACTTTTGCTCCACGTTCCCAGTCAAGGATACCAAGATCTTCACCAAGATCCCAGTGAGCTTTTGGTTCGAAGTCAAACTCACGTGGAGTACCCCAACGGCGGACTTCCACATTGTCATCTTCGTCAGCTCCGATAGGAACACTGTCAGCGGGGATGTTTGGAAGAGTAGTGGTAAATTCTGTCAATTTCGCATCGATGTCCGCCAATTCAGCATCCAAGGCTTTGACTTCAGCAGATAGGGTTTGCATTGCAGCAATCTTGTCATCGGCATTTTCCTTGTTTCGCTTGGCTTGGGCAATCTCAGCTGAAACTGTGTTACGTTCTGCCTTGAGGTTTTCAACCTTGACCAAGATGTCACGACGTTTAGCATCGATTTCTTTCATCTCATTTAAGATAGCAGCATCTACACCACGTGTAGCCAATTTTTCTGCGACAGCATCAAAGTCTGTACGAATACGTTTAATATCTAACATAAGAACTCCTTTATGAAAAAAACACACCTGACAAAGCGTTGGAGTGGCAGGGCCACGGTTCCATCCAACTTCACAGGTGTGCACTTGATTGTGTATGTAATTGTTACTAACGGTAGAATTTCACTTACCCCTCCTATCTGCTCGCAGCACCCGCAGACTTTCTGAAAGAAGGAGATAACTTACTTATCCGTTGCTATGATTATACTAAAGTTTCTACTTTTTTGCAAATAGATTTTTGAATTTTTGACCAATGGTCTGGAGTAAAGTAGGAAGTTTCACAACCTTGTCATTGCCAAGTTTTTGCCGAGCGATTTTGAGAATAGCTCCAGAGTCTTTGGAAGCAAAGAGGAATTTTCCTTGGTCAGTAAAGACTTCAAAGTGACGGCTGATCTTGCGGCCACTTACGTTGGCTCCGATTTGCTGAATGCTGGACCAGGGAATTTGGATATATTGTTCGACATTGACATCGGGATAAAACTCTAAGGCTTGATCCCCGACTAGAAATTTTCCGACTTTTCCAGAAATGGAGAGATAGGATGTTCCAGTGGTTTGTAGGTCAATGACTTTATTGAGTGATTGGGCCATGATTAATCTTCCTTACTTTCATCGAAAAAGGCATGATAGAGAGCCTTGATAGCTGCCTTTTCTTGCTCTTTATTGACAACAAACATGATGGAAACTTCACTTGAGCCTTGGGACATCATCTGGATGTTGATCTTATTTTCAGATAGAGCGCGTGTTGCAGCAGCTGTTACACCAATGTGGCTCTTCATCTTTTCTCCGACAATCATAATGATTGAAAGGTCGTGTTCGATTTCAGCATGGTCCACTTCGGCTTTTTGAACTAACTGACGCAGAATTTCTTCCTCCTTGATAGGAGTCAATTCACGGGAACGAAGGATGATTGAAAGATCGTCGATACCTGTTGGCATATGTTCCCAACCAATGTTAAGATCTTCAAGGATTTGAAGAATCTTACGACCGAATCCAACCTCGCGGTTCATAAGGTATTTTGACATGTTGATGCTGACGAATCCAGAATCACCAGCGATTCCAACGACTGGGAATTTATCACTACTGTGTTTCAGAACGATACGAGTTCCTGGATGATCAGGATTGTTGGTATTCTTGATGACAAGAGGGATTTTTCCGCGGTAGGCAGGTAGAAGGGCTTCATCATGAAGAACAGAAAATCCAGCGTAAGCTAATTCACGCATTTCACGGTAGGTTAACTCAGGAATGGAGTGCGGTTGATGAATAATACCAGGATGGGCAGCAAAGATACCGTCTACGTCTGTAAAGTTTTCATAGAGATCAGCCTTGACTCCAGCTGCGATAATGGAACCAGTAATATCTGAACCTCCACGTGAGAAGGTACAGATTTGATTTTCCTTAGTTACGCCAAAGAAACCAGGGATGACAAGGACTTCATTGCTATCAGCCAAGCCCTCAATCTTGTCATAACTAGATGGAATGATACGTGCGTTTCCTGGTTCACTTGTAACAATGATTCCAGCTTCTCTTGGATGAACATAGCGTGCGTCAATGCCGTTTTGGTTAAAGTAGGCTGCAATGAGTTTGGCATTGTTATTTTCTCCAGCCGCTAGGAAGGTATCATAGAGAAATTCATTGTCTTCTATAGGAAGAGTTACCAAGGCCCGAATGCTTTTAGAAATCTTTTCTAAAACGGCAGGTTTTAGGCCTAGTTCACTAACCATAGCGGCATAACGATCAATGATCCAGCTTTGGCTAGCGTTGATATCATTTCCCGCCACATAGTCGCGATAGTATTTAATCAAGGCATCGGTTACCTTCGTATCTTCAGCATTGCGTTTTCCGGGTGCAGAAACGACTACAAAACGGCGTTCCTTATCACTTTTAACGATGTTTAAAACTTTTTCCAACTGACCAGCAGAGGCAAGCGAACTTCCACCAAATTTTATAACCTTCATAAGGACTCCTCAAGTAAGTATTTTATACGATTATAGCAGAAAGAGGGGCATTTTTCAATGAAGAAAATAGTTCCCTATTATAATAGAAGTAAATGCTAACTTATTCTGAAAAGCGACAACAGCTTAAAAGTAAGTGTGTAAAATTTCTCTCACATTCATAATGAATGGGAAAATAATCAGCTGAGACACTTTCCTTTAGTTTTTCCTTGCTTCTTTATCTAAAAAAAGGTATACTTTGGAAATAAAATAATTTCATTATCTCACAAAAGAAAAGGAGAAGCTATGAATCATATCTTATATCAGATCGTAGATGATCTTGCTATTATTACTTTGAATCGTCCCGAAGTGGCAAATGGTTTCCATATCCCAATGTGTGAGGAGATTTTAGAAGCTTTGACCCTAGCAGAGCAGGATCAAGCTGTTCAGTTTATCTTGATAAACGCAAATGGCAAGGTCTTTTCAGTTGGGGGAGACTTGGTTGAGATGAAACGAGCAGTGGACGAAGATGATATTCCTTCTTTGAATAAGATTGCAGAATTAGTCAATACAATTTCTTTTAAAATCAAGCAAATTCCTAAGCCTGTCTTGATGGAGGTAGATGGAGCGGTTGCTGGTGCTGCAGCAAATATGGCAGTAGCAGTTGATTTTTGTTTGGCGACTGACAAGGCAAAATTCATCCAAGCCTTTGTAGGAGTTGGCTTGGCGCCAGACGCTGGTGGGATTCATCTCTTGAGTCGTAGCATCGGGGTAACACGGGCTGCACAACTTGCCATGACAGGAGAAGCCTTAACTGCGGAAAAAGCGCTAGAATGGGGCGTGGTTTACCGTGTTTGTGAAGCTGATAAATTAGAAAAAACAAGAGAACAAGTTCTGAAAAAATTAAGACGAGGTTCAGCAAACTCATACGCAGCGATTAAAAAGTTAGTTTGGCAAAGTCAATTTAAAGATTGGCAAGATTATGCCGAATTGGAATTGAAACTGCAGGAATCTTTATCTTTAACTGAAGATTTTAAAGAAGGGGTTCGAGCACATTCTGAAAGAAGAAGACCAAAATTTTCAGGAAAATAAAAAAATACTTGCACAATTCTTTGAAGTTTGTTATACTTTTCCTATCAAATGTTTTGATTGTGAAAGTTTTTTGAGGAGGAGGGAAAAAGTTTGGACTACCAACAAGTAAATGATTATTTAACATCTATTTTCAATAACGTCCTTGTGATTGAGGAGGTTAGCTTACGAGGTAGTCGATTCAAAGACATCTCCATCAAAGAAATGCACACGATTGATGTGATTGGGAAGTTCCCTGAGGCGACGCCTAGTAAGATTTCCAAAGAACTGATGGTGACCCTGGGAACAGTTACGACCAGCTTGAATAACCTAGAAAGAAAGGGTTACATTGAGCGTATTCGTTCTGACCAAGACCGTCGTGTGGTCTATCTGCATTTGACAAAGAAAGGTCGTTTGCTTCACCGCCTTCATAAACGATTCCACAAGGCTATGGTCGAAAAAATCATCGATGGCATGAGCCCTGAGGAAAAAGAAGTCATGGGCAGAGGCTTAACGAACCTTTATCAATTTTTGGAGGATTTGAAATAATGGCTTTTGCAAAGATAAGCCAGGTTGCTCATTATGTTCCAGAGCAAGTGGTCACTAATCATGACTTAGCCCAAATCATGGACACAAGCGATGAGTGGATTTCAAGTCGGACAGGAATTAAACAGAGACATATCTCAAAAACAGAGTCTACAAGTGATTTGGCGACAGAAGTAGCTAAGAGCTTGTTGGCTAAAGGGAAGGTAACAGCGGATCAGATTGATTTCATCATTGTGGCAACGATTACTCCAGATTCGATGATGCCTTCTACGGCAGCTCGAGTTCAGGCAAATATCGGGGCTCATAGAGCTTTTGCCTTTGATCTGACGGCTGCTTGCAGTGGCTTTGTATTCGCTCTCTCAACTGCTGAAAAGTTTCTAAGTTCTGGACAGTTCAAAAAAGGGATTGTTATCGGGGCTGAAACCTTATCCAAGGCAGTTGATTGGTCAGATCGTTCGACAGCTGTTCTCTTTGGGGATGGTGCTGGTGGGGTTCTCTTGGAAGCGAGCGAAACACGTCACTTCCTTGTGGAAAGTCTCTATACGGATGGCTCTCGGAGCGAGTGTTTGACCTATGGTCAAACGGCTTTGGCTTCTCCTTTCTCGGATCAAGAAGCAGCTCCTGCTTTTTTGAAAATGGATGGACGAGCAGTTTTTGATTTTGCAAATCGTGATGTTGCTAGATCGATCAAAGAAACCATTGAAAATGGACCAATCGCAGCATCGGAATTGGATTATCTCTTGCTTCATCAGGCAAATATCCGTATTTTGGATAAGATGGCTAAGAAGATCGGTGTAGACCGAGACAAACTTCCAGCCAATATGATGGAGTATGGGAATACCAGTGCAGCAAGTATCCCGATTTTGCTCTCAGAGTGTGTGGAGAATGGCATGATTCGTTTAGATAGTAGCCAGACGATTCTCCTATCAGGCTTCGGTGGAGGTTTGACATGGGGCACACTCATTCTTACAATCTAGGTAATCATGTGGTAAACACATAGTTATAAATTTTTTATATTTTAAAGGAGTCCTATCATGGCAGTATTTGAAAAAGTACAAGAAATTATCGTTGAAGAACTTGGGAAAGACGCATCAGAAGTAACACTTGAATCTACTTTTGATGATTTGGATGCAGATTCATTGGACTTGTTCCAAGTAATCTCTGAAATCGAAGATGCTTTTGATATCCAAATCGAAGCAGAAGATAGCTTGAAAACAGTTGGTGACTTGGTTGCCTATGTTGAAGAGCAAACAAAATAATTAGCATATTACTAGAAGGAGTAGGGGAGACCCACTCCCTCTTGTTTAGGTAATAGTTTGAAATTCAAATGATAAACTTATCGAACTATTACGTAAGCAAGGAATGATGGAGGCACTATGAAAACACGTATTACAGAATTATTGAACATTGATTATCCTATTTTTCAAGGAGGAATGGCCTGGGTTGCAGATGGTGACTTGGCTGGTGCAGTATCAAAAGCTGGTGGTCTAGGGATCATCGGTGGTGGAAATGCACCCAAAGAGGTCGTAAAGGCTAATATCGATAAAATCAAATCACTTACGGATAAACCTTTTGGTGTTAACATCATGCTCTTGTCACCTTTTGTAGAAGACATCGTTGATCTCGTGATTGAAGAAGGGGTTAAGGTGGTTACAACTGGTGCTGGAAATCCAAGTAAATACATGAACCGTTTCCATGATGCAGGAATTACAGTGATTCCAGTTGTTCCTAGTGTTGCTTTGGCAAAACGCATGGAAAAAATTGGTGCGGATGCCGTCATTGCAGAAGGTATGGAAGCTGGTGGGCATATTGGGAAATTAACAACTATGACCTTGGTTCGTCAAGTTGCTGCAGCTGTTTCAATTCCAGTTATTGCTGCCGGTGGTATTGCAGATGGTGAAGGGGCAGCAGCTGGGTTTATGCTTGGCGCAGAAGCTGTTCAAGTAGGAACTCGTTTTGTAGTTGCCAAAGAGTCTAATGCTCATCCAAACTATAAAGCTAAAATTTTAAAAGCTCGTGATATTGATACAACGATTTCAGCACAACATTTTGGACACGCAGTTCGTGCCATTAAAAACCAGTTGACACGTGACTTTGAGCAGGCTGAAAAAGATGCCTTTAAACAAGAAAATCCAGATTTAGAAATCTTTGAGCAAATGGGTGCAGGAGCTTTAGCTAAAGCTGTTGTCCATGGTGATGTGGATGGCGGTTCAGTGATGGCCGGCCAAATTGCAGGTTTGATTTCTAAAGAAGAAACTGTTGAAGAAATCTTAAAAGATATCTACTACGGTGCAGCTGAAAAAATTCAAGAAGAAGCTGCTCGTTGGGCAGGAGTTACAAGAAATGACTAAAACAGCCTTTCTATTTGCGGGCCAAGGTGCTCAGTATATAGGGATGGGACGTGATCTCTATGACCACTATCCTATCGTCAAGGAAACAATTGACCAAGCTAGCCAAGTCTTAGGGTATGACCTCCGTGACTTGATTGACAATGATGAAGCAAAGTTAAATCAGACTCGTTACACGCAACCAGCTATTCTAGCTACATCCGTTGCTATTTACCGACTATTGAAAGAAAAAGGTTATCAGCCGGATATGGTAGCTGGACTGTCCCTCGGAGAATATTCGGCTCTTGTAGCAAGTGGTGCCTTGGACTTTGAGGATGCAGTTGACTTGGTTGCTAAGCGTGGTGCTTATATGGAAGAGGCTGCACCTGCAGGCTCTGGGAAGATGGTTGCGGTTCTTAATACTCCAGTTGAAGTGATTGAGGAAGCTTGTGAAACAGCCTCTAAAGTAGGAGTAGTGACTCCAGCTAACTACAACACCCCAAGCCAAATCGTTATCGGTGGTGAGGTGGCTGCGGTTGACCGCGCAGTTGAACTCTTGCAGGAAGCAGGAGCAAAACGATTGATTCCCTTAAATGTATCTGGTCCTTTCCATACAGCCCTTCTTGAGCCAGCCAGTCGGCAACTAGCTGGAGCTCTTGAGGAAGTGAGCTTCTCTGATTTTACTCGCCCACTAGTCGGCAATACGGAGGCTACTGTTATGGAAAAAAATCGAATCCAAGAGCTCTTGACGCGTCAGGTGAAAGAACCTGTTCGTTTTTATGAAAGTATTGCTGTGATGCAGAATGCTGGTGTGACCAACTTTATTGAAATCGGCCCTGGAAAAGTCCTATCAGGCTTTGTCAAAAAAATCGATAAAACTGCTAAGCTAGCTAATATTGAAGATCAAACAAGCTTGGATGCTTTGCTAGGAAACTAGTAACCCCTTCTCCCAGAAAATACAACAGGAAATAGGAGAAATAGAATGCAACTTACAAACAAAAATGTCTTTGTAACAGGTTCAAGTCGTGGTATCGGACTTGCCATTGCTCACAAATTTGCCCAACTAGGCGCTAATGTAGTTTTGAATAGTCGAGGAGCAATCTCAGAAGACTTGCTGGCTGAGTTTTCAAACTACGGCGTCAAAGTGGTACCAATCTCAGGTGATGTTTCAGACTTTGCAGATGCCAAGCGTATGGTAAATCAAGCGATTGCAGAACTCGGTTCTGTCGATGTCTTGGTCAACAATGCTGGAATCACTCAAGATACGCTTATGCTCAAGATGACCGAAGAAGACTTTGAAAAGGTGATTAAGATCAACTTGACAGGTGCCTTCAACATGACCCAAGTAGTCTTGAAACAGATGATAAAGGCGCGTGAAGGTGCTATCATCAATATGTCCAGTGTGGTCGGTTTGATGGGAAATATCGGGCAGGCCAACTATGCAGCTTCTAAAGCAGGTTTGATTGGGTTTACCAAGTCAGTAGCACGTGAGGTTGCCAATCGCAATGTGCGAGTAAATGCTCTTGCACCAGGGATGATCGAATCGGATATGACTGCTGTTTTGTCTGATAAGGTCAAGGAAGCGACATTGGCCCAAATCCCAATGAAGCGTTTTGGACAAGCAGAACATATCGCAGATGCTACAGTGTTCCTGGCTGGACAGGATTATTTGACTGGACAAGTTCTCGCTGTTGATGGCGGACTTAGCATGTAAAAAAAGAAAGATATAGGTAAGACAGATGAAACTAAATCGAGTTGTAGTAACAGGTTACGGATTGACCTCTCCTATCGGAAATACTCCAGAAGAATTTTGGAACAGTTTGCAAACTGGGAAAATTGGAATTGGAGAAATCACTAAGTTTGATCACAGCGAATTTGCTGTGCACAATGCGGCAGAAGTTAAAGATTTTCCATTTGATAAATACTTTGTCAAAAAAGATACCAACCGTTTTGATAACTATTCTTTGTATGCCTTGTATGCGGCTCAAGAAGCGGTGACAAATGCAAATCTTGATGTAGAAGAAATCGATAAAGATCGCTTTGGTGTCATCGTGGCTTCTGGTATTGGGGGAATTAAAGAAATCGAAGATCAGGTTATCCGTCTTCATGAAAAAGGTCCAAAACGCGTTAAACCAATGACACTTCCAAAAGCCTTGCCAAATATGGCTTCAGGAAATGTTGCCATGCGCTTCGGAGCAAACGGTATCTGTAAATCAATCAATACAGCCTGTGCCTCATCAAACGATGCCATTGGGGATGCCTTCCGTTCTATCAAGTTTGGTTTCCAAGATGTCATGTTAGTTGGTGGATCAGAATCATCTATCACTCCTTTTGCTATCGCTGGTTTCCAAGCTTTGACAGCTCTATCAACTACAGAAGATCCAACTCGTGCTTCTATCCCATTTGACAAAGACCGTAATGGTTTTGTCATGGGAGAAGGTTCTGGAATGCTGGTTCTTGAGAGTCTTGAACATGCTGAAAAACGTGGAGCAACTATCTTGGCTGAAGTAGTTGGTTATGGAAATACCTGTGATGCTTATCATATGACTTCACCTCATCCAGAAGGTCAAGGTGCAATCAAGGCAATTAAATTAGCTTTGGAAGAGGCAGAAATTTCTCCAGAGCAAGTAGCTTATGTCAATGCCCATGGAACGTCAACTCCTGCTAATGAAAAGGGAGAAAGTGGTGCTATTGTAGCTGTTTTTGGTAAAGAAGTACCTGTATCTTCAACCAAGTCCTTTACAGGACACTTGCTTGGAGCTGCAGGAGCGGTAGAAGCGATTGCTACCATCGAAGCTATGCGTCATAACTTTGTTCCAATGACAGCTGGAACAAGCGAGTTGTCAGACTATATCGAAGCCAATGTCGTTTATGGACAAGGATTGGAGCAAGAAATTCCTTATGCTATTTCAAATACATTTGGTTTTGGCGGACACAACGCGGTTCTTGCTTTCAAACGTTGGGAGAATAAATAATTATGAATTTAAATGAGATCAAGGACTTGATGGCTCAATTTGACCAATCAAGTTTGAGAGAATTTTCTTATAAAAATGGAACGGACGAATTGCAGTTCAGTAAGAATGAAGCAAGAATGGCTTCTGAAGCACCAGTACAAATTGCTCCAGCACCAACTGCAGTAGCAGCAAGTCCAGTAGTTTCTGCCCCTTCAACTCCAGTAGAGAGTACTGTGGAAGAAGCTCCAGCACCAGCTGAAACGACGGTTGCTCCGGAGGGTGATGTTGTTGAGAGCCCACTTGTAGGGGTGGCTTACTTGGCTGCTGGACCAGATAAACCTGCCTTTGTCACAGTCGGAGACAGTGTTAAAAAAGGTCAGACTTTGGTAATCATCGAAGCCATGAAAGTCATGAATGAAATTCCTGCACCTAAGGATGGCGTGGTGACAGAAATTCTCGTTTCAAATGAAGAAATGGTTGAGTTCGGTAAAGGATTGGTACGTATCAAATGATCGATATTCAAGGAATCAAAGAAGCTCTACCCCATCGCTACCCTATGCTCCTAGTGGACCGTGTCTTGGAAGTGAGCGAGGATACCATTGTTGCCATTAAAAATGTCACCATCAACGAACCTTTCTTCAATGGTCATTTTCCTCAATACCCGGTCATGCCAGGTGTTCTTATCATGGAAGCCTTGGCTCAGACTGCTGGTGTCTTGGAATTGTCCAAACCTGAAAATAAAGGGAAACTGGTCTTCTACGCTGGCATGGACAAGGTTAAGTTCAAGAAGCAAGTTGTACCAGGTGACCAATTAGTTATGACGGCTACTTTTGTAAAACGTCGTGGTACGATTGCTGTGGTTGAAGCAAAGGCTGAAGTAGATGGTAAGCTTGCAGCGAGTGGTACTCTTACCTTTGCAATTGGAAACTAAGGAGGTTCTCCATGTTTCGTAAAATTTTGATTGCCAACCGTGGTGAGATTGCGGTTCGCATTATTCGAGCTGCGCGTGAATTGGGCATTGCGACCGTAGCAGTTTATTCAACTGCTGATAAGGAAGCTCTTCACACACTCCTAGCGGATGAAGCTATCTGTATCGGACCTGGTAAGGCGACAGAGTCTTATCTCAATATCAATGCAATTTTGTCTGCTGCAGTCTTGACAGAAGCAGAAGCCATCCACCCAGGTTTTGGATTTCTTAGTGAGAATTCCAAGTTTGCTACGATGTGTGATGAAGTAGGGATTAAGTTCATTGGTCCTTCTGGTGCTGTGATGGACACCATGGGAGATAAGATCAATGCGCGTGAGCAAATGATCAAGGCTGGGGTTCCAGTTATCCCAGGATCTGATGGTGAAGTTCACACGGCTGAAGAGGCCCTTGCAGTTGCAGAAAAAATTGGCTATCCAGTCATGCTTAAGGCATCGGCAGGTGGTGGTGGAAAAGGGATTCGTAAGGTTGAAAAGGCAGAAGACTTGGTCGCAGCCTTTGAGACAGCATCCAGTGAAGCCAAGGCCAACTTTGGAAATGGCGCTATGTATCTGGAGCGTGTCATTTATCCTGCTCGTCATATCGAAGTTCAGATTCTTGCAGATCAAGAGGGTCATGTTGTCCATCTTGGTGAACGGGACTGTTCACTTCAACGGAATAACCAAAAGGTCTTAGAAGAAAGCCCATCCATTGCGATCGGCAAAACCCTTCGTCATGAAATTGGTGCTGCAGCCGTTCGTGCAGCAGAGTCTGTAGGCTATGAAAATGCAGGGACGATTGAATTTCTTCTTGATGAAGCGAGTGGCAATTTCTACTTCATGGAAATGAATACTCGTGTGCAAGTTGAACATCCAGTCACAGAGTTTGTTTCAGGTGTTGATATCGTGAAGGAACAGATTCGCATTGCGGCCGGGCAACCCTTACCTTTCAAACAGGAAGATATCGTCCTACGAGGTCATGCTATCGAGTGCCGGATTAATGCAGAAAATCCAGCATTTAACTTTGCTCCAAGCCCAGGGAAAATTACCAATCTCTATCTACCAAGTGGTGGAGTTGGCTTGCGCGTGGACTCAGCAGTTTATCCAGGTTATACCATTCCCCCTTACTATGATAGTATGATTGCTAAAATCATTGTTCATGGGGAGAATCGTTTTGATGCTCTTATGAAGATGCAACGGGCACTTTATGAACTTGATATTGAAGGAGTGCAAACCAATGCAGACTTCCAGTTGGATCTGATTTCAGACCACCGAGTTATCGCTGGTGACTACGATACTTCCTTCTTGATGGAAACTTTCTTGCCAAAATACCAAGAAAAAGAATAGACTTTCAAACAGTATGAGAACTAAAAGGGGGAGTTATGGCTCTATTTAGTAAAAAGGATAAGTATATTCGGATCAATCCTAACCGTTCCGTAAGGCAGAAACCACAAGCCAAGCCTGAGGTTCCGGATGAACTCTTCTCCCAGTGTCCTGGTTGTAAACACACCATTTATCAAAAGGACCTTGGGAGTGAGCGCATTTGTCCCCATTGTAGCTATACTTTCCGTATTTCAGCTCAGGAACGCTTGGATTTGACGATTGATTCTGACAGCTTTGTGGAGATGTTTACGGGTATTGAAACTCAAGATCCATTAAACTTTCCTGGCTACCAGAAAAAATTGGCTACTATGCGTGAAAAGACAGGTTTGGATGAAGCAGTACTGACTGGTACAGCTAGTATCAAGGGACAAAAAGTTGCCCTTGGGATCATGGATTCAAATTTTATCATGGCTTCTATGGGAACCGTTGTGGGTGAAAAAATCACGCGCTTGTTTGAGTATGCAACGGTAGAAAACTTGCCAGTCGTTCTCTTCACAGCTTCTGGTGGAGCCCGTATGCAAGAAGGAATCATGAGTTTGATGCAGATGGCTAAAATTTCTGCGGCAGTTCAACGTCATTCCAAGGCAGGACTTTTTTACCTAACTATCTTAACCGATCCGACAACAGGTGGGGTGACTGCTTCTTTTGCTATGGAAGGTGATATTATCCTAGCGGAGCCACAGAGTTTGGTTGGGTTTGCTGGACGTCGTGTTATCGAAAATACAGTTCGTGAGACCTTGCCGGATGACTTCCAAAAGGCAGAATTTCTACTTGAACATGGATTTGTTGATGCAATTGTTAAACGGAGAGAATTGCCTGAAACAATTGCTAAATTAGTGAGATTGCATGGAGGAAGTCGCGGATGAATATTGCAAAAATAGTCAGAGAGGCACGCGAGCAGAGTCGCTTGACTGCACTTGATTTTGCCAATGGAATCTTTGACGAGTTTATCGAATTGCATGGAGATCGCTCTTTCCGTGATGATGGTGCGGTTATCGGTGGAATTGGCTGGTTAGGTGAACAGGCAGTAACTGTCGTTGGTATCCAAAAGGGAAAAAGTCTTCATGACAACCTCAAACGAAATTTTGGGCAACCTCATCCAGAAGGCTATCGTAAGGCTTTGCGCCTAATGAAACAGGCAGAAAAGTTTGGTCGTCCAGTTGTGACCTTTATCAATACGGCGGGTGCTTACCCAGGTGTTGGAGCCGAGGAACGTGGACAAGGTGAAGCAATCGCCCGAAACCTGATGGAAATGAGTGACCTCAAGGTTCCAATCATTGCGATTATTATCGGTGAAGGTGGATCTGGTGGGGCCCTAGCTCTAGCCGTAGCTAACCGTGTCTGGATGTTAGAAAACTCAATCTACGCAGTACTTAGCCCGGAAGGATTTGCCTCTATCCTTTGGAAGGATGGAAGTCGTGCTATGGAAGCGGCGGAGTTGATGAAAATCACTTCACATGAACTCCTAGAAATGGGAATCGTAGACAAGGTAATCTCAGAAGCAGGGCTGTCAAGTAAAGAACTGCTAGGTTGCGTTAAAAATGAATTGCGTGCAGAACTAGATAGGTTGAAAGAACTACCACTCGACCAACTTATCGAAGAACGTTACCAACGCTTTAGAAAATACTAAGAATGACTAAATGAGACTAGAAAGGTCTCATTTTTTATTGAAAATGCTATTCAGGTTGAAAAATTGACAGTTGAGGAGATAGACTATAAAATAGACAAAAAAGAAATATACTATAAATGTGAGCCTACAACAATCTATTTTAAGAAGGTACTTGCAATGACAGGTACAGAAACATTTACAGTTCTTTCAACTGAGGACTTAGAGCAAACTTCAGGTGGTCTTGCCGTTTGGGAAGATGGTTATGGTAGATGGTTATATTATAGAGAATTTGCTCCCTATATGGGGCAAGGGGCACTTAATTCTTATAGGGATGCTTGGAAGTACGGTTTCCGAGCAGGATAATCTTTCAAAAAAAGTACGATGAGAAACACAAAGAAACTAAGACAATTTGGAATATTTTTGCTTATTATTTTACTATCTACCTATTTACCACAAACAATTGGATTGTATGTGACGATAATTTTAGGGTTAGGCGCTGATGTTTATTCTCTTATTTTAACAATGGGATTAGTAGGAAATTTCTTTCTATTAATTTGGTGGTTAAAAAAGAAAAAGATGCTCTTTATCTTTGAGAAAAAGAGCTGGAACTGGTCATTTGTCTTCTACTTATTTGCAACTTATGTGGTTTATCAGATTCTCGGTAATTTTTGGGCACGCTATGCTCATTTGATTAATCATAGGAATATTCATGATGAGTATTTTACCGTGGTTCTTTCAAATGGACAACCAACTTTTTTATCGACTATCTTATCTTTTGTACTTCCTGTAATCATCGGCCCTATTTTTGAGGAGACTCTTGATAGAGGGTATTTTATGAACACCTTCTTTCCTAAGTCAAAGTATTATTTAGATGTCATCTTATCAGGTCTTATCTTTGGACTCAGTCATTTGATACTATCTCACCGAGACCCAATTAGTTTATTATATTATAGTCTGATTGGTCTCTTTTTCGCCCTTGTTTATCGTTCTACCGACAATCTGAGATTAACGATTCTCTGCCATAGTTTTTTTAACTTTCTCAATCACGCAAACCCTATCTGGATTTTTGTTTACAATTATATCTATTATCATTTTTTTAGATAGTGGGAAGCAAAGAAAAAAGTGTTTGATAGCTGCCAAACACTTTTTTCTTTTTACTGTTCTTCTGTTACAAACTGGCTGAGTAGTCCATTGATAAAACGGGCAGATTTTTGATCTGAGAAGTCCTTTGCAAGCTCAATAGCTTCATTAACAGCAACCAACTGAGGGGTGTCGAATGAAGTGATTTCAAAGACTCCCAAGCGAAGGAGGTTTCTCTCCACGAGTGTTAAACGCTCGATGGTCCAACCTGCTTTTAAATGCTGAGTGATTTGCTTGTCTAATTCTTCCTTTTTAGCTTGAACACCAGAAACTAGCTCTGTCAAAAAGGCTGGAAGTTGCACTTCCGTATCTTCACGATCATGAGTATAGGCGAAACGACAAGCAGTTTCGACATCCGTACCGAACTCAAGGCTCATGAGAGCTTGAAAAGCGCATTTACGGAGTTGACGTCTAGATTCTAATAGTGGACTAGTCATTGAGGAAGTCCTCGTCAAATAGATCTTTCAATTCTGGTTTTGGTGTTTTATCTGGAACGATACCAGCAACGTGAATATTGATAGCAGCGAGTTCTACATCAGCCATATTGCGGACCGCATCTTTAACAGCTTTCTGGATAGCAACCGCTACCTTAGGAACTTTTACTCCGTACTCAAGGTAGAGATAGATATCTGCTGTGAGTTCTTCGCCTACGTTTTTAAGATAAACACCACGGCCAAGAGAAAGTTTTGAAAGGGTGTCAGATACTGATTTGTTTGAAAAAGAGTGAACACCCTCTACTTTTGCAGTAGCAATAGCAATGATTTTTTCAAGTACACGTGGGGCGATAACGATTTCGCCAAGTTGTTCTTCAATTCCCATAGAATGACCTCTTTCTAGAGATTAGGCACGAGAAACGTAAGTTCCTTCTGCAGTGTTGATAACGAGTTTTTGTCCTGCTTCGATGAAGTCTGGAACGTTTACGACAAGTCCAGTTTCCATCGTTGCTGGTTTACCAGAACCTGTAACAGTAGCACCTTTGATAGATGGTTGAGTTTCTGCAACTGTCAATTCAACAGTAGTAGGAACGGTGACACCGATCACTTCAGTTCCGTAGAATTGGATCTTCACATCTGAGTTTTCAAGGATGTAAAGCAATTCGTTTTCAACGTTGACTACAGGGATTTCGTATTGGTCGTAAGTTTCTGTGTTCATGAAGTAGGCTGTGTCATCCATTTTGTACAAGTATTGAGCTGGGACAGTCTCGATGATGGCTTGTTCAAATTTTTCCTCTGGACGGTAGCTTGTGTCAAATGTAGAACCAGTACGGACATCGCGTAATTTCATACGCATGATTGTGTTTCCTTTACCTGGTTTGTGGTGGCTAGCTTCCAAAACGCGGATCAATTTTCCGTCAGCTGTTTCAAAGGTCATACCAGCCTTTAATTTACTTGCTTCAATCATGTTTTTACCTCTTTAATAAATAATTTACTCTTTATTGTACCATAAAAGACAACATTACTCAAATGTCAGAAGGAGCTTAATTAGTTGACTGGTACGATATTTCCATCTTCGTCTTTGGTAACGAGGACGTATTTTCCATCGACTTCGATGTAAAAATTCTTGCTGGCAGTTTGCCCAGTATTTTGAGCCGGTGCTTGATTTTGGACTTGTTGGCTTAATTGACCACCCAGAGTTTGGCCAAGATTCATGCCCATAAACATGTTCATCCCATTGCCATTCCCCTCATTGGCAGCTGCAGCAATGAGCGCTTCGTTACGCGCACGGCGTTCTTCGATTTCAATCGTGTTGTACTTCATTGCCACGAGCTCACTATCAAGCTTGCGAACGATATCAAGACTTTCTTGGTCGTAGCTGAGGTCTTCAAGCAAAATATTAGTTGCTTCAATCCCGTAGAGACCTGTCCAAACCTTGTTGACCTCTTGTTTAGCGAGTTCGTTAAAGGTATCTTGGTTGGCATTGAGGCTATAGATATCAACCTTGTTTTCGTTGGTATACTTGGCAATGGCAATCGCGATTTTCGGTGCGATATTTTGACGGAGCGTTCCTTGAGCTACATCTTGGAGAGTATATGGCTGTCCGTCAGTAATTTGACGGCTAACAGAACTCACGTAGAAGAGGACTGGATCTGCTATTTTTACATCAAACAAGCCATAGAAACGGATGTTGAGCAGTTGTTGGTAACGTTCGCTGAAGTATTCGACCGCATTTTGTGTGCCGAACTTATTGCCCGCGATGGGTTGCATGCGGATAAAGATGATTTCTTGCTGAGTGATGACTTGTCCACCAAAAGAGAAACGGTTTTTAAAGTTTTCCCAAGTGCCTTTTAAACCACCTTTTTCAAGGAGCCAGGCGTTATCACCAGCTTGCCATTCGTGGCTACCAGCTTCGAGGACTTCACCAAGGAAGGTACCGTTGTTTACCAAAATAGCGGTATAGCCTTGGGGAACGATAACCACACTGCCATCTGACAAGAGGCCTGTATTTTGATTGCTGTGACGAGAACGTCCATCTGGGTCTTTTGTGAGTAATTGTCCCTTGATGGCCAAAGCATCGCCAGAGACACTATCTGGAAGGACAATGGCTTCCTTGAATTTACTATCATTAAAACTATTTAAGCCTGCTGATAAGGCTGCACGTATAAATCCCATAATTCCTCCTAATTATAAAGCTCGTCTTCATCCACAACATCATAGGTATCGAGTACCCATTGGTTTGGACTGCGAGAGAGATTGGCACCACAGTAGTCGCACTCGCTAACTGCAGAGATTTTCAATGGGGCGCCACAGTTTGGACAGTGGTCGCTCACAACTTCGTCTGGATTGACTGCTTGCGTTTGGCTACTGTGTTGACGGATAAAGTTTAATTGATACACGGTGAAGAGATCTTTTTTAGGGTCTCCTTCAAGGACACGGCGAGTCTCATCGTCAATGACATAGTCCCGCAAGGTAGATGACAGGATTACCACTAAGGTATCGTTTCCGTCAGGATTTTCAATGAACTCCTTGATGCGAACATTTTCGATACAAACTTTCTCTAAAACATTAGTTGTTTTAGCTCGAATATGGTCCTCAAGTTGGGTACTATGTTGAGAGTAGAGACTGGTACTTTCCAAAGCGCGGACAGAGTTCCAATTTTTCTCAGTCCAGGCAACCTGCAATTTAAGGTAGACTTCCTTAACCCAAGATGTGAAGGCTTCCGCGTCAAAGTTTGGATCCCCGTATTTCACACGGCTAATGGCCAGTGTGTTGTGCTCAACTCGACGATGGAGCGTCTGATAATCATTACTAGTGTAGGTTGAACTCGAATCTCCAGACTTACTCTGCAAGGATTTGACGATAACAACTAGTATGATTCCTCCGACTAATATGAACATAAATCCTAGATAGGGAGAGCTAGTAGAACTGTCAGAGGATGATCCGTATCCAGAGCGGTAGTAGTGATAGGATGAGCCGCCAGAACGACTTCCACCTCCACTTGAGCGGCTACTACTTCTGGAGCTACTGCGGCTGCTCCCTCCACTTCTGGAATGTCCAACACCCGCATCAACGATTTGAGGCACGGATAGAAAAACAAGTAATAAACAGGTCATTAAGAGAGCGTAAAACTTTTTCATGTGTCTCCTAACTATATGATTGAAAAGGTAGAATTCTGAATTTGAATGATTATTAAACTATTTAATAACCTTTAAAAATCATCTAAGATATACTAGGTGTTATTTACTAGCATTTAGCTTCTTTATGGAATGGCGCTCGATGAGCCATCCCACAATCCATCCTATTGCTAGCAAGTAATTTTCAAAAGCACCGATAGCATTTACAGGAGAGTGATACTCCATATAATTGAGTAAGTGATTTGTTCCTATTCCAATTCCGCCAATAATGAGAGCAAGAAGTGCGATTCGTAGATAGAACCAATCGTATTTAATATTGATAGCGAGAATAATAATCAATACAGCTAAATTCCATATTCCAATTTCTCGTTGCCAACCAGCAGATATTCCGTACCCGGAGTGACTTCCCATGTATGATGGAAAGAAAATTTGTAGTATAGAAGCGCCTAACATAGCGATGATGACTAAGACAAATAGCAATCGTAAAAATTTGTTCATTTATTCTCCTTGTCTCATTCTCGTCTTAAAAGTAGAAAGAAGTGTATAAAGAGTAAATTACTCACTGTCTTTCAATTTCGCCAATTCTTGTGCAAGCAGTTTAAGGGCGACTTGTGGGTTGGCTTGGCCTTTGGTTGCTTTCATAAGGAATCCTGTGAAGGCCTTGTCTGCGTTGCGTTTGCCTGATTTGAAGTCGGCAACAGCGGCTTCGTTATCAGCAAAGACTTGGTGGATAATTGGAATCAAGATAGCTGGATCTGAGATTTGGACCAAGCCTGCTTTTTCCACGTATTCACGCGCGCCACCGCCATTTTTAGCCAGGTGGACAAAGACTTTCTTGGCAATCTTAGAAGAAATAGTGCCGTCTTCGATGATGGCAATCATTTCTACCAAGTTTTCTGGTGTCAATTCGATTTGTTCCAGTGTCTTGCCTTCAGCATTCAAGAATTGAGCGACTTCGCCTTGGAGCCAGTTAGAGACTTGTTTGGCATCGCCACCGAGGGCAACAGCTTTTTCAAAGAAGTCAGAAGTAACTTTGTTTGCAGTCAACTGACTAGCATCGTAGTCTGACAAGCCAAGGTCAGATACGTAGCGCGCACGGCGTTCTTTTGGAAACTCTGGCAACTCTGTACGCATTTCTTCAATCCACTCATCAGAGATTTCAAAGAGGGGTAGGTCTGGTTCTGGGAAGTAGCGGTAGTCTGCAGCACCTTCTTTGACACGCATGAGGATGGTTGCTTTGTTAGCTTCGTCGTAACGGCGTGTTTCTTGGCGAATTTGACCACCTGAGCGAAGGATTTCAGCTTGACGTTGGACTTCGTATTCAAGACCCTTGCGAACATTTGAGAAGGAATTCAAGTTCTTCAACTCAGTCTTGGTACCGAATTTCTCTTGACCATAAGGACGAAGGGAGATGTTGGCATCCACACGCATAGAACCTTCTTCCATCTTAACGTCAGAAATGCCAGCGTACTGGATGACTTCCTTTAGGGCTGTTAGATAAGCATAGGCTTCTTCAGGAGAACGCATGTCGGCTTCAGATACAATCTCAATCAATGGCACCCCTTGACGATTGAGGTCAACATAAGAGTAGCCATCTGTACCGTGGGTGTTCTTACCAGCATCTTCTTCTAGGTGAGCACGTTCGATACCGATTTTCTTAGTCGTACCGTCTTCTAGTTCTACTTCAATCCAGCCGTTATAACCGATTGGCTCATCAAACTGAGAAATTTGATAGGCTTTTGGATTATCAGGGTAGAAGTAGTTCTTGCGGTCAAAGTGCATCTTTTTGTGGATGTCCATGTTGAGGGCAAGAGCTGCCTTGATACCGGCATCTACGACACCCTTGTTGAGAACTGGTAGTACTCCTGGGAAAGACCAGTCAATTACGTTAGTGTTGGCGTTTTGGTCATTTCCAAAGTGGGCAGATGTAGGTGAGAAGATTTTTGAATTGGTGTTGAGCTCAACGTGGACTTCAAGTCCAATGACTGTTTCAAAGTTCATTAGTTATCACCTCCAAAAATCACGGGTTGTTGTTTGTGGTAGTCTGTTGTTGCTTCAAAAGCAGCAGCAGCTTGGTAAATGGTTTCTTCTGAGTATTTAGGACCGATCAATTGGAGGCCAACAGGTAGACCTTGAGCAAATCCAGCAGGAATCGAAATTCCTGGGAGACCTGCCAAGTTGACAGGGATGGTCAAAAGGTCAGCTAAGTACATGGCAACTGGATCGTGGTTGAGTGAATCCAAGTCATAGGCAACGCTTGGAGCAGTTGGTCCTAGGATTAAATCGTAATCCGCAAAGACTTTTTCAAAATCTTGGATGATGAGGGTACGGACTTGTCCAGCCTTCTTGTAGTAGGCATCGTAGTAACCTGATGATAGACTGAAAGTACCTAGCATGATACGGCGTTTTACCTCTTCACCGAAACCTTGGCTACGGCTGTTTATATAGATTTCATCAAGGTTGGTCGCATCTTCTGCGCGGTAGCCGTAACGGATACCGTCAAAGCGTTGCAAGTTTGAGGAGGCTTCCGATGAAGCGATGATGTAGTAAACGGCAACCCCGTATTTAGAGTGGGGAAGGCTGACTTCTTCAACGATAGCACCAAGTTTCTCAAAGTGTTTGGCTGCATTCAGAATGGTTTCCTTAACCTCAGGGTCAATCCCTTCACCAAGGTATTCCTTAGGTAAAGCAATTTTCATGCCCTTGATGTCTTGGCCGATTTTTGAAGTAAAGTCGGCAATGCGGACAGGAGCAGAAGTAGAGTCTTTAGCATCTTCGCTGGCAATTGCGTTGAGCAAGAGGGCATTTTCTTTAACAGTTGGTGCAAAAGGTCCAATCTGGTCTAATGAGCTACCGAAGGCAATGAGACCGAAACGTGAAACTGTTCCGTAGGTTGGTTTGAGACCAACAATCCCGTTGAAGGCAGCAGGTTGGCGGATAGAACCACCAGTATCAGAACCAAGTGACAAACGGACTTGTCCTGAAGCTACAGAAGCCGCAGAACCACTTGATGAACCACCAGGAACCTTGCTGTGGTCCCAAGCATTTTTAGTCGCACCGTAGTGGGAAGTCTCACCTGAACCACCCATGGCAAACTCGTCCATGTTGGTTTTTCCGATAACAATCATACCCTTAGCTTTGGCATTGGCAACGGCTGTCGCATCAAAGATTGGCTCGTAGTTGTAGAGCATTTTTGAGGCAGCGGTTGTGAGGATACCGTCAGTAGAGATATTATCCTTAACTGCCAGTGGAATTCCTGAAAGGACATTATCAGCGTCAATTCCAGCTTCATCAATGGCTTTGGCTTGAGCAAGAGCCTGCTCTTCAGCGATAGTGACGAAAGCGTTGATAGCTGTTTCTCGAGATTTAATATCTTCAAGTGTTGCTTGTGTCAATTCAGTTGCTGAAATTTCCTTAGAGACAAGGAGGTTGTGCAAGTCTTCAATCGTTTTGTTATTAAAAGTCATTAGGCATCTCCTCCATCATCTAGGATAGCTGGTACCTTGATATAGTAGTTGTCTTTTTCAGGTACGTTTTTAAACAAGCGATCACGGTCTGTTCCTTCTTCGGCCACATCAGGGCGGAGTACGGTCTTGCGGTCAGCCATAGTTGTAGTAGGTGCAATACCAGTTGTGTCAACTTCGCCCAGCAACTCAACCATATCAACAATTTTAGATAAGGTGGTCGCAAAGGCGGCAGTTTCTTCTTCAGAGAATCTTAATTTTGAAAGATTGGCAACGTGTGTTACCTCTTCTTGCGTAATTTTCATCTTGCATCCTTTCGTGAAATGATGATTTTTAGTCTGTTCTATTTTACCATATTTTCCTATAAATAAGGGAGCCAAACTGAAAAGAAATAGAAATTGAAAAATCGCTTTTAATTCGCTATAATGGTTAAACTAGAGAATAGAGAAAATAAGAGTTAGGATAAAAATATGTTCCATCAATTTATCACCAGATCTCAAACGGTTCCTCCTCCTATTCCACTCTTTTGGTATGGGGCTATGATGCTTCTTTTAGTGCTTTGTATTTATGGAGCACTTGCTTATCACAAAAATCCGAAATTTGTCCGCTTGTTTAAGTGGATTCAGATTCTCCAGTTGCTAGCCCTATATAGTTGGTATGTTGGTTTTGGAATTCCATTTTCTAATAGCCTTCCATTTTACCATTGCCGTTTGGCTATGTTTGCGGTGGTTTTCTTGCCTGATAAATGGCGGAGCAAGCAATATTTTGCCCTCTTAGGAGCAAGTGGAGCGGTCTTTGCTTTGGTTTATCCCGTTTTTGACCCCTATGATTTTCCCCATATTACTAGTTTTTCATTTTTGATTGGGCACTATGCCCTTTTGGTGAATTCCTTGGTTTACTTGATGAATCACTATGACAAGAGTCTGCTCAAGAAATATATGATTGTAGCCTATACTTTTATCCTCAACCTCTTTCTAGTTTGGGTTAATCAGGTGACGGGTGGAAATTATGGTCTCTTAAGAGATACACCGTTTATCTCGAATGCTCCTCTATGGCTAAAGTACCTCCTTGTGTCGGTCATCCTTTCACTGGCTCTTGTTCTCTTTGATATCTTGTTCAAGAAACGGTGGGAAAATAGAAATCAGGTAAAATCTATACTCTAGCTTACCTTTTCATCAGATGAGCAATTGAAAAACTCCCCAAAATCCGATATAATGGAGAGTTGAAAGGAATGGTAAAATCCAATGTAAACATCATTCTTAGCTACTGAAACAACTAAAAATAGAGAATCAAAGAAAGAGAACTTATGACTATTCAAGAAGAAATCAAGAAACGCCGTACCTTTGCCATCATCTCCCACCCAGACGCGGGGAAGACAACCATCACTGAGCAGTTGCTCTACTTTGGGGGCGAGATTCGTGAGGCTGGTACCGTAAAAGGGAAGAAAACAGGGACTTTTGCAAAGTCTGACTGGATGGATATTGAGAAACAACGTGGGATTTCGGTCACTTCATCTGTTATGCAGTTTGACTACGACGGCAAGCGCGTGAATATCCTCGACACACCAGGGCACGAGGATTTCTCAGAAGATACTTATCGTACCTTGATGGCGGTGGATGCTGCCGTCATGGTCGTGGACTCTGCCAAGGGTATCGAGGCCCAAACCAAGAAATTGTTTGAGGTTGTCAAACACCGTGGCATTCCTGTCTTTACCTTTATGAACAAGCTGGACCGTGATGGCCGTGAGCCACTGGATCTCTTGCAAGAACTAGAAGAAGTATTGGGGATTGCCAGCTATCCAATGAACTGGCCAATCGGGATGGGGAAAGCTTTTGAGGGCTTGTATGACCTCTATAACCAACGTTTAGAACTTTATAAAGGGGATGAGCGTTTTGCCAGTCTAGAAGATGGTGACCAGCTTTTTGGCAGCAATCCTTTCTACGCTCAGGTTAAGGACGATATCGAACTTTTGCAAGAAGCAGGAAATGAATTTTCGGAAGAAGCTATTCTTGAAGGAGAACTGACTCCGGTCTTCTTCGGTTCAGCCCTCACTAACTTTGGGGTGCAGACCTTCCTTGAGACCTTCCTTAAGTTTGCTCCAGAACCACATGGGCACAAGAAAACAGACGGAGAAATTGTGGATCCTTATGACAAGGATTTCTCAGGATTTGTCTTTAAAATCCAAGCCAATATGGACCCTCGTCACCGTGACCGCATCGCCTTTGTCCGTATCGTATCGGGCGAATTTGAGCGTGGGATGAGTGTTAACCTTCCTCGTACTGGGAAGACTGCCAAGCTTTCTAATGTCACCCAGTTTATGGCGGAAAGTCGTGAGAATGTGACCAATGCCGTGGCTGGAGATATTATCGGGGTTTATGATACGGGTACCTATCAAGTTGGAGATACCTTGACCGTTGGAAAAAACAAATTTGAGTTTGAACCACTACCAACCTTTACTCCAGAGATTTTCATGAAGGTTTCGCCTAAGAATGTCATGAAGCAAAAATCCTTCCACAAGGGGATTGAGCAATTGGTGCAAGAGGGAGCCATTCAGCTTTACAAGAATTACCAAACAGGCGAGTATATGCTGGGTGCTGTGGGACAACTCCAGTTTGAAGTCTTTAAGCACCGCATGGAAGGCGAGTACAATGCAGAAGTGGTCATGAGCCCAATGGGTAAAAAGACTGTTCGTTGGATCAAGCCTGAGGACTTGGATGAACGGATGTCCTCAAGCCGCAATATCTTGGCTAAGGACCGCTTTGACCAACCAGTCTTCCTCTTTGAAAATGATTTTGCCCTCCGCTGGTTTGCGGATAAATATCCAGACGTAGAGTTGGAGGAAAAAATGTGATTCAGTAAGTCTACTTGATTGCATAGCAATCTAAGTAGACTACGGCAAGTCCTATTAGACTTACCTAACTGCCTCACTAACTGAGTTTTACAAATGAAATCGATTTGTAAAACTCAGTGTCGTAATTTAACAATCGGTAACCGCTATGGCAGCTTCCCTAAACACTTCATTAGGACAAGTCCCCGAATGATTTTGATTCGTGGAATTTGGATTTATTTTCATATAGTAAAGGTAATTGAAGTCAAAGGTAAATTAAAAACCTCAGAGAAATCATGTTACATGAATTCTTCTGAGGTTTTTCTAGTTTCCATATTTCTGGTAAAAATCAACCTTGACCTGGATAAAGGTTTCGGCTTCGCGTAGTAGCTGCAGGAGGGTAGCACGAGTCTCAAACTCCTCACGTGTTTTAGGGAGACTCCGATTGCGGAAGACTTGCAGATAGCGTTCGATGTCATCAAGTAGGTCATGAGCAGGATTGGTCTGACTTAGCTGGGCAGCAATCTTCGAAAAGAGCTGGGCCAAAATCAAACTCTCACTTGCGGCCAGATGACAGGTATTGATCTGCTGGGCCATATTTCGCAGGATACGACTTTGTCGCTGTCTCATCTCAAAGTAGTGGATGTGGTAGTCCGTTTGGTGAAAGAGATGATCCGAGTGATCCAAATAAACCAGTTTGAGAGCTTCATCGAGGAGGTTGTCTAATTGGTCAACGAGTTGGGCTTGATTGCGTCCGTCTCCTCGCGACAGATAGTATTTAAAGCGAAGCAGGATGTCTTTTAACTTTTCTTCGACCTGAAGGTGATAACTTTGGATGGCTTTCTCGCGAGAGGGCATGTAAAGATTGACCAATAGGGCAAAGCTTGTCCCGATGAGAAAGAGGAGCACTTCATTGAGCAAGAGAGCTGGAGAAGTAGACTCCTGTACCAAGAGATGACCAACCAAGACACTGCTAGGTGTGATGCCGATTTCCCAACCCATTTTGTAAGCAAGAGGGACATAGAGAGCCAGATAGAGGCCCAGGCTCCAGATGTGAAAGCCTGTCAGCTGAAAGGCTAGAACGCCGATAGCGAGCGCTAGGAGCATGGAAAAGAGGCGGTTTCGAGCCAATTTCAGCGTGCTTCTGCGTGTGTCAGAGAGGCTTAAGAGGGCGATAATGCCAGCTGAAACTGCTGATGATAAATCTAAAAAATAAGCGAGAAAACAAGCGAGACAGGTCGCTAAGATCAGTTTTGTCGTGCGTTGAGTGAGGGACATGAAAATTTCCTAAACTAATAGAATCAAGTATTTAACGAGGAGTCAGAGACTAGGGGCGAAGTTTTCGGTTTGTAGCATACTCGGCAACCGCTGTAAAGAGGACATCTGTTGAAGAGTTCAGGGCTGTTTCGCAGGAGTCTTGCACGACTCCGATCACAAATCCGACTCCGACAACCTGCATAGCCAAGTCGTTGGAAATCCCAAAGAGACTACAAGCGACAGGAATGAGGAGAAGGGATCCCCCAGCGATCCCAGAGGCCCCGCAGGCAGAAATGGCGGCTACTACACTGAGCACAAATGCTGTCCCAAAGTCTACCGAGATTCCGAGTGTATTGACAGCAGCCAGGGTCAGGACATTTATGGTAACGGCAGCGCCAGCCATGTTGATGGTCGAACCAAGCGGGATGGAGACAGAGTAGGTGTCAGGATTCAGTCCCAAGTCTTGGCAGAGTTTCATATTGACAGGGATATTGGCAGCAGAGCTACGAGTGAAAAAGGCTGTAATACCACTGACACGTAGACATTTCAAAACAAGGGGATAGGGATTTTTCCTCATAAAGAGAAAGGCGATGAGTGGGTTGACGATGAGAGCAACAAAAGCCATGGTAGCAATCAAAAGTCCTAGGAGGACACCATAGTTTGCCAGACTGGCGATGCCCTTGTCTGAGATGGTCTTGAACACCAAGCCTAAAATTCCAAAGGGAGCTAGGTTGATAATCCATTCCACGATTTTAGAGGTGACATCCGCCATGGTTTTCAGTAATTCTTTGCTGTGTTTACTTGCCTCTCTCATAGCCAGACCAAAGACGACTGCCCAAGAGAGAATCCCGATATAGTTGGCTTCAACAATGGCATTCAAGGGATTGTCCACCAGTTTGAGCAAGAGGTTGCTGAGAACTTGACCGATACCGTCAGGAGCAGCAACTTCTGTATTTGCACTGGTCAGAGTGATTTGTACAGGCAGTAAGAAACTAGCTAGAACGGCTACCAATGCAGCAGCAAAGGTTCCGAGCAAGTATAGGGAAATAACCGTCTTCATATTGGTATTTTGTCCCTTTTGATGTTGGGAAAGGGCATTAGCAACAAGGGCAAAAACTAGAATAGGAGCGATGGCTTTCAGTCCGCCTACAAAGAGATCTCCAAGCAGACCAATTCCTGTAAGGTTTGGAAAGAGCATCCCCAATGTCGCTCCAAAAATCACTCCAATAAGGATTCGTTTGATGAGGCTTGCCTTGGTCCAGGCTCTAATGATTCGTTTCATATCAGTCTCCTTCAAAATGTATTGTTTATAATTATAGTATAAATATGCTATAGGGGCAAGTGATATTTTGAAAACGGAGATGATAATTGAATAATTATGAAAGAAAAGAGAAGGACGATTTTATGGTATAATAGGGAAAAGGAGTTTTATATGCAAGATTTTTTTCAACGCTATTTTGATAGACTTGACTTAACAACCATGTTAGAGAATCTCTTGACCAAGGTGATTTCTCTTTTGATTTTGTTTCTGCTATTTTATATAGCTAAAAAGATGCTTCATGCGACTGTACGAAAGATTGTTAAGCCCTCACTTAAATTTTCAAATCGAGATGCAGGAAGACAAAAGACCATCTCGCGTTTGCTGGAGAATGTCTTTAACTACATTCTTTATTTCTTTTTGATCTACTGCATCCTGTCTATTTTAGGCTTACCGGTTTCTAGCCTCCTTGCCGGTGCGGGGATTGCTGGGGTGGCCATTGGTATGGGGGCGCAAGGCTTTCTATCGGATGTTATTAATGGCTTCTTCATCCTTTTTGAACGCCAGCTTGATGTGGGTGATGAAGTGGTTCTCACAAATGGACCGATTACCGTCTCTGGGAAGGTCGTTAGTGTAGGAATCCGTACAACACAACTGCGAGGTGAAGATCAAGCTCTTCACTTTGTTCCTAATCGCAATATTACCGTTGTTAGTAATTTATCCCGTACTGAATAGTCCGACTATTTTAGCAGATTTGTGGTACAATAGAAGGAGTTTGGTAAAGGAGAGAGTATGCTATTTGTAGAGAAAAAACTAGGTCACGATCGTACTTGGATAGACCTTGATGTGGATAAGATTAAAAATATGGAAGATCTTTCTGATATCTATGGATTGGACAAGGAAACCATCGAGTATGCTCTGGATAGAAATGAACGAGCCCACATGGATTATAACCGTGAAACGGAGACGGTAACCTTTATTTATAATGTTCTTGATTTAGAAAAAGACAAAGAATATTATGAAGCGATTCCGATGACCTTTATCGTTGAAAAACAACGGCTGATTACTATCAGCAATCACAAGAATACTTATGTGATTAAACGCATGGCAACCTACCTTGAAAGCCATGAAATTATTTCAATCTACAAATTTCTTTTTGCCAGTTTAGAGATTATTAGCAATGCTTACTATCCAGTGATTGAAGAGATGGATAAAAGTAAGGATGAAATCAGTGCACTTCTTCGTCAAAAAACAACTAAAAAAAATCTTTTCGCCCTCTCTGACTTGGAAACTGGTATGGTTTACCTGACAGCTGCTGCTAAACAAAATCGTCTCCTCTTGGAACACATCCAAGGGCATGCTCTTTATCGCAATCTTAATGAGGTGGAAAGAGAGCAGTTTGACGATGCTATGATTGAAGCTCATCAGTTGGTTTCAATGACAGATTTGATATCTCAAGTCTTGCAACAACTCTCAGCCTCTTACAACAACATCCTAAATAATAATCTGAATGATAATTTGACAACTTTGACAATTATCTCAGTCTTGCTAGCTATCCTTGCGGTTATTACAGGATTTTTCGGAATGAATGTTCCCTTACCGTTTACAGATGAACCAAATGCTTGGATTTATATTTTGATAGCTAGTCTCATTTTATGGGCAGTCTTAGCTCAATGTTTAAAGAAAATTGCTAGAAATTAAAAAAGGAGCCAGAATGGCGATTGAAAACTATATGCCAGATTTTGCTGTGGAAGCAGTTTATGATCTGACAGTCCCAAGCCTGCAGGCGCAGGGGATCAAGGCTGTTTTGGTCGACTTGGACAATACCCTCATTGCTTGGAACAACCCTGATGGGACACCAGAGATGAAGCAATGGCTACATGATCTCCGTGACGCAGGTATCCGCATCATCGTAGTCTCAAATAACACCAAAAAACGGGTTCAACGTGCAGTTGAGAAATTTGGGATTGATTACGTTTATTGGGCCTTGAAGCCTTTCACATTTGGGATTGACCGTGCTATGAAGGAATTTCACTACGAGAAAAATGAAGTAGTCATGGTCGGCGACCAACTCATGACAGATATTCGCGCAGCCCATCGTGCGGGTATTCGCTCAATCTTGGTCAAACCCTTGGTCCAACATGACTCGATTAAAACGCAGATTAACCGAGCTCGCGAGCGCCGTGTCATGCGAAAAATCACTGAAAAGTACGGACCGATTACATATAAAAAAGGAATTTAACTATGGAAGAAATTCTCTGTATTGGTTGTGGAGCAACCATTCAGACGACAGACAAGGCTGGTTTGGGATTTACTCCTCAGTCGGCACTTGAAAAAGGGTTGGAGACTGGTGAAGTTTATTGCCAACGCTGTTTCCGTCTCCGCCATTACAATGAAATTACTGATGTCCAGTTGACGGACGATGATTTCCTCAAACTCTTGCACGAGGTGGGAGACAGTGATGCCTTAGTGGTCAATGTCATAGATATTTTTGACTTTAATGGCTCTGTCATTCCAGGCTTGCCACGTTTTGTATCAGGCAATGATGTCCTCTTGGTTGGAAATAAAAAAGATATCCTGCCCAAGTCAGTTAAACCGGGTAAGATTAGCCAATGGCTTATGGAACGTGCCCACGAAGAAGGACTTCGTCCTGTGGATGTCGTCCTGACTTCAGCACAGAATAAACATGCCATTAAGGAAGTCATTGACAAGATTGAACACTACCGTAAGGGCCGCGATGTCTATGTCGTTGGCGTGACAAACGTTGGAAAATCAACCCTAATCAATGCCATCATCCAAGAAATCACGGGCGACCAGAATGTCATCACGACTTCACGCTTCCCAGGAACAACCTTGGACAAGATTGAGATCCCACTTGATGACGGATCTTATATTTACGATACACCGGGGATCATCCACCGCCACCAGATGGCCCACTACTTGACGGCTAGAAACCTCAAGTATGTCAGCCCTAAAAAGGAAATCAAGCCCAAAACCTATCAGCTCAATCCTGAACAAACCCTGTTTTTAGGAGGTCTCGGACGATTTGACTTTATATCAGGAGAAAAGCAAGGATTTACTGCTTTCTTTGACAATGAACTCAAACTCCACCGTACCAAGCTTGAAGGCGCTAGTGCCTTCTATGACAAGCACCTCGGAACCCTTCTCACACCACCAAATAGCAAGGAAAAAGAAGATTTCCCAAAACTAGTCCAACATGTCTTTACCATCAAGGACAAAACCGACCTAGTCATCTCAGGCCTAGGCTGGATCCGCGTAACAGGCACCGCCAAAGTCGCCGTCTGGGCACCAGAAGGCGTCGCCGTCGTCACACGAAAAGCCATTATTTAAAATAAAATAGCTGAGCGAACAAAGTGAGCTCATAAAAAGATAGTTATTGCCGTGGTGTGATTGCCAATCGTTAGATTGGCAAGGGGCACAATTGAGACCTAGGCTCAATTGTGAGGTCAGGAAATCCATTTTTCAAAGATGAAGTCTTTGAAAAATTAGTTCCGACCGTCCCCCACCACCTAAAATAACTATCAAAAAAGGAAGAAAGATCATGTCATTAACATCGAAACAACGTGCCTTCCTCAACAGCCAGGCACACACCCTCAAACCCATCATACAAATCGGAAAAAATGGACTCAACGACCAAATAAAAACCAGTGTCCGTCAAGCTCTTGACGCCCGTGAATTGATCAAGGTAACGCTCTTGCAAAACACAGATGAAAACATCCATGAAGTAGCTGAAATCTTGGAAGAAGAAATCGGTGTGGATACTGTTCAAAAAATCGGACGCATCTTGATCTTGTTTAAACAATCCAACAAGAAAGAAAATCGCAAGATTTCCAAGAAAGTTAAAGAAATCTAAGACCGAAACTCCAAGAAACTGTTTTTACAGAGAATTAAAGGAAGACGAGCCTATGGCAATCGAATTATTGACTCCATTTACCAAGGTAGAGTTGGAGCCAGAAATCAAGGAGAAAAAACGAAAACAAGTTGGGATTTTAGGGGGGAATTTTAACCCCGTTCACAATGCCCATCTTGTTGTGGCGGACCAAGTACGACAACAGTTAGGACTGGACCAGGTCCTGCTCATGCCTGAATACCAGCCACCTCATGTAGACAAAAAGGAAACCATCCCTGAGCACCACCGTCTCAGGATGCTTGAGTTGGCGATTGAGGGGATTGAAGGTCTCGCCATTGAAACCATTGAGTTAGAGCGCAAGGGCATTTCCTACACCTACGACACCATGAAGATTTTGACAGAGCAACATCCAGACACGGATTATTACTTCATTATCGGGGCTGATATGGTGGACTATCTGCCTAAATGGTACCGAATTGATGAGCTAGTCGACATGGTTCAGTTTGTAGGGGTTCAGCGTCCGCGCTACAAGGCGGGGACTTCTTATCCTGTTATCTGGGTGGATGTGCCTCTCATGGATATCTCATCCAGCATGGTGCGTGACTTCATTGCCCAAGGTCGGAAACCCAACTTTCTCCTACCTCAGCCAGTGCTAGACTACATCGAGAAGGAGGGACTCTACTGATGGCCTATCAAGACTATATCAACTGCTCCCGTGAGGCTTTGTTGGAAAAAATGGCAGAGCTTTTGCCTGAAAAACGCCTAACCCATTGCTTGGGTGTGGAGCGTGCAGCCATAGAACTAGCTCAGCGCTTTGATGTGGATAGTGAGAAAGCAGGCTTAGCAGGTCTTCTCCACGACTATGCGAAGAACCTGTCAGATCAGGAATTTCAAGACTTGATTGACCGTTACCAGTTAGACCCCGACCTCAAAAACTGGGGTAATAATGTCTGGCATGGCATGGTTGGCATCTACAAGATTCAGGAAGATTTAGGTTTACAAGATCCTGAAATTCTGCGAGCCATTGAAATCCATACAGTTGGTGCTGGTCAGATGACCGAGCTAGATAAGGTCATCTACGTCGCAGATTATATCGAACACAATCGTGCCTTTCCAGGCGTAGATGTGGCGCGTGAAATTGCAAGTCTATCACTCAATAAGGCAGTGGCCTACGAAACAGCACGTACCGTGGAGCATCTGGCTCATCAGGGATTTCCCATCTATCCCCAAACCCTTGAAACCTATAACGCCTTTGTGCACTATTTGAAAGAGGACTAAATGAACGAAAAAGAATTACTAGAACTAGTCGTGAAAGCGGCAGATGAGAAACGTGCGGAGGATATCCTGGCACTTGATGTACAAGATTTGACCAGTGTTACAGACTACTTTGTTATCACTAGCTCTATGAATAGCCGTCAGTTGGACGCTATCGCTGATAACATCCGTGAAAAAGTAGCAGAAGCAGGTTTTAAAGGCAGTCATGTTGAAGGTGATGCAGCTGGAGGCTGGGTCTTGTTGGACCTCGGCGGTGTCGTTGTGCATATCTTCTCAGAAGAAATGCGTGCCCACTATAACCTAGAAAAACTTTGGCATGAGGCAGAGTCAGTAGATTTATCTGAAGCTTTGGCGTAGAAGATAACTTGAATTTCGGCTGGGAATTACTTTGAAATTCGACAATGTATTGAGATTATTCTTGTTTTCTGAGTGAGAAAGTGAGAAATTACCGAGACTTTCCGTTGTGATAAAACTTCTTGAAACAAAAATGTTTCAAGAAGTCGGGAGTTTTGAGACCTTAGGCTCAAAACTAAGTCTTGGAACTTCGAAGAAGGTCGCAGACGTCCGAAATCACCTAAGGAAAGTCTTAAAAAGACTTTGTCTTCAATCGAACTCAGTTGCACTCAACTGGGTTTTATTTGCTTATTTTAGAAAAAATGGATAGAAAGGTGAGGGCGTCGTGTTTTGTTCATCTCGAAACTGAACACGAGCTAAAAGCTGCGAGAAAAAGAGTAACTTCCTTTGTATCTGACGATACAGCAGAAAGTTTCCTATTTTCTCCTTGCTTTTAACGCTCTTTGTATCTTAATTATGGCAACTTATGAAACCTTTGCGGCTGTTTACGATGCTGTGATGGATGATAGTTTATATGATAAATGGACGGATTTTTCGCTGCGTCATTTGCCTAAGACCAAGGAGAGAAAGAAACTCTTAGAATTGGCTTGTGGAACAGGTATCCAGTCTGTGCGCTTTTCTCAAGCAGGCTTTGATGTAACTGGACTTGATTTGAGCGCGGATATGCTGAAGATTGCGGAGAAAAGAGCTGCTTCGGCCAAGCAAAAGATTGATTTTATTGAAGGCAATATGTTGGATTTGTCCAAGGCAGGGAAATATGATTTTGTCACGTGTTATTCGGACTCCATCTGCTACATGCAGGATGAAGTAGAAGTAGGCGACGTCTTTAAAGAAGTTTATAATGCGCTTAATGAAGATGGAGTCTTCATCTTTGATGTGCATTCGACCTACCAGACAGATGAAGTTTTTCCAGGCTATTCCTACCATGAAAATGCAGAAGACTTCGCCATGCTCTGGGATACCTATGAGGACGCAGCACCTCACTCTATCGTGCATGAGTTGACTTTCTTTATCAAGGAGGCCGATGGTTCCTTTAGTCGCCACGATGAGGTACACGAGGAGCGTACATACGAAGTCTTGACCTATGATATTTTGCTGGAACAGGCTGGATTCAAGTCCTTCAAACTCTTTGCGGACTTTGAGGACAAGGAGCCAACTGAAACCAGTGGACGTTGGTTTTTTGTGGCGCAGAAGTAGGAGAACATCATGACCATCACAGGTATTATCGCGGAGTTCAATCCTTTTCATAATGGCCATAAATACCTGCTTGAGCAGACGAAGGGGCTGAAAATTGTGGCCATGTCTGGAAATTTCATGCAGCGTGGAGAGCCTGCTATCGTGGACAAGTGGACACGGGCTCAGATGGCGCTGGAAAATGGAGCGGATCTGGTAGTGGAATTGCCCTTTTTAGTCAGTGTTCAGGCGGCAGATTTCTTTGGACAAGGAGCAGTAGATATCTTGGATCGGTTGGGCATTGATAGCCTAGCTTTTGGGACGGAGGAAGTTCTGGATTATCAGAAAATTGCTGACCTATACACGGAGCAAGTTGCTGAGATGGAGAAATTTGTAGATAATCTGCCGGACTCTCTCTCTTATCCACAGAAAACCCAAGCTATGTGGCAGGAATTTGCAGGTCTTGATTTTTCAGGCAATACGCCTAATCATGTCCTTGCTCTGGCCTATGCCAAGGCGGTTGCAGGACGCAACATCAAACTGCATCCGATTCAGCGTCAGGGGGCAGGTTATCATTCTGTGGACAAGGATGTGGACTTCGCCTCGGCGACAGCCCTCCGTCAGCACCAGAGGGACAAAGATTTCTTAGAACACTTTATGCCCTCTGTTGCCCTCTTTGAGCAGGCCTGTAAGGTGAGCTGGGATGACTATTTTCCCTTGCTCCACTATCAAATCTTGTCAAATCCAGACCTAACGACCATCTATCAGATCAATCAAGAAATGGCTGTGCGTATTAAAGAGGCTATTAAAACAGCTCAGTCTGTTGACGAATTGGTCGAGGCGGTTGCCACTAAGCGATACACCAAAGCGCGTGTCAGACGCCTCTTGACCTATATCCTGGTGCAGGCCAGAGAAAGCGACTTGCCAGAAGCCATCCATGTCCTTGGCTTTACCGAAAAAGGCAGACAACATCTTAAGTCTCTGAAAGACCAAGTCCAACTAGTCAGCCGAATTGGCAAAGAACCTTGGGATGCTATGACTCAAAAGGCAGATCAGATCTACCAACTAGGACAGCCAAGCATCGCAGAGCAGAATTTCGGCAGGGTGCCCATTAGAATAGAAACAAACTAAGTCTACTGAAAGGTGGACTTTTTTGCTTCGTTTTTCGTGGAAATTTAAATTTTTAAATATTCTTAATTTTGCTTGAATATCCAAGGGATTTCTTCTAAAAATCACACAAAACTCTTCAATTTGGGTTTGTGGAAATCGGTTTTTTATGATAGAATATTAAGGAATGTATGTCATTCGATAAACAAATTTAATGAGGTAAAAACATGGAAATCATGACACTTGCGATTGCTGTTTTTGCCGTCATCATTGGTTTAGTCATTGGATATGTCAGCATCTCAGCTAAGATGAAATCATCTCAAGAAGCTGCAGAGTTGATGCTTCTAAATGCTGAACAAGAAGCAACTAATTTACGAGGACAAGCTGAGCGCGAAGCGGATTTATTACTAAATGAAGCCAAGAGCGAAAGCAAGTCTCTTAAAAAAGAAGCACTATTGGAGGCCAAAGAGGAAGCCAGAAAATACCGTGAAGAAGTGGACGCTGAATTTAAGTCAGAACGTCAGGAGCTCAAGCAAATTGAAAGTCGTTTGACGGAGAGAGCTACGAGCCTTGACCGTAAGGACGACAATTTGACGAACAAAGAAAAAACACTTGAACAAAAAGAACAAAGTATTTCTGATAGAGCAAAAAACCTTGATGCACGTGAAGAGCAATTAGAGGAAGTCGAAAGACAAAAAGAAGCTGAACTTGAACGTATCGGCTCCCTTTCCCAAACTGAGGCTCGAGATATTATCTTGGCTCAAACAGAGGAAAACTTAACTAAGGAAATTGCTAGCCGCATTCGTGAGGCTGAGCAAGAGGTGAAGGAACGTTCAGACAAGATTGCCAAAGATATCTTGGTTCAGGCTATGCAGCGTATCGCTGGTGACTATGTAGCAGAGTCAACAAACTCGACAGTTCACCTACCGGATGATACTATGAAGGGTCGCATTATCGGTCGTGAAGGGCGAAATATTCGTACCTTTGAAAGTTTGACAGGGGTCGATGTGATTATCGACGATACACCGGAAGTGGTGACCTTGTCAGGATTTGATCCAATTCGTCGTGAAATTGCTCGTATGACCATGGAAATGTTGCTCAAGGATGGCCGTATCCACCCAGCTCGTATCGAGGAGTTGGTGGAGAAAAACCGTCAGGAGATTGACAATAAAATCCGTGAATACGGTGAGGCTGCTGCCTATGAGATTGGTGCGCCTAACCTCCATCCAGACTTGATGAAGATTATGGGACGTTTGCAGTTCCGTACTTCTTATGGACAAAATGTCTTGAGTCATTCGATTGAGGTTGCTAAGTTATCTGGTATTATCGCGAGTGAACTTGGTGAAAATGCAGCTCTTGCCCGTCGTGCTGGATTCCTTCATGACATCGGGAAAGCCATTGACCGAGAGGTTGAAGGTAGCCACGTTGAGATTGGTACGGAGTTGGCTCGTAAGTACAAGGAACACCCAGTTGTGGTGAATACTATTGCTAGCCACCACGGAGATGTCGAAGCCGAAAGCGTCATTGCAGTGATCGTTGCTGCAGCAGATGCCTTGAGTGCGGCGCGTCCGGGTGCTCGTAGTGAATCTCTTGAAAACTATATCAAGCGTCTCCACGATTTGGAAGAAATCGCCAATGGCTTTGAAGGGGTGCAAAATAGCTTCGCCCTTCAAGCAGGACGTGAAATCCGTATCATGGTTAATCCAGGACAAATCAAGGACGACAAAGTCACAATCTTGGCTCACAAAGTTCGTGAGAAAATTGAAAATAATCTCGATTACCCAGGAAATATCAAGGTAACCGTAATCCGCGAACTTCGTGCAGTAGATTATGCTAAATAAATAAGAAAGAGCAGTTGAAATATTACTGCTTTTTTGTTACACTAGATAGAAAGACTGTAGAAGGATAACTGACGTGATCATCAGTATCCGAGAGAAATTTCACTTTGTTTCACAGACTAACTAAAGGAGACATAATGGCAGACCGAGGCTTGCTAATCGTTTTTTCTGGCCCTTCAGGAGTTGGGAAAGGAACGGTTAGAAGAGAGATTTTTGAGAGTTCTGAAAATCAATTTCAATACTCTGTATCGATGACGACGCGTGCGCAACGTCCTGGTGAAGTAGACGGAGTGGACTATTTCTTCCGTACTCGTGAAGAGTTTGAAGAGCTGATTCGTCAAGGCCAGATGTTGGAATATGCAGAATATGTTGGTAACTACTATGGAACTCCTCTGACCTATGTCAATGAAACTCTTGACAAGGGAATCGATGTCTTTCTTGAGATTGAAGTCCAAGGAGCTCTTCAGGTTAAGAAAAAGGTTCCTGATGCTGTCTTTATCTTTCTAACGCCACCAGATTTGGATGAATTGCAAGATCGTTTGGTGGGTCGTGGAACAGATAGTGCAGAAGTGATTGCCCAACGAATCGAAAAAGCCAAGGAAGAAATTGCTCTCATGCGTGAGTATGATTATGCCATTGTCAACGATCAGGTGCCCCTCGCTGCTGAACGTGTCAAGCGTGTGATCGAAGCAGAACACTTCCGTGTGGACCGTGTCATTGGTCACTACCAGGAGATGTTGCCAAAATCTCCAACTACTCGATAAACTATAGGAAATAGGTACAAGCAAATGATGTTAAAACCCTCTATTGATACCTTGCTCGACAAGGTGCCATCAAAATATTCACTCGTAATCTTGGAAGCAAAACGTGCCCACGAACTAGAAGCAGGCGCGCCAGCAACTCAAGAGTTTAAGTCTGAAAAATCAACTCTTCGTGCTTTAGAAGAAATCGAGTCTGGAAATGTAACCATTCACCCAGATCCAGAAGGAAAACGTGAAGCGGTTCGTCTCCGTATCGAAGAAGAAAAACGCCGCAGAGAAGAAGAAGAAAAGAAAATCAAAGAGCAAATTGCTAAAGAAAAAGAAGATGGTGAAAAAATTTAAGGTTGGGGGGACTCAATCTTATTTTTTCTATTGCAAGAATTTGCTGACAAGAAGGAGGTGAGAAGATGGCTATTGCAAAGATTATCGTGGATGTTCCCCTGATGCAGACGGACCAGCCATACAGTTACAAGATCCCAGAGGAATTTGTAGAGATGCTAGAAGTCGGTATGCGGGTTCATGTGCCTTTTGGCAAAGGCAATCGTTTGATACAAGGGATTGTTCTTGGCTTGGAGTCCCAGTCGGATGAAGAGATGGAAGGTCAGGACTTGAAAGAGATTGCAGAGGTGCTAGACTTTTCTCCCGTCTTGACTCAGGAGCAACTCTGGCTGGCAGAGGAGTTACGCAAATCTGTCTTTTCTTACAAAATCTCCATCCTAAAAGCTATGTTGCCGGGATTTTTAAACTCCAGTTATGATAAGATTCTCTATCCTCTGGAAGGTCTGAGTCAGGAGGACAAAGAGCGCTTGTTTGGTTCAGAAGATTCGCTAGCCTTTTCTTCTCTAGATTTGGCCAAGCAGGCAGAAATGATGCGCTTGACCAGAAAAGGTCTGCTCCGCTTAGAGTACCAGGCTGTCGATCAGAAGAAGGTCAAGACCCAATCTTGGTATGAGGTTGATGCTACTCGACTAGAGCAGATTGAGATTTCTGCGCGTGCTAAGAAAAAGGTGGAGCTGAGAGATTATCTGCTGTCTCATCCTGAAAGTGCTCCTCTGGCTAGCTTGTTAGAATCCTACTCACGCGAGCAAGTCAACTTCTTTGTGGAACAAGGTGCTGTGTCCATAGTCCAAAAGGAAGTGCAACGCTCAGCTGCTTATTTCGAAGGTATTGAAACAAGTACACCTTTGGAATTGAATCCTGAACAAAGACAGGCGCGTGATGCGGTTGTTAGTGCTATTGGCAGTCAACAGCCTCCCTTCCTCCTTCAAGGGATTACAGGAAGTGGGAAAACTGAGGTTTACTTGCAGATTATCCAAGGAGCCTTGGACAAGGGTAAGACGGCTATTTTGCTGGTGCCTGAGATTTCTCTGACGCCACAAATGACGGAGCGTTTTATTGCTCGTTTCGGTGAGAAAGTGGCCATTCTTCACTCAGGCCTGTCCAATGGTGAAAAGTATGACGAATGGCGCAAGGTTGAGCGTGGCGATGCCCAAGTTGTTGTTGGCGCTCGATCAGCTATCTTTGCTCCACTGAAAAATCTCGGTGTCATGATTATCGATGAGGAACATGAGGCTAGCTATAAACAAGACAGCAATCCCCGTTACCATGCGAGAGAGGTCGCTATTCTACGGGCCCAGTACAATCAAGCGGCTCTGGTTCTTGGTTCTGCTACACCGAGCTTAGAGAGTCGTGCGCGAGCTGGAAAAGGTGTCTATCAACACTTACGACTAACCCAACGAGCTAATCCTTTAGCCACGATTCCTGAGGTTCAAGTGATTGACTTTCGTGACTATATCGGACAGAATGAGACATCAAACTTTACCCCTCCTTTGCTAGAAGCGATCCAAGACCGTCTGGATAAAAAAGAACAGGTAGTTCTCATGCTCAATCGTCGAGGTTATTCTAGCTTTGTTATGTGTCGGGAGTGTGGGACGGTAGATAGCTGTCCCAACTGTGACATTTCTCTCACCCTGCACATGGATACCAAGACCATGAACTGCCATTACTGTGGCTTTTCTAAGGGAATTCCTCATGTCTGTCCCAACTGTCAGAGCCGCAGTATTCGTTACTATGGGACGGGGACTCAGAAAGCCTACGATGAGCTAGCAGAGCTTTTTCCTCATGCCCGCATTCTGCGGATGGATGTGGATACGACCCGTAAGAAAGGCAGCCACCAAGCTCTTCTTGACCAGTTTGGTCAAGGGGAAGCGGATATCTTGCTGGGAACTCAGATGATTGCCAAGGGCTTGGATTTCCCAAATGTGACCTTGGTCGGAGTGCTCAATGCGGATACGGCCTTGAACCTACCTGATTTTCGTTCTTCTGAGAGAACCTTCCAACTCTTGACCCAGGTGGCTGGTCGGGCTGGTCGTGCGGAAAAAGCTGGGCAGGTCTTGATCCAGTCATACAATCCTGAGCATTATGCCATTCGATTTGCCAAGGAACAGGATTATGAAGGTTTTTACGTTTATGAAATGGGCATCAGACGCCAACTCGGCTACCCGCCTTATTATTTCACTATTGGGATTACCCTCTCTCACAAGAAAGAAGAAGAGGTTGTCAAACGTGCCTATGAAGTCATGGGAATTTTGCGATCAGGTTTATCGGAAACTAGTAAAATCCTTGGACCGACACCAAAACCCATTGCCCGTACCCACAACCTGTATCATTACCAGATTTTGATTAAATACCGTTTAGAAGATGAACTAGGACCAACCCTCAATCGAGTTTTGGCCTTGACTCAAGAACGGGAAAATAGCGAGCTTCGTCTCAGCATTGACCACGAACCGCAGCAATTTTTATAAGAAGGAGAAGAAATGACAAAACTAATCTTTATGGGGACACCCGACTTTTCAGCAACAGTTTTGAAGGGTTTGTTATCAGATGATCGTTACGAGATCCTAGCTGTTGTAACCCAGCCTGACCGCGCTGTCGGCCGTAAAAAAGTGATCCAAGAAACCCCAGTCAAGCAGGCCGCCAAAGAAGCGGGCCTTCCTATCTACCAACCTGAAAAATTATCTGGAAGCTTAGAGCTGGAAGCTATTATGAATTTAGGAGCGGATGGGATTGTGACCGCTGCTTTTGGGCAGTTTCTCCCAAGCAAACTTCTTGATAGCATGGATTTTGCGGTCAATGTTCACGCTTCCCTTCTTCCCAAACACCGTGGTGGTGCTCCCATTCATTATGCCCTGATTCAAGGGGATGAGGAAGCTGGTGTGACCATTATGGAAATGGTTAAAGAAATGGATGCAGGAGATATGATTTCCCGCCGTAGTATTCCTATTACAGATGAGGACAATGTCGGCACCTTGTTTGAAAAATTAGCGATTGTTGGTCGTGACTTGCTTTTGGACACCCTGCCTGGCTATATTGCTGGGGAGATCAAACCTGAACCACAAGATTCTAGTCAAGTCACTTTCTCGCCAAATATTAAGCCAGAGGAAGAAAAGCTGGACTGGGCCAAGACCAACCGTCAACTCTTCAACCAAATCCGTGGGATGAATCCATGGCCTGTTGCCCATACTTTTCTCAAAGGCGACCGCTTTAAGATCTATGAAGTCCTACCAGTAGAAGGTCAGGGAGCTCCAGGTGAGATCCTCTCAATTGGCAAGAAAGAATTAATCGTTGCAGCGGCTGAAGGTGCTCTGTCTCTCAAGCAAGTGCAACCAGCTGGTAAGCCTAAGATGGATATCGTATCCTTCCTCAACGGAGTTGGACGTACATTAACTGTAGGAGAACGATTTGGTGACTAAAGTAGAAACGGCTAGAAGTCTAGCTCTAGCAGTGCTAGAGGATGTTTTTGTCAATCAAGCATACTCCAATATTGCCTTAAATAAACACCTCAAGGGCAGTCACCTCTCAGCAGCAGACAAGGGTTTGGTGACAGAGATTGTCTACGGAACGGTAGCCCGCAAACTGACTCTGGAATGGTATCTGTCCCACTTTATCCAAGACCGAGACAAGCTAGATAACTGGCTCTATGTTCTTCTTCTCATGAGCGTCTACCAAGTCCGTTTTCTAGATAAGGTGCCTGATCATGCCGTTGTAAATGAAGCGGTAGAACTGGCAAAAGTTCGTAAACAAGGCAGTGAAAAGCTAGTCAATGCTGTTCTTCGTCGTATCTTGCGAGAAGGGTGGCCAGATATTGCAACTATCAAACGCAAAAACAAGCGTGATTCCATTGCCTATTCTCTCCCAGTTTGGCTAGTGTCTAAGCTCAAGGAAGAATACGGTGAAGAGCGAGCACAAGCCATCTTTAAAAGTCTTTTGGTGCGTAACAAAGCCAGTATTCGTGTGACTGACTTAAGCCGAAAAGAGGAAATCAAAGCTTTGTTAGAGGTGACCGATTCCCCTTTGGCGGCCACTGGTCTGGTCAAGGAGCAAGGCCACTTTGCAGGACATGATTTGTTCGCAGAAGGGGCTATAACCATCCAAGACGAGTCCAGTCAATTGGTTGCTCCGACTCTTGATTTACAAGGTGATGAACAGGTCCTGGATGCCTGTGCGGCTCCGGGCGGTAAAACAGCCCATATGGCCTCTTACCTCATATCTGGTAAGGTGACGGCTTTGGACCTTTACGATCACAAGTTGGACTTGATCCAAGAAAATGCGGAGCGTTTAGGTGTGGCAGATCGAGTGCAAACGCAAAAATTGGATGCCAGAAAAGTGCATGAGTTTTTCGGTCGGGACTCTTTTGATAAGATTTTGGTAGATGCTCCCTGTTCTGGTATTGGGCTCTTACGTCGCAAACCAGACATCAAATACAATAAAGAAACAGCAGATTTCACGTCCCTACAGGAAATTCAGCTGGAAATATTAGGTAGTGTTTGTCAAACACTACGAAAAGGTGGTATAATAACGTATAGTACCTGTACTATTGTCTCTGAGGAGAACTTTCAAGTCGTTGAGGCGTTTTTAGAAAGTCATCCCGAGTTTGAGCAGGTTAAACTAGAACACGAATGCAAAGATATCCTGAAAGATGGCTGCATCCTGATTACTCCTGAATTGTATGGAAGTGATGGATTCTTTATTAGCCAATTTCGCAAGATATCAGAATAGGAAGGAACTGACACAATGGAAATAGCATTATTAACAGATGTTGGTCAGAAACGTACAAATAATCAGGACTATGTCAATCACTTTGTCAACCGAGCAGGACGCACTATGATCATCTTGGCTGACGGGATGGGAGGACACCGTGCAGGAAATATCGCTAGTGAGATGGCAGTCACAGACCTCGGTGTGGATTGGGTGGATACCCAAATTAACTCAGTCAATGAAGTTCGTGAGTGGTTTGCCCACTACCTGGAGATTGAAAATCAAAAAATTCATCAACTAGGTCAGGACGAAGCATACAGAGGCATGGGGACAACGCTAGAAGCTGTTGCGTTTATTGACAACCAAGCCATCTATGCTCACATTGGAGATTCTCGTATCGGTTTGATTCGTGGAGAAGAATACCACCAGTTGACGAGTGACCATTCCTTGGTTAATGAATTGCTCAAGGCTGGTCAATTGACTCCAGAAGAGGCAGAAACTCACCCTCAAAAGAATATCATCACACAGTCTATCGGACAAAAAGATGAAATCCAGCCTGATTTTGGGATGATTACACTGGAGTTAGGAGATTATCTCTTGCTCAATAGTGACGGTTTGACCAATATGATTTCGGCAAGCGAAATTTATGATATTGTAACCAGTGATATTTCCCTAGCAGACAAGGCGGCCACCCTCATTCGTTTCGCTAACAACGCAGGAGGTTTAGACAACATTACGGTTGCCCTTGTTTACATGAACGAGGAGGCTGCAGAATGATCCAAATCGGCAAGATTTTTGCCGGGCGGTATCGGATTGTCAAGCAGATTGGTCGAGGAGGCATGGCAGATGTTTACTTGGCCAAGGATTTGATCCTAGATGGGGAAGAGGTGGCAGTTAAGGTCCTGAGGACCAACTACCAGACGGACCCGATTGCTGTGGCACGTTTCCAGCGGGAAGCGAGGGCTATGGCGGATCTGGACCATCCTCATATCGTCCGGATAACAGATATCGGTGAGGAAGATGGCCAACAGTACCTAGCTATGGAATACGTAGCAGGACTTGACCTCAAGCGTTATATCAAAGAACACTATCCTCTTTCAAATGAAGAGGCGGTTCGGATTATGGGACAGATTCTTTTGGCTATGCGTTTAGCTCATGCTAGAGGAATTGTTCACCGAGATTTGAAACCTCAAAATATCCTCTTGACACCAGATGGAACTGCTAAAGTTACTGACTTTGGGATTGCAGTGGCCTTTGCAGAGACGAGTCTGACCCAGACCAACTCGATGCTGGGTTCGGTTCATTATTTGTCACCTGAGCAAGCGCGTGGTTCTAAAGCGACTTTCCAGAGCGATATCTATGCGATGGGGATTATCTTCTATGAGATGCTGACGGGACATATCCCTTATGATGGAGATAGCGCGGTTACGATTGCCCTCCAGCATTTCCAGAAGCCACTTCCGTCCGTCATTGCTGAAAACCCATCTGTCCCTCAGGCTTTGGAAAATGTTGTCATCAAGGCAACTGCTAAGAAATTGTCTGATCGCTATCAGTCTGTTTCAGAAATGTATATGGACTTGTCAACTAGCTTGTCTTATAATCGTCGGAATGAACCGAAACTGGTCTTTGACGATGCGAGTAAGGCGGATACGAAGACTTTACCTAAAGTCCCACAAAGTACATTGACCTCGATTCCAAAAGCTCCGACGCAGGAAGAACGTCCTCAGTCAAAGAAATTAACCCCAGAGCAAGCACCTACGCAAAAGCCAACTAAAAAGCGGAAGTTTAAGGCTCGCTATATGATTCTTTTAGCTAGTCTTCTATTAGTTGCAGCTTCTTTGGTCTGGATTTTATCTAGAACACCAGCAACGATTGCTATTCCTGATGTGGCTGGACAAACTGTTGCAGAGGCAAAAGAAGCTCTTAAAAAATCCAAGTTTGAAGCCGGTGAAGAAAAGTCAGAGGCTAGTGATACCGTAGCAGAAGGACGTGTTATTCGAACGGATCCAGAAGCTGGTAGTAGCCGAAAAGAAGGGACCAAGGTCAATTTGATCGTTTCTTCTGGTAAGCAATCCTTCCAATTGAGCAATTATGTTGGACGCAAGTATACGGATGTCGTAGCTGAACTCAAGGAGAAGAAGGTTCCTGAGAATCTAATCAAGATGGAAGAGGAAGAATCCAGCGAAAGCGAACCTGGAACCATTCTCAGACAAAGTCCTGCAGCAGGTACGACTTATGATCTTTCAAAAGCTAGCACAATTACTTTAACGGTTGCTAAGAGAGTAACAAGTGTTTCTATGCCAAGTTATATTGGTTCAAGTCTCGAATTTACAAAGAATAATTTGACTCAGATTGTCGGTGTAAAAGAGGCCAATATTGAGGTTGTCGAGGTTTCGACTGCTCCTGAAGGGACAGCAGAAGGTACAGTTGTAGATCAAACACCAAAAGCGGGTGAACAGGTTGACCTTGCTAGCACGCGTATCAAACTTTCCATCTACAAACCGAAAACACCACCATCAACTTCATCTTCTAGTTCTGCACAACGTGGGAACCAAGGTTCTTCTACAACTCCAAATCAGGGGAACCAACAAGGAAACACTCCTTCAACTAGTCAATCAAATAGTGAAGGAACCCGTGAAAGTTCTCGAGATTAAACGAATCTTTGTCATGATTTCATGACAAAGATTTTTTTTCATTGATTTTTGTGATAAAATATAGGAAGCAGAAAAGGAGGAGAAAATGGACGAATCGAGAGAGTTGAATGCCGTCATTGATGTGATTATGCTAGCTGGAACCATTCTCTTAAAAAGCGGTTCGGAGATTTATCGGGTGGAGGACACCATGATCCGTATCGCTCATTCACAGGGAATAGTGGATTGCAACGTTCTTGCCATGCCAGCAGCTATTTTCTTTTCTATTGAGAATACCAATATTTCTCGTATGAAACGAGTAACTTCTTCCTCCTACAACATCGAAAAAGTCTGCGATGTGAACCAAGTATCACGGGAGCTTGTCGGAGGGCAGATTGATCTCTCTACGGCTTTTGAAAGGCTAAAGGAAATCAGAAATCAAGCTCTTCCTTATACCAAGTTCCAAGTGACTATTGCAGCAACTCTCAGTGCCCCTTTTTTCTCGATTATGTTCGGGGGGAATACCTATGATGCTTTTGGTGCAGCCATTGCGACTTTACTTGGTTTTGCTTTTTCTCTCTATGTAGAGAAGTTTGTCCGCATTCCTTTTGTAACCGCCTTTGCGGGTGCCTTTGTTTTTGGATTGATTGCCCAGTTCTGGGCCCGCTATACAGGATTTCCTTCGACGGCAGACTTGATCATAGCGGGAGCCGTCATGCCTTTTGTTCCAGGGATTGCTCTGACAAATGCAGTTCGGGATATCATGACCAACCATATCAACTCTGGTATGAGCAAGATGTTTGAATCCTTGCTCATTACCCTCGCTTTAGGGGCCGGCACCTCCGTCGCCCTGGTTTTGATGACATAAGATGACTCTAACAAGTATTTTACTCCAAGCAGTGGCGAGTTTACTCGCCATTATCACCTTTCTAATCGTACTAAATGTTCAGCGTTCCATGCTCCTACCTGGTGGTATTTTGGGAATGGGTGTTTGGCTCCTCTATCTCGTACTCAAAGAACCAACCAATGTTATTGTTGCAACCTTTATTGCGGCGGTGATTGGTTCTTGTATCAGCCAGATTTTAAGTATTGTCTATAAGACACCAGCAGTGGTTTTTGTCTTGGCCATTCTTGCCCCCTTGGTGCCAGGTTATCTATCCTATCGGACGACAGCTTTCTTTGTGACAGGCGATTACAGTCATGCCCTTACCAGTGCAACACTAGTAGTTATGTTGGCTCTGGTCATTTCTATCGGGATGGCAAGTGGAACAGTGATTCTGAAACTTTATTACTATATCCGAAAACAGCGAGGCATATCCTCCTAATGCTGTCAAAGCAAAGACTTGATTTGTTGAATCAAGTCTTTTTTCTCTCATTTGTTCCTATTTGTGATAAAATAGAATAGAACGATTTTTTACAATGAATGAAAAAACAGAGGTAAATATGACAATCGGTATTGATAAGATTGGTTTTGCGACCAGTCAATATGTCTTGAAATTACAAGACCTAGCAGAAGCAAGGGGAGTTGACCCCGAAAAATTTAGCAAGGGACTCTTGTTAAACGAAATTAGCATTGCACCATTGACTGAGGATGTTGTCACCTTAGCTGCCAGTGCAAGCAACTCTATCCTCACAGATAAAGAAAAAGAAGAAATCGATATGGTCATCGTGGCGACCGAGTCAGGAATTGACCAGAGTAAGGCAGCAGCGGTCTTTGTTCACGGTCTACTAGGTATCCAGCCGTTCGCTCGCAGTTTTGAAATCAAAGAAGCTTGTTACGGAGCAACAGCTGCCCTCCATTATGCCAAGTTGCATGTGGAAAATTCTCCAAAGTCCAAGGTCTTGGTCATCGCTAGCGATATTGCCAAGTATGGTGTAGCGGCTCCAGGTGAACCAACTCAGGGAGCTGGGAGTGTGGCGATGTTGATTACGCAAAATCCGCGTACCATGGCCTTTAACAATGATAATGTTGCCCAAACGCGTGACATTATGGATTTCTGGCGCCCGAACTATTCAACCACTCCTTATGTAAACGGCTTGTACTCAACTCAGCAATATCTTGACAGTCTTACGACGACTTGGGATGAATACAAGAAACGTTATGATTGGACTATGAATGATTTTGCGGCCATCTGCTTCCACTTGCCTTATCCCAAATTAGCCCTAAAAGGCTTGCGCAAGATGATGGATAAGACTTTGTCTCAGGAAAAAAAGGATAGTCTGCAAGAAAACTTTGATAAGTCCATTCTCTACAGTCAGATGATTGGGAATATCTACACAGGTTCCCTCTTCCTTGGGCTTCTCTCCCTTTTGGAAAATGCAGAAAATTTGAAGGCTGGAGATAAAATTGTCCTCTACAGTTACGGAAGTGGAGCGGTTTCAGAGTTCTTTAGTGGAGAACTGGTAGAAGGTTATGAAACTTACCTTGATAAGGATCGCTTGAGCAAACTCAAGCAACGTACAGCATTGTCTGTTGAAGACTATGAAAAAGTCTTCTTCGAAGAGGTAGAGTTGGATGAATCTGGTTCAGCCCAGTTTGCAGGTTTTGAAAATCAAGACTATGCCTTGGTTGAAATTGTCGACCACCAACGCCGTTATAGCAAGGTTGAAAAATAATGAAGTTAAGTTGGAATGGATTTTCTAAAAAATCATACCATGAGCGCCTTGAGTTGCTGAAAGCTCAGGCGCTCCTTAGTCCTGAAAATCAAACCAGTCTGGAGCAGGATGAACAAATCAGCTTGGCAGTTGCAGATCAGCTGAGTGAGAATGTAGTGGGAACTTTTTCTCTGCCTTATTCTATCATTCCAGAGCTTTTGGTGAACGGTCAGGACTACACAGTTCCCTATGTGACAGAAGAACCCTCAGTGGTTGCTGCGGCCAGCTATGCAAGTAAAATCATCAAGCGAGCAGGTGGCTTTACTGCTCAAGTACATGAGCGCCAGATGATTGGTCAGGTAGCCCTTTATCAAGTTGCTAATCCTGAACAAGCGCAAGAGAAGATTGCCAGCAAGAAGGCGGAACTCTTAGAACTTGCCAATCAAGCCTATCCCTCCATCGTCAAACGTGGTGGTGGGGCGCGTGATTTGCATGTAGAGCAGATCAAAGGTGAAACAGACTTTCTCGTCGTCTATCTCCATGTCGATACTCAGGAAGCCATGGGAGCCAATATGCTTAACACCATGCTGGAAGCCTTAAAACCAGTCTTAGAAGAACTCAGTCAGGGACAGAGTCTTATGGGAATTTTGTCCAACTACGCGACCGATTCTCTGGTGACTGCAAGCTGTCGTATCGCCTTTCGCCATTTGAACCCTCAAAGGGATCAAGGACGAGAAATTGCGGAGAAAATAGCTTTGGCTAGCCAGTTTGCACAGGCTGATCCCTACCGAGCAGCTACTCACAATAAAGGGATTTTTAATGGTATTGATGCCATTTTGATTGCCACGGGTAATGACTGGCGTGCCATCGAAGCTGGGGCCCATGCCTTTGCCAGTCGAGATGGACGCTATCAAGGTCTTAGTCAATGGACACTGGACATGGAAAGAGAAGAATTGGTCGGTGAGATGACCCTACCCATGCCGGTAGCGACCAAGGGTGGCTCAATCGGTCTCAACCCGCGTGTAGCCCTCAGTCATGAACTACTGGGAAATCCTTCTGCCAAAGAATTAGCTCAGATTATCGTATCCATCGGTCTCGCCCAAAACTTTGCGGCCCTCAAAGCCTTGGTAAGTACGGGCATCCAGCAAGGCCACATGAAATTGCAGGCCAAATCCTTAGCTCTCCTAGCAGGTGCTAGTGAGTCCGAAGTTGCTCCCCTCGTTGAGCGCCTCATCGCAGATAAAACCTTTAACTTAGAGACAGCCCAGCGTTATCTCGAAAACTTAAGATCATAAAAAACTCAGACAAATCAGTCTGAGTTTTCTTGTGCTTATAGTCAATGAAAATCAAAAAGAAAACTAGGAAGCTAGCTGCAGGCTGCTCAAAGCACTGCTTTGAGGTTGTAGATAAGACTGACGAAGTCAGTTACATATATCTACGGTAAGGCGACGCTGACGCGGTTTGAAGAGATTTGCGAAGAGTATTAAATACTTTTTCCTGATAATAGGGTGACTGGTAAGAAGTAACCAGTTGTCGCGACTTCTTTACCTTCAATCTTCTGCAAGAGGAGATCAACAGTGAGTTGGGCAATCTCTTTCATAGGTTGCTTAATCGTTGTCAAATGAGGATAGTAGTTCTCGATAAAGTAGGTCCCATCATAGCCGATGACTTTGAGCTCTTCAGGAACAGAAATTCCCAGCTCCTGAGCGATTTTGATCACCAGAATAGCTGTCAAATCATCAGAAGCAAAAATCGCATCTGGTTTCTGATGGGTCAAGATATTCTTGATCTCCATTTCTTTTCTGACGGGAGAAAAGTCACTCGAAACATTGATAATAGGAGCTTTTGGGAGAACAGAGGCAAAGCCAGCATGGCGTAGTCCAGTTGGTGAATTAGAGTTGTCATTCCCTGTAATCATAATGATAGACTGGGCGCCTGTCTTGACCAGAGTTTGGGCTGCGAGGACCCCGCCGCCGTAGTTATCAGAGGAAACGACAGGGATATCAGGTGATAGATTTCGGTCAAAGGAAATGATTGGCGCTGTCACACGATTGTAGTCCTCGATTCCTAGATTATGGCTACCCGAAATGATACCGTCGACCTGATTAGCCTCCAGCATTTCGATGTATTCCCGTTCCTTCTCGGAGTCATGCTCGCTGTTACAGATGATGGTCTTGTAACCATTCTTGAAGAGCTGGTGTTCCAACTTGTCAATCAACTCCGCATAAAAGACATGACTGATGTTTGGAAAAATGACTCCAATCAACTTGGCAGATTTTCCTTGGAGACTTCGAGCCAGATTGTTGGGCTTGTAGCCTAGCTCTCGCATGGCTTCATTAACCTTTTGAATGGTTTTCTCAGATAGATAACCCTTTTTATTGATGACCCGTGAGACGGTAGTAGGGCTGACGCCTGCAAGTTTTGCGACATCAGTTAGTTTTGCGACCATAATCTAATTCATAGTAAGTTCCAGTTGGGGTTCCAGACTTGATGAGGATCCCATTTTGGTCCGCATGTGGGAAGACACGACCAGAAAATACTTTTTCTCCTTTATTGATGAAAATTTCAAAGACAGAGTTGTCGATGAAGATGTTAGCAGTAGTAGCTTGCTTGTCTATTGGGCAAGAACGAGTGGTACCAAATTTTTGAGCGTACTGTTCACCAGCCTGACTACGATCCACTGTCACTTGACCATTTACAAGGTCAAAGTTGATGGAAAGTCCCTTGCCTTCTTTATCTGCCAGTAGAACAATCTCGCTTTGGCTATTGGCTTCCAAGTTGAGCTCGAGTTCATAGGTGTTATTGGTTTGAGCACGATTTGAAAAGGGTTCTTCAGAAGCACGAAGTTCTTGGACAGCTGCGACTGGATATTGGTAGAGTTTCCCATCTTTGATGGTCAGTTTCTTAACCAGTGAGAGGGCACCTTGATAATCAAATCGATCAGATGGGTAGGCTACATCTGGCAAACCAAGCCAACTTACTGCTAGTGCACGTCCATCAGGAGCATTGAAGGCTTGAGTTGCATAGGCTTCGAAACCATAGTCTAGATTATGAAGTTGAGACACATCTACCATTTTAGCATTTTCAGGATCAAAGGAAGCCCCAATTTTGTACATATTTGGAAAGATATTATCGTAGTCTAGAACTTTTTTATCCAATCCTTGTGGACAGTAGAGAAGGACAGGTTGCTCCCCTACAAAGACCAGATTTGGGCATTCCATCATGTAGGCAGTGCGATCGTTAGCGAAGTCAAGGTCGCCAACTGCTTGCCAGTTTGTGTAGTCGTTGTCAACAGCCTTGTAGAGACGGACGAAGCCTTTTTTCTCCAAATCCTGTCCACCGACGATAGCATAGTATTGACCCTTGAAGTTAAAAATTTGCGGGTCGCGGAAGTGGTCAGTAGAGTCAGATGGTTGGCCAATCAAGATTTTGTCAATTTTCGTAATCTTCCCATCTTTATCCATCAAAGCACCAATCTGGTATGGGTGACGAATCCAGTTTTCATCACGGACATTTCCTGTATAAAACAAGAACAAGTTATCGCCAAATTGCATGGCAGAACCAGAGTAGGCACCGTGGCTATCTAATGGAGTATCAGGCAAAACTTTGACTCCAGTTTCTGTGAAGTGCACTAAATCATCACTTTCTAGCTGTGCCCAAGATTTCAAACCGTGGGCTGCACCAAAGGGGAAGTTTTGGTAAAAGAGGATCCACTTGCCATCAAAGTAAGAAAAGCCATTTGGGTCGTTGAGAAGTCCTGTTTTTGGCTCAACATGGTAATGAGTATGCCATGGAGATTGTGCCATCTTTTCCTTTATATGTTGAATTTCTTCTTGCGTCCAATCTTCATAGGGTCTATAACGACGCTCAGTTGTCCATTCCATTTTATCTTTCCTCCATAAGTTCTATTCTATTATTAATAGTAAACGTTTTCGGCAAAAAAAGCAAGTCTTTTATGTTAAAAAAAAGAAAAATATGTCAAACGATTACCAGAAATCAAACAAAGGGAATCTGGCAAATTTTCACGAAAAAATGAAAGAAAATGTAAATAAAAGCCTTGATCCCTCAAATATAAAGATATTTTTTTGAGGAAAAAGAAAATATCCCTCAAAAATGAGCAAGAATAATCAGGAGCAAAAGAAAGGAAATAAAAAATCCTGCAAAACGCTTGACATATTTCAGAAACATGATAAAATAATAGTCGTAGAGCGAATAAAATCGCTTTCAAACAAGAACAAAGTTTTTATAAGGAGATTTTTGCTATGGATTATAGTAAAGTTGCTGCCGAGGTCATTGAGGCTGTCGGCAAAGAGAATCTTGTAGCTGCAGCACATTGTGCGACTCGCCTTCGTCTGGTGTTAAAAGATGAAACGAAAGTGAACCAAGCAGCTCTAGATAATAATGCGGATGTGAAGGGGACTTTTAGCACAAACGGACAATACCAAATTATTATTGGTCCCGGAGACGTTAACTTTGTATATGCAGAAATCATCAAAAAAACAGGTTTGAAAGAAGTTTCCACAGATGACTTAAAAGAGATTGCGAATAAAGACAAAAAATTTAATCCATTGATGGATTTGATTAAGCTTTTGTCAGACATCTTTGTTCCAATCATTCCTGCATTGGTTGCGGGTGGTCTTTTGATGGCATTACGTAACTTCTTGACATCACCAGACTTATTTGGACCTCAATCTATTGAAGACATGTACCCTGCTATCAAAGGGATCTCAGCGATGATTCAATTGATGTCTGCTGCCCCATTTATGTTCTTACCTGTTTTAGTAGGGATTTCAGCAGCTAAACGTTTTGGGGCAAACCAATTTCTTGGTGCGGCTATCGGTATGATTATGACCACACCAGATTTGGGTGGTAAAGAAGCTTTTTGGGATATTTTAGGTTTCCATGTTACACAAACAAACTATGCTTATCAAGTAATCCCAGTCCTTGTAGCTGTCTGGTTGTTGGCAACTTTAGAAAAATTCTTCCACAAGAAATTGCCTTCTGCGGTTGACTTCACCTTTACTCCGCTTTTATCAGTTATGATTACAGGATTCCTAACTTTTACAGTTATTGGTCCTGTGATGTTGGTGGTTTCTGATGCGATTACTAATGTTATTGTATGGCTATACAATACTACAGGTGCATTTGGTATGGGGCTCTTTGGTGGTACATACTCATTGATTGTTATGACGGGGCTTCACCAATCATTCCCTGCTATTGAGACTCAGTTATTATCGGCATACAATAATAACGGTACTGGATTTGGTGACTACATCTTTGTTGTTGCTTCAATGGCAAACGTGGCGCAAGGTGCAGCCACTCTCGCAATCTACTTCTTGACTAAAAATGCTAAAACTAAAGGATTGTCAAGTTCTGCGGCTGTCTCTGCTTTCCTTGGGATTACTGAGCCTGCCCTATTTGGGGTGAACTTGAAATATAAATTCCCATTCTTCTGTGCTCTTGCTGGTTCAGCAGTTGGTGCCTTTGTGGCAGGTTTGACCCATGTCATTGCAGTTTCTTTGGGAGCAGCTGGATTTATCGGATTCCTATCTATTAAAGCAGGTTCAATCCCTATGTATGTAGTTGCAGAAGTGATTTCATTTGTTGCAGCCTTTGCTTTAACTTATTTCTATGGTAAAACAAAAGCGGCAGGTGTCTTTGCTGATGAGGCTGCAGCAGCAACTGCAGAAACAGTTACTGAAACTACAGTAGAAGCACCAGTAGTGGAAGAGTTTGATACTCTTCAAAATGAAACAATCCTTACTCCAATTGTTGGGGAAGTTGTTGCACTTGCTGACGTGAATGATCCAGTTTTCTCAAGTGGAGCTATGGGACAAGGGATTGCTGTCAAACCTAGTCAAGGTGTAGTTTATGCGCCAGCTGATGCAGAAGTATCTATCGCCTTTGCAACAGGACATGCTTATGGTTTGAAAACTGAAAATGGTGCTGAAATCCTTATCCACGTTGGTATTGATACAGTGTCTATGGACGGCGAAGGATTTGACAAAAAAGTTGCCCAAGGTGATAAAGTCAAGGCTGGAGATGTTCTTGGAACTTTTGACTCTGCTAAAATTGCTGCAGCGGGTCTCGACGATACGACAATGGTTATCGTAACCAACACAGCAGACTACGCTTCTGTGACACCAGTCGCAACTGGTTCAGTTGTCAAGGGCGATGCGATCATCGAAGTGAAAGCCTAATCCTCTTTAAAAATCAAATCTAAAAACAAAACGAACAAATGACATGTTTGTTCGTTTTTACTTGAATGGTAAGATTTACAGAGGAAAATCTAAAATATAGAGAAATGTAGCTCTTCAAAATATGCTATAATAAAGAAAATAAAAACAAGAGGTTTATCATGACAAAATTATACGGAAGCTTAGAGGCGGGCGGTACAAAGTTTGTCTGTGCTGTCGGAGATGAAAATTTTAACGTTGTAGAAAAAACACAGTTTCCTACAACAACTCCTATCGAGACTATCGATAAAACCATCGAATTCTTTTCAAAATTCGATAATCTTGCAGGTCTTGCTGTCGGTTCATTTGGTCCGATCGATATCGACAAAAACTCAAAAACTTATGGCTTTATCACAACAACTCCAAAACCTCACTGGGCAAATGTAGACTTGCTTGGAGCTCTCCGCCGTGCCCTCAATGTACCCATGTATTTCACCACAGACGTAAACAGCTCTGCCTACGGTGAAGTAGTTGCCCGTAACAATGCTGGGGGCCGTATCGAAAACTTGGTCTACTACACTATCGGTACAGGAATCGGTGCAGGTGTCATCCAACGTGGTGAGTTTATCGGTGGTGTAGGTCACCCTGAAATGGGTCACTACTATGTAGCCAAACACCCAATGGATATTGAAAAAGAATTCAACGGTGTTTGTCCATTCCACAAGGGATGTTTGGAAGGTTTCGCAGCTGGTCCAAGTCTCGAAGCTCGTACAGGTGTTCGTGGTGAAAACATCGAACTCAACAACTCTGTCTGGGACGTCCAAGCCTACTATATCGCTCAAGCTGCTGTCAACGCTACAGTGACTTTCCGTCCAGATGTCATCGTCTTTGGTGGTGGGGTTATGGCTCAACAACACATGCTGGACCGTGTGCGTGAGAAATTCACAGCTCTGCTTAACGGCTACCTACCAGTACCAGACGTGCGTGACTACATTGTGACGCCAGCAGTCGCAGGAAATGGTTCCGCAACACTTGGGAACTTTGTCCTTGCAAAAGAAGTTTCAAAATAAACCACAAAATCCGTTTGGAAAACCAAACGGATTTTTCTATTCTCAAAACATCTGCCAGAAGAAATCAATGATATAAGTCAAACCATAAGTATAAACCACTAGAGTAAAGGGCTTGGTCAAAATGATGATGATCATATAGCGCTTGAAGGTCATCTTGGTCAGGGCTGCTAGCATGCAGAGAAAGTCAGCTGGACTGACTGGCCAAATCATCATAAAGATAAAGAACCGCTCGAAGCGATTGCCCTTATCTAACCAGCCGATGTACTTATCATAGGTGCGCTTGCTTACGACCGACTGGACAAAGGCGGCTCCGTAGAGGCGCACGAGGTAAAAGATAATGGCACAGCCAATCACGATACCGACATAGTTATAGATGGTTCCAATGATGTGGCCGTAAATAAAGACCCCAGCCACTGAGGTCAAAGCTCCCGGAATGATCGGAACAACGGTTTGTAGAATCTGTAAAAAGATAAAGAGTGGTGGCCCCCAAACCCCAGCTTGCTGGATAAAGGCCGATAGGGTTTCTTTGGACTGTAAAACTCCTGCCTGATAGGCCCAAATACAGAAAATCAAGGTGCCGACTCCCCCGATGATAGATGAGATATTGATGACTTGCTGAAGAAGGGGAGAAACAGCTTTCATTTGCTTATCCTGTGACATGTAAACTCCTCATAGATAGTATGATACTACTATATCATATTTTGGGAAGAAAAACTATTTGGATTATCTGACTGGTGAAATAAGTGTGGTAAAATGAGAATAAGAAAATAACGGTATAGAATGAGGGGGTATCATGTTAGGTTTAAACTTTAAAGGAAGCTGGCGCCAATACCAAAAACAGGTCTTGGATCGTTTTCAGGACTATCAAGCAGACGGTCATGTTCATCTAGTGGCTGCTCCAGGGTCTGGAAAGACAACCATTGGTATCGAGCTAATCGCTCGTTTTGGCAACCCAGCCCTTGTTTTAGTTCCGACTGTCACCATTCGTGAACAATGGGTAGATAGGATCCAAACTGCTTTTCTAGAGGATGGTCAGAGGCTTTCAGACCTCGTTTCCCAAAACTTAAAGGAGATGAGGGCACTAACGATTGTGACCTATCAGGCTTTTCATAGCGCCATGAACCAACTTCAATCACAAGAAGATGGAGAAGCAGAGGATTTTGTGGGGTTTGATTTGCTTGCAAGCCTAAGAGCTCAGAAGGTTGCGACTCTTTGTTTGGACGAATGCCACCACCTTCGCAATGAATGGTGGCGAAGTCTCGAAGACTTCCGCAAACAGTATGAGCAGCTACAGGTGATTGCCCTAACGGCGACTCCACCCTACGATAGTGAGCCTGAACTCTGGGAACGTTATATCAAAATGTGCGGAGAGATTGACCAAGAGATTACCGTGCCAGAACTAGTAAAAGAAGACACTCTTTGCCCTCATCAGGATTTTGTCTATATGTGTTCACCAACAGCTGAAGAGGCGGAACGTCTCAAACGGTTTGAGGAGACTAAGTGGGACTATATTCATCACCTTATAGTCGATCCTGATTTTCAAACATTTGTAGCAGGTTCAAAGGTCCTCAAAGGAGACATTTCATCAGATTTGCTCTTAGAAGATCCCAAGTACTTGTCTGCTATGTTGATTTATATGCATTCTCAGAGGTTAACGATTCCTCCCTCTTTGCAAAATTTACTGGGAACCCAGAAGCTTCCAGCATTGACCTCCTACTGGCTGGAGACGCTGTTGCAGAGCATACTCTATCAGACACCAGATTGGTATGAGGATCCAGATGGATATAAGAAAAAGTTAGAGGCTGATTTGAAGGCGCGTGGCTTGGTGGAAAAACGTCAGGTTTATCTGGTTAAGTCTAAGGCTTCTGACCAACTTTTAACCCAATCTCTAGGGAAGTTGTCTGCCATCGCCGATATCTTCTGGACAGAGTATGAGAGTCTAGGTCAGGAACTGAGACAGTTAGTACTAGCTGACTATATTCGAAAGGATTTTGCCACCTATCTGGGAGATGATCAGGCGACCATTTCTCAGTTGGGGGTACTCCCTTATTTTGAAAGCATTCGTCGAAAAGCTCAGGAGCAAGAGATACCTGTGTCTTTGGCTGTCTTGTCAGGTAGTGTCGTTATTTTGCCTACCGATGTGGCAGCAGAGTTGAAGGAACTCTTGCCTCAGGTTCCTCTTAGTTTCTCATCTATTGGTCACTTAGATCAAAAAGATTATGTGCAGGTTGGTTTTCCAAGCTCAGCTAAGGGAATCGTAGCGACAGTGACGGAGCTTTTTCAACGAGGGCGGATTCAAGTCCTAGTCGGAACCAAATCTCTCCTCGGAGAGGGTTGGGATGCTCCTTGTGTTAATTCCCTAATCCTCGGAAGCTTTGTGGGGAGCTTTATGCTAAGTAACCAGATGCGTGGCCGTGCCATTCGTATCTGGCCGGGACATCCAGAAAAGACCAGTAACATCTGGCATCTGGTAGCCGTTCAAGCGCAAGCACTTATCACTCTTCCTGGTGAGGAGCCTAGACCAGAGAGCAATCAGGATCTGCAGACCTTGTCGCGACGGATGGAGCATTTTCTTGGCTTGGCCTATAATCAGGAGAGTATTGAGACCGGTTTGGATCGTTTGGATTTTCCAAAGCCCCCCTTTAGGAAAAAGCAAATCAGCGAGTATAATGAGCGAGTTAAGAGTCTCTCCAAGGATCGAGCAGGCTTGCGCAAAAAATGGCAAGATGCTCTCGTAGTGGCAGATCGATTTGAGATTGTCACTGAAGTCGCTGCTCAACAACAGAAGATTCCAATCATGCTCCAGTTTGATGCCTTAAAATGGGTTCGCATGTCTTTGTTGCTCCTAGCAGTGGATTTATTGTTCTTGTTGTTTAGATTGAGACTGATTAGAGTTTGGTGGCTTACGGCAGCCTGTCTCCTCTTTCTAGCTTTTGCTACATCACGCTATCTCCTCTATAAAAGCCCCTATAGGCGTATGCAATTCCTTGGTGAGCAGATCCGAAAGGCTCTGCTAGATTCGGGGCATCTAATAGACGATCAATCCCGTGTTCAGGTAGAGGAGGACAAGGACAACTATATGGTTTTTGCCTATCTCAAGGGAGGAAGCATGAGGGACAAGGAGCTGTTTGCACAGACTGTGGGAGAGTTCTTTACTCCAGTGGACAATCAGCGCTATCTCTTGAAGGCAGAGAAAGTCCGACAAGGTCAGTCACCTTACTATGTCGTGCCTAGTCTTTTTGACAAGCGCAAGGAAGAAGCACAGAAATTCCTCGACTTTCTGACGCCAACTATTGGACGTTATCACCTGATTTACACACGAACAGAGGCCGGACGGAAAATCCTTCTTGAAGCTCGTATCCAAGCTCTCTCTAACAAAAACGACCGTATCTTGACTAAGAAGAAGGTTAAAAGCCGATTGGAGTAAGGTAGGTAACCGTTCGAAGTTTCGAAGACTTTAATATCCTAAAGTTTATATGCATTCTAAGTGTTGAATTGCACGGATACATATTTTTATAGGTATTCTAAGTCTAGAACGATACAAATTACATAGATTTACAAGTGTTCTAAGCATCGAATGATTAAGAAAACATAGATTTCTTTGTATTCTAAGCTTCGAATAAACTTTCGGATAAAGTTTTGAGGTCTTCTAGCTTTCGAACAGTCGTCATTCCTAAAGTTTATATGCATTCTAAAGCTAGAAAAGTTAACATCTAAAAATAGTAAGAGTCTCTATCTGACAGACGGGTATGTTTCCAGTCAGATAGGGATTTTATATTTCTGAAATGACTGATTTATCATGTAAAAGTAAGAAATAGACTGAAAAAGTGCTGTTGGGATGATAAAGTAGACAGTTGAGCGAATACAGGACAAAAGTTTTCTGATAGTTGTTAGAATGGATTTATCAACTTAAAGAAAGAATTTCTTATTTAATGAAAAAAGAAAGGTTATCATCATGACAAAAACATTCACTATCCGTCCGCTAAGCTATACTAACTTTACCAACCGTGAGTTTGAAAGTCTCATGGTAGACACAGGTCAACTATTAGAAGTTTTTGCGAAAGCACATAAGGATGAGCCTATGTATAGCAAGCACCTCGATTCCTTCAAGAGCAAGCTAGCAGACTTCCAAGGCCAACTCGCTATCGTAGAAAAGAAAGAGGCGACGAACCTGACCGAAGTCGATCGCAATCGTGATAGCGCCCTAGTCGGTCTCTTTACCCTTCATCGAGGTTTTGCTAAGATCAAGGAGACCAAACTCAAAGAAGCACATGAGACCTTAAAACCAGTCTTTGCCAAGTACAAGGATATCACCAAGCACAGCAATGATGTGGAAACGGCAGAAATCAAAAGCTTGCTCAAAACGCTGAGCGAAGAACCCTACCAGACAGCAGTTACCAGTCTAGGACTGACACCTATGCTGACGGCGGTGATTAGTGCGCAGGAGGAATATGATAAGGTCGAGAGTCAAGCGCGTGCGCATAAGTCTGCAAAGGAAGTTGGCAAGACCAGACAAGTCCGTACCGAACTAACCAGCATCTACGACCTCTTTATGCGCTATACCGCAGCCAGCGCAGAAGCCTATCCAGAAAAAGAACACCTGACCAAACTCCTTAAAGATCTTAATACAATCCGAGATAGCAAGCGACGATTGACTGGTTCAAGTAAGAAGGATAAGAAAGTGAAAACAGAAGAAACTACACAAGTAGCAGGATAAAAAATAAACGTCTTTAGATATATTATTATCTAAAGGCTTTTTTTGGTGGATTCGTGGTATAATTTTAGGGAAAGTATAAGGTTATAAAATATTTTTTTTAGAAAGAGATACTATGGATGATAGATTTATTACATTAAAGCACATTGATACCTCCGTAGCAGCTAAAAATGTCGCTAAATTACTTGAAGAAAATAAAACTTATTTCTTAAATGGGAACTGGGGTTCTGGAAAAACAGAATTTCTAGTTGAAGTTGGTAAGAATACTAATAAAAAATTAGTTACGATAGACTTTTGGAGATTAAGCGATAACCGCTCAACAATTGAAATTATTTTTTCAAAATTACATCCGTGGAAATACAGGTTTTTAAGGTTTTTCATAGTTTTATGTGTTGCATTATCAATCCTAATGACAAATGTAGTTGATTTGGGTTTAAGTTCTTTTTTTGAATCTTTTTGTGTTAAATTAATTGTTGGGAGTATTGTTTTATTAGTAGCAATCTACCAATTTTTCAAAGTCAAATCTGATGGTTTTTACAGTCGTTTGCTAACATTTAAGTATTTGTCATTAGCTCGAAAAGTTCTAGTTATTGATGATTTTGATCGAATGTCTAACAAACAACAAGAAGAGAGTTATAAAATTTTTAGTTTACTCACTGGTAAGCTTCCGATTGTCTTTGTAGGAGACATTGAGAAAGTACATCTTAAAGACAATAATTTTCTTTCTAAAATAATTGATAGAAGGATAGAGCTACCATTTGTTCTTCATCCATCAAATATTTGGCAAGATTATTTTGACTTGCTAGGAAAGAAATTTAGTACGAGATTGTCAGATGATTTTTGGAGAAGGTTCAGCTTTGAAAATAGAAACTTGCGAGATAGAAATCATTTTAATGACTATGTCAATCAAGAATTCTTTTCAAGGGGGAAACTAGGACATGTTCAGGAGGAACAGCAACTTTGGATTATCTATACCTACCTTTTTTATCCTGAATTATATAAACAATTATTAAAGGCTGAAGAAATAAAAGTCAAGGATGATGAAAAAATTAGTTTTACATGGCTGTTCAAGTTTGGACGAAGCATACAAGAAATACTGTCCGACATTCAACAATCAGATCTTACCCAATATCCACCAAGCTATAAAATGAATAGCTCGGCCTATTTTCTTTATGAAGAATCTCTAAATCGTACAAAAGAGGAATTGGATTCATTACTTGAGACAGATAGTGAGGAATTATCAAGAGAACTAAGAGAGGGGAATCATAAGACTGATTTTTATCAATATCTTTCAAGTGAATATAAATCATTATCTGAAAATCAGAAAGCTAAACTACTACGTATTACCATACAAGAATCTCTGAAATCTTATAATAGCCCTGCAATGGACTATATTGTTGCAGAAAAGTTAAATGAAGAAATTCCCCGATATGAGAGGAATAGTCCTTTAAGTGAAGAAATAATAGGTAGAATTGTGAATTTCTGGGAAAATATTCTGAGAAAAGAAGGTTTGGATCCGTCTGAGATACTTTATTTTATGGAAAAACATAGAGTGCTGACCTTCTATGATTTGGGACGTCACTATTCAAACTTAGAAATTAATAATAAAAATTTCGCTAAGCTAAGACGAAAAGATTTCTTCCTATTGACCTATCTTAGTTCAATTGAAAAATTTAATGAATTTGAAAGTTGGGATAGAAGTATCTGGGATGCCATGGAGCAGTTTGGAGGCAGAGAGTTCTTAGTCTTTTGGGAATTTCAAGGAATTCTTTCAAATGGATTGGGTTATTACTGTTTTGATGTTGTTCCTAGAAACAAAAAATATTTTCTTATGATGGATGAAAATCAAGACAAAATGAAAAGGAATAGGTCTGTCATTGAAAAGATTCAGCCGCAACTTGAGCAATTGGAAGCTAAAGGATTTACATTCGAGGAGAAAATAGATAGGGAATACTGGTAGGCAATCTATGAGTTTTAAAGGATAATTAGCTGGTATGTTCCCCTTTTAGTAATATCCTTCATGCTTGTACCCTTTTTTTGTGTTAAATTTCGCTCCCACTCGTTCTCCCTAGTTCGAGTGGTTTTTCTTGAAATATGATAAAATAGAAAAGATAATACATTAATTAAGGAAAGTAAAAATGGCAAGTAAAGAAAATGCAGAACGCAAGGAGCTGCATCGTAAAATTTGGGCGATTGCTGATGATGTGCGTGGAGCTGTAGATGGTTGGGATTTTAAGCAATATATCCTAGGTATCCTTTTCTATCGCTTTATTTCAGAGCATATGGCAGACTATTTTGACCGTGCTGAGCACGAAGCTGGCGACTTAGAATTCCGTTATGCTGAATTGAGTGACCAAGAGGCTGAACAAGATTTCAAACCAGGGACAGTTGAGGATAAGGGATTCTTTATCCTTCCGAGTCAGCTGTTTGAAAATGTTGTCAAGGATGCTTCACAAAATGAAAATTTAAACGAAGACTTGGCCAATATCTTTCAGGCTATTGAGAAGTCAGCGATTGGGTTCAAATCAGAGGATGATATCAAAGGCTTGTTTGATAACTTAGATACACGAAGTAACATCCTTGGTGGAAGTGTTCCAGAAAAAAATAAACGCCTATCTGATATCCTCAATGGTATCAATAGCATTAACTTTGGTAACTTTGAGGAAAATGACATCGATGACTTTGGGGATGCCTATGAGTTCTTGATTTCCAACTATGCTAGTAATGCAGGAAAAAGCGGGGGTGAATTTTTCACACCTCAGACGGTTTCTAAACTACTGGCACGCTTAGTGATTGTTGGCAAGGATAAGATCAATAAGGTCTATGACCCAACATGTGGGTTTCGTGTCATAATAATGACACAGGCAAATAGTCAAGTAAATACAAGGGTTTTAGAGCTTCTACCAAAGTTTAAAATCAAAAAAATGAATCGTTGGTGTACTGTTTAGAGCAGTCATTACAAAAATAAATGTTGTAAACAGTACATCAGCATAAAGGAGAGTTTTTTTGGAGACCTGATGATAATAGAAGGTATTACGTAATTGTGGCTTAGGAGGAGAAGGCTAATGGATAAGAAACTTAAACAACAAACAAACTATGTGCAACACTTTTCAACAAGAATTCCATGGAAGGATAATGATTATACTGGGCGAATTGACAATAATCCTAGATATAATGTAGCTGCTCAAGTAATCCCTAACATTGCATCATCACGTGACTTAGAGTTTGAGGAAACAAATAAAGGTAAAAGTTACGAACAAGTAGGTTCCATAAGAATGAAAAGCTGGATTACAGAGAACTCTGCGTTCATGAGTGATACCAAGCTTGCTCTTAAGATGAACCACCCATATAAAAAAGGAAATGTTAAGTTCAATCATTTCGAAGAAACGACTTTCGAGATGGAGCCCTATTCATTCTTATTGCGCCCCTTTTCATGGACTTTAAAGGATAATGCCAATGAGAAACAAAAGTATTACAATTTTTATTTTGACTTAGAAAAAACAAAACAAATGCTGAGCTGGTCAAGTTCGTGGGTATCGCATGGAGAATCCCAAAAAGGAATTTTCGACTACTTCTTTTCTGGAATTAGTCCGCACAATTCATTGATATTTCCATATTACAAACAAGTTCCGTTTATCGATGATAATAGGCGTGTAATTGCAGGAATAGGAAATATAGTATCAAATGTAGAAATTCATGAGTATGAGTCTGATGGAAGCAGTGACGAAAAAAACTACATTTGGGAGACAAATGTAGCTCATTCAATAAGAGTAGATGGTAAAGATGGCTTTTTAATGCCATATCTTGAAATTTCCGAGTATGCAAAAAAGCATCCTGATTTTGATGTAGCGAGTGTCACATTGTTTGAACCAGCAGGTTTTAGAACGGAATTTTCATATGCAGCTGAATGGGTCAGCTACGATGCGGCTATTGATGTGCTAAATCAAGCGAAAACAGTATTGAAAAATATAGCTAATCTCAAGCTAAAAGAAGCCAATCATGAATGGGTTAATGTTCAACTTGAATATATTGATAATCAATTAAAAAGCGTTTGGAATCAACGTGGTATATTCCCAGGATTAGGTTCGATTTTATCAGCTTTCGGTGTTAGATACGGTTTCGATGTTTCTAAACATGTCGATACTTCTGAAAATGACCTGATTTCTGAATTGAAGTTATTCTTTTCAGGTGATAAAGAAACTGGGAACGAAAAATTGGATAACAGCTTAGCTGACAAAGAGGATGAGTTTTCTGGTTTACTAAGAGATGAAAACAAAACTCGATTCTTTGAACTTTTGTCTCGATTGAATCTTTCTGTTGAACAAGCTATTTATGCTTGGGATAACCTGAAAAATTATGCAGCTGAAATTATTGAAAACCCATACCTGTTATACGAACTTACACGAAAAGAAAAGGACATTCATCAAGTTACTATTTCTCAAATCGACAATGCAATGTTTGTGAATCCGTTGGTGGAAAATAAGTATCCTCTTAAGAAACCAACCAAGATGAGAACTGAAAGTGATAAACGCCGATTTAGAGCTATGGTGATATTTGTTTTAGTTCAAGCCGTAAATCAAGGCCATACTTTACTCAGCTATGATCAAATTGTTGAAGAAATTAACAAATTACTATTAGATAATAAAACGGATTTTCAAACAGAAAAGATTGAAGGTGTTCTAGAGTTCTTGCAGGAAGGTGAATTGCACGTTGATGTGGAAAATACTTACATCAAACTTAAAGAATATCAAGATTATAAACAATTGGTAGTCGATATAGTAAATAGGCGTTTAGAAACTAGTTTATCAAGTGAACAAAATTGGAGAAAAATTATTGATAACCAATTTGGAAAGCTCCAAGAAAATAATGAAGAAAATGATCAATTGGCTCGTGATGAAAAAGCAACAGCGTTAAAGATTCTTGAATCATCTAGAATATCTGTCCTATTGGGGAGAGCTGGGACGGGTAAAACATCAGCATTGGGGATTTTTGCTTCTTCAAAAGAAATTAAAGCTGGTGGAGTATTAGCATTGACCCCTACTGGAAAAGCAAGAGTTCAACTTGAGAATGCCTTTAAGAAGAATAGTGTTCAAGCAGAGTTTATGACGGTGGCACAATTTTTAATTCGTTCAAAGGGTTTTAGTTGGAACACAATGGCTTATAAAATGCCAAGCCAACCTAGTTCGAGTATTGCCAAAACAGTGATTATCGATGAAAGTTCGATGCTGACGGAAGATATGTTTGGGGGCATACTTAAGCTTGTTGATTCTCATGCTGAAAGAATCATCTTTATTGGAGATCCAAATCAATTACCCCCAATTGGAGCAGGACGCCCATTTGTCGATTTGATTCATTATTTAGAGAGTGCTTATCCTGAAAAGATCGCGACATTGAAAACGGAGATGAGACAAGGTTCAGGTGGTGATGATTTATCATTTGCCCAAATATTCTCTAATTCGGATTCAGTCGATAAAGATGTAATTTACCGTATTCAAAACAATCAAACAGATAATCGTCTTAAATATATTCAATACAACGATTTAGACGAGTTAGAAAAAGTGTTCTTTGAGGAATTGGTAGACATTACAAATATGACAAATGCAGATGATCTGGATGGTTTCAATAAAAGTTTGGGAGCTACTGTAGGCCAATATACAAACTATCCAACTAGTGAACATATAGAAAACTGGCAAATCCTATCTCCAACGAAATTTATTGGTGCAGGAAGCTATTATTTGAATAATCAACTTCACCAAAAATATCGTCAAGACATTGTTGATAAATGGAATGCTTATCCATGGTCAAATAACAGTCCTCAATCTGTTCAAAATATTGTTTACGGAGATAAAGTCATATCTAATGTAAATGGTGAGAAGGATTACTGGGATGGTTCATCGGGGAAAGCATATATTGCAAATGGTGAAATTGGTATTATGGTCGATTACCCTAGTCACTATGGAAAAAAGGATAAGAATACTAGTTGGTATAAATTCCGTTTTGGCTCATTTGAAGGAAAAGTATTTTCATATACTAAAGCTGATTTTGGTGGTGATAATAGCGATTCTAAGTTAGAACTTGCTTATGCTCTTACAGTTCACAAATCACAGGGTTCTAGCTTTGGCAAAACCATAGTAGTCATAAATGGTAAAAGTTCATTTGTTACAAAAGAACTTTTGTATACTGCGTTTTCTCGTCAAAGAGAAAAACTAATTGTATTAAGTGATTTGTCAATTCAAGAATTAGTTCAGTATGCGAATGACTGGTATTCGGATACCAAACAACGATATACAGACTTATTTGAAGTTCCAAACATCATTGAGATAGAGTCTAGTAAACAAAAAAGGTACTTTGAAGAAAAATTGATCCATAAAACGATTCGTGGAGAAATGGTTAGATCAAAGTCCGAAGTAATTGTGGCTAATATTCTCGATAAGATGAAAATTGAGTATTTCTATGAAGAACCATTAAATATCAATGGAAAAACCTATATTCCTGATTTTACTCTACGCTACCAAGGCAAAACTGCTTATTTAGAGCATCTTGGAATGCTAAGAGATAAATCATATAAAAAGCGTTGGGACGAGAAAAGAGCAAATTATGAAAGTGTGGGAATTTCAGAAACTCTTGGAAATTTGATAATTACCGAGGATGGATTAGACGGAAGTTTGGATGCAACGTTAATACAGAGTAAAATTAAAGAATGGATAGAAAATAGTTGATTTGTTCCCTTCTACTAACGGTGATAAAATCACAGTGGATATGTTTCCATGAACTGATATAATCAAATGACATTGATTCCGCTATTTTTTTAAAGGAAATTATTGCCAAATCTAAACGCACTGATTTAAAGTTTATTATTTCTTCTCACCAACCACTTTTTTATAATGTTTTGTACAATGAAATACGATTTGACAGAAAAATACCAAATAAAAAAGTCCTTTTATGTTATGAAAAAAGAAGTTGATAAGGAAGATAAAGTCAGATATATTTTAACTGACGTTGAGAAAGATTCTCCCTTCGGATACCACCTAAAGGTAAGAGAAGAGTTACGTAAAGCTGTAGACAGTGGACGAGTAGAAAAATTTCATTATACTTTGTTTAGAAATCTGTCAGAGAAAACAGCAACATTTTTAGGTTATAGTAGATGGGAAAAGGTTTTGTTAGGATTGGAGATAGCTGGTGAGGAAATTACTGAAGAAAATATAAAACCATATATTCAAAGGATTGATTTATTTACGCATAATCGTCATTCAGACTTGGAGTTTGGGGAATTGCAAGAACGAGAAAAAAATACCTTAATAGAATTATTCAATAGTTTTGAGAAAAATTATAAATTTAACCCAAAAGAGGAAAATGAAAATGGTTGATTATTCAAAAGTACATGAAGTAATTGCGGAAACAAATGAAGGGATTCTCTTGGCTGAGTATCAACCAGAGTATCGCACGGATAGAGAATATCAGTCAGAGGCTGATTTAGAAAATCAGTTAATTTCTGATTTGGTGAATCATCTCAACTATGAACGCTTAAATATTCATACACCTGAAGAGCTCTTAGCAAATGCCAAGGTTCAAATTGAAAAGCTCAATAAGGTGAGCTTTACAGATGCAGAGTGGCAACGTTTTGTAGTGGAGTATTTGGACTGTCCCAATGAAGGGCTAGTTGAAAAAACACGAAAAATCCAAGAAAATCATATTTATGATTTTGTCTTTGATGATGGGCGAATTAAAAATATTTTCATCCTTGATAAGAAAAACATTCATAACAACAGCATGCAGGTCATCAACCAACGTGCCCTTTGTCAGCAACTCTGGGCTAGAAACAAATACCTCGTTTTGAGCCATTCCAGCAACATTTACAATGAAATTCGCCAATATTTGAAGAATGGAGAGGTGGAGGTGAGTCATGTTCAAGAACTGATCGACCGTGCCTGTCAAATCCCAGAGCATAGAGGTCAGGTTTGCAATGCCTTTCAGCATATTTGGGGCTATTTCAAAAAGAAAGCGACAGATGCTGAGCGCAAGGACTACATGCTCTTGCTGGATCGCTACCGTTTTGGTCAGGTTTCCAAGGAAGACTTGATTGCTAAGACTCGAGTGTTGCTGGATCGCTATCCCAATACCTACTTGCAACATTCGACTTTACTGAAAGGAGACTCCCATGAGACTTTGGCATGAGGCTTTGATTTCACAGCTTCCCCGTCCTCAACTTTTGGGGCAACATCGAGAGTGCTGTGCCCTGCGTGGTAATGGCTGGGGCAAAAAGCATGCGACGGTGGACTATGTTTTTACCCACTCGCCCTATCGACTCTATGCCTATCATCGCTTGATCATGGAGGAGATGGCTATCCGTGGCTACAATGTCAGTCCGGAGTGGCTGGACAAGAACTACCGTGGCAAAACCTGTCCTCCTTATGAAGACTTGCCTGAGGAGAACCTAGGTAATCCCATCTATAGTGAGCATGATGCAGCCTACTACGAGGGGTGTCTGGCTAATCTCCGAGAGAAGGGGATAGAGTTGGAGTAAGAGTCAGGATTAGCTCCATATTATAACTCTTCTCATAATTTTTTCGAATAATAAAAATGAGACCTGTAGGATTTTTCCAAGGTCTTCTTTTTATGGGTATTAGAATTTACTTTTAATAACTTTTGAGTTATAATTGAGTTGGAAAGAGGTTACTTGGTGCATACGATTTACTTCTATAAGGACAAAAATGGAAACGAACCAGTCTTAGATTACATGAGAGAATTGGCTAGAAAGAAGAGTAAGGATAGTCGCATCAAACTCAATAAACTAAACGACTATATCGAGTTGCTTAGTCAGCATGGGACTAGAGCTGGTGAACCCTATATCAAACATTTGGAAGATGAGATTTGGGAACTAAGACCTCTTAGAGATAGGATTTTATTTGTAGCGTGGCTTGATGGGAGTTTTGTTCTCTTACATCATTTTGTCAAAAAGACTCAGAAAACTCCTAGGAGAGAAATTGATAAAGCCAAGCGTGAACTGAAGGACTTAAAAGAAAGAGGGTTAAGTGATGAAGAATAGTGCTATTGGGAGTAACTGGAAAGATGTCCGGTCTCAACTCTTCACCAAGGAGGAAATCCTTGAAAGTGATATGCGGGTGGCTATTATGAGTGAGTTGATTGAGGCTAGGCATGAGCAAGGTATCAGTCAGAAAAAGCTAGAGGAACTCAGTGGAGTAAGCCAGCCTGTTATAGCTAGGATGGAGACAGGAAAGACCAGTCCTCAGTTGGATACAGTCTTAAAAGTTTTAGCCAGTTTAGGAAAGACACTAGCAGTCGTTCCACTTGAACAGGAAAAAAATTGATAGGGATGAAATTCCTTGGATTTCTAAAATCATCCACTGGACAATTTCATCTCCCGTCCGCACTTTTCAAGGGAAATATCAAAAATACCAAAGGAAAATCAACCTATAGTCTTTTCTAATAACAAGCCATAGTCACTTATAAGAATCGTCAATAGCTCGTTTGAACATTTTAACTAAAAGATAACATAAAGCAAGCTATACAAAGGATTTGAGGCACTGGTCTTAAGTCTTTTTCTTTTGACCAAAAGAGAGATATAGTTTCAAACTATATCAAAGCCTAATTATTTACAATTATACAGACCCTTTCTTTTCTGTTAAGATAGTTTCAACAACAAATTTTGGAGGACACATCATGTCAACTACGATCATCGGTTTCCCTCGTTTGGGCGAATTCCGCGAATTAAAATTTACAACTGAAAAATACTTTAGAAAAGAAATCTCAGAAGAAGAACTCCTTGCAGCAGCAAAAGAATTGCGCGCGAAACACTGGAACATCGTCAAAGAAAAAGGCATCACTGAAATCCCATCAAACGACTTTTCTCACTATGACAACTTCCTAGATGCAGCTTTCCTCTTCAACGTGGTGCCAGCTTCTGTTCAAAACTTGGACTTGTCTGACCTTGAGCGCTACTTTGCTTTGGCGCGTGGTTACCAAGGTGAAAAAGGGGATGTTCGTGCCCTTCCGATGAAGAAATGGTTTAACACCAACTACCACTACATCGTTCCTAAATTTGAAAAAGACACTCAAGTAAAATTGGCTGGTCACAAGATCTTTGATGAGTTCCAAGAAGCCAAAGAACTTGGATTGAACACTCGTCCTGTCCTTGTAGGTCCATTCACTTTCCTTCAATTATCAGACTTTGAAGAAGGCGTGAAAGCTGAAGACTTCGTAGACGGCTTAGTGGCTGCTTACCAAGAAGTTTTTGCTAAATTGGCGGAGCTTGGTGCGACTCGCATCCAACTCGATGAAGCGGCTCTTGTCAAAGATTTGACAGCTGAAGAAAAAGCTCTCTTCTTGAACCTCTACAACAAACTTTTGGCTGATAAAAAAGGTCTTGAAGTCTTGCTTCAAACTTACTTCGGAGATGTCCGTGACGTTTACGCTGACCTTGTGAAATTGCCAGTTGACGCTATCGGACTTGACTTTGTTGAAGGTAAGAAAACTCTTGAACTCGTTAAAGGTGGTTTCCCAGCTGACAAGACTCTCTATGCAGGGATTGTCAATGGTAAGAACATCTGGCGCAATAATTACGAAAAGAGCTTGACTGTTCTTGAGCAAATCCCAGCTGAAAACATCGTTTTGACAAGCTCATGCTCCCTTCTTCATGTGCCATTTACAACTGCTAATGAAGAATTTGAACCAGCTATCTTGAACCACTTTGCTTTCGCAGTTGAAAAATTGGAAGAACTTCGTGACTTGGATGCTATCCGTAATGGTCAAGGTGAACAAGCTCTTGCAGCTAACAAAGAACTCTTTGCGACTGAACGTGTGGGTGAAAATGCAGAACTTCGTGCCCGTATCGCTGGCTTGACTGACGCAGACTACACTCGTTTGCCAGCCTTTGCAGAACGTGAAGCTATCCAAGAAGAGGCTTTCAAACTTCCAGCTCTCCCAACAACAACTATCGGTTCATTCCCTCAAACTAAAGAAGTTCGTGCTAAACGCTTGGCCTTCCGTAAGGGTGAATTGACTCAAGAAGAATACGATGCCTTCCTTGCTGAAACCATCGACGAATGGATTAAATGGCAAGAAGAAGTTGGATTTGATGTACTTGTACACGGTGAGTTCGAGCGTAATGACATGGTTGAGTACTTCGGTCAAAACCTGTCAGGTTACCTCTTCTCTAAGAATGGTTGGGTACAATCATACGGTATGCGTGGGGTTAAACCACCAATCATCTGGGGTGATGTCACTCGTCTCAACCCAATCACTGTCAAATGGTCTAGCTACGCACAAAGCCGTACGGACAAACCTGTTAAAGGTATGTTGACTGGACCTGTTACCATCCTTAACTGGTCATTCCCACGTGAAGACATCTCTATCAAGGATTCTACTCTTCAAATCGCTCTTGCTATCAAGGATGAAGTTCTTGACCTTGAAGCTGCAGGTGTGAAAATCATCCAAATCGACGAGGCTGCTCTTCGTGAAAAATTGCCACTCCGTCGTAGCGACTGGTACGAAGACTACCTTGACTGGGCTATTCCAGCCTTCCGCTTGGTACACTCAACAGTAGCACCAGACACACAAATCCACACTCACATGTGTTACTCAGAATTTACAGATATCATCCCAGCTATCGACAACATGGATGCGGACGTTATTTCCTTTGAAGCAAGCCGTTCAAACCTTGAAATCTTGGACGAACTCAAAGCGAAAAACTTCCAAACAGAAGTGGGACCTGGGGTTTACGATATCCACTCTCCTCGTGTGCCAAACGAAGGCGAAATCGACCACACAATCGATGCTATTCTTGCCAAAGTACCAAGCAAGAAAGTTTGGATCAATCCTGACTGTGGTTTGAAAACACGCGGTATTCCAGAAACAAAAGAAAGCTTGATCCGCCTTGTCGAAGCAGCGAAAGCTGCGCGTGAGAAATTGTAAGATCCGATTTCTCTCGTGACCCTGACTGATCAAGGAACTTGCTTGGCCCTAGTTGCTCAGCAATCATGAAATCAAAAAGAAAAGGATAATGACTATGTCACGCCAAACGCCGTCACTTTCATTTGAAGTGTTCCCTCCAAACCCAGCTGTGGGTAATGATAAAATTATTTCAGCCTTGCAGGATATGCGGGAGCTGACACCGCACTTTATCAGTGTGACTGCCAGCAATAATAAATTTAATATCAAGGAAACAACGGTTCGTTTGGCTGACTTTATCCAGAATGACTTGGCGATTCCAACCATTGCCCACTTGCCAGCTATCTATCTGACCAAGGAAAAGGTTGCTGAAACCATTGCAGATTTGGACAAGGTTGGTGTGCGAAAAATCTTGGCTCTACGTGGGGATATTATCCCTGATGTGGAACCACAAAAGGATTTTAGCTATGCAACAGACTTGATCGAGTTCATCAAGGAACAAGCCCCTCACTTTGATATTGTTGGCGCTTGCTATCCAGAAGGGCACCCTGACTCGCCAAACCAGATCTCGGATATTCAAAATCTCAAGAAGAAAGTGGATGCAGGCTGTTCAAGCCTTGTAACGCAGCTTTTCTTTGACAATGAGCGTTTCTATGATTTCCAAGACAAGTGTACCTTGGCAGGGATTGATGTTCCTATTCATGCGGGTATCATGCCCATTCTGAACCGTAACCAAGCGCTTCGTCTCTTGAAGACTTGTGAGAATATCCATCTTCCACGAAAATTCAAGGCCATCTTAGACAAGTATGAGCATGACCCTGAGTCCCTCAGAGCAGCAGGACTTGCCTATGCAGTGGATCAAATCGTGGACTTGGTAACTCAGGATGTCGCAGGTGTGCATCTCTACACCATGAACAATGCTGAAACAGCAAAATACATCCACCAAGCAACCCATGCCTTGTTTAATCATCAGTCTCTAGGGTAATCGATTCTTTTAGCACTTCATCTGAAGTGGTTAGGCCTCTGGCAAACCTTCGGTTTTATGGCTAAACTGCAAGCCTTGGTCTTTCAGTTTGCTTGCAATGTTAGCAAGACCAACCTTACTTTAACTACTGAGACGACAGCTTGTCATTCACTTACTTTTAAATGAAAAATGACAGTTGCGAGAGCCAAAGAATTCGCTAAATAAAATAAACAACAAACCATTCCTCTTTTCATGGGGGAATGGTTCCTTTTTAATAGAAAAGCCCGCATTTTTAAGAAAAATATGATAAAATAGACTCTGTACGTACTTGATACAAAGATGAGGGTATAAAATAATACAATGCATTCAAACTGCAAGGTTTAGCGACACGAGCGAGTCAAATCGATATTATTTGACAAGGGAGTTAGTAAAGCATTTAGCTAATCGCATGATAGCGATTAGCGTGAAAGGCTTAGATGCTTTAGCATCAAACCTTTCTAATGATTTGTATCCTGTGTAACTGAACACACCTACAACTCTGTGGAAAAAGATAAATCTACCTAGGAGCAGTCGCTCCGTCGTTCGATTTCCTATTTTCCTTTGAGTTGCTTAACGGCTTAGTATCTTGTGTAATTGAACCCGGCCGAAAAGCTGTGTAAAAAAGATAAACTGTCTTGTCTTCATCGAAGACTTCGCCAGTTTCCTATTTTTACTTTGCTTTTTGCGACCTTAGTATCTTGATCTTTGTAGGCAAGGCGTATAATTTCATCAATCCAAAGGGGATTAAAATGACAAAACAAGTGTTTCAAACGACTTTTGCGGGTCGTGAGTTAATCGTAGAGACTGGTCAGGTTGCTAAGCAAGCAAATGGCTCTGTTGTCGTGCGTTACGGTGAGTCAACTGTCTTGACTGCAGCCGTTATGTCTAAGAAAATGGCAACTGGGGATTTCTTCCCACTCCAAGTCAACTACGAAGAAAAAATGTATGCGGCTGGGAAGTTTCCTGGTGGCTTTATGAAGCGTGAAGGACGTCCTTCAACAGATGCGACTTTGACAGCGCGTTTGATTGACCGTCCAATCCGTCCGATGTTTGCGGAAGGTTTCCGTAACGAAGTGCAAGTGATCAACACCGTCCTTTCTTATGATGAAAATGCCTCTGCACCAATGGCAGCCATGTTCGGTTCATCTTTGGCATTGTCTATCTCAGATATTCCGTTTGACGGACCAATCGCTGGGGTACAAGTGGGTTATGTCGATGGCCAAATCATCATCAACCCAAGTCAAGAACAAGCAGAGCGCTCTCTTCTTGAATTGACAGTAGCAGGAACTAAACATGCCATTAACATGGTAGAGTCTGGTGCCAAAGAATTGTCAGAAGAAATCATGTTGGAAGCCCTTCTCAAAGGGCACGAAGCAGTCAAAGAATTGATTGCCTTCCAAGAAGAAATCGTTGCTGCAGTTGGTAAGGAAAAAGCGGAAGTAGAATTGCTTCATGTAGATGCTGGATTGCAAGCTGAAATCATCGCAGCCTACAACAGTGACCTCCAAAAAGCGGTTCAAGTCGAAGAAAAATTGGCTCGTGAAGCTGCAACTCAAGCAGTTAAAGACCAAGTGACTGCTGTTTACGAAGAAAAATATGCAGACCATGAAGAATTTGAACGAATCATGCGTGATGTGGCTGAAATCTTGGAACAAATGGAACACGCTGAAGTGCGCCGTTTGATCACAGAAGACAAGGTGCGTCCTGACGGGCGTAAGGTCGATGAAATCCGTCCTTTGGATGCGCAGGTTGACTATCTTCCTCGTGTACATGGTTCCGGTCTCTTTACACGTGGACAAACTCAAGCTCTTTCAGTCTTGACCTTGGCACCGATGGGTGAAACTCAGACTATTGATGGTTTGGATCCAGAGTACAAGAAACGTTTTATGCACCACTATAACTTCCCTCAATACTCTGTCGGGGAAACTGGTCGTTATGGTGCGCCAGGTCGTCGTGAGATTGGTCACGGTGCTCTCGGTGAGCGTGCTCTTGCTCAAGTCTTGCCAAGCTTGGAAGAATTCCCATATGCTATTCGTCTAGTAGCAGAAGTTTTGGAATCAAACGGTTCTTCTTCTCAAGCTTCTATCTGTGCGGGAACTCTTGCCCTTATGGCTGGTGGTGTGCCAATCAAGGCGCCAGTAGCTGGTATTGCCATGGGTCTCATCTCAGATGGAAATAACTACACAGTCTTGACCGATATCCAAGGTTTGGAAGATCACTTTGGAGACATGGACTTCAAGGTTGCTGGTACTCGTGACGGGATTACAGCCCTTCAAATGGATATCAAAATTCAAGGGATTACTGCAGAAATCTTGACAGAAGCCCTTGCTCAAGCCAAGAAAGCTCGTTTTGAAATCCTTGATGTGATTGAAGCTACCATTCCAGAAGTTCGTCCAGAATTGGCTCCAACTGCTCCGAAAATTGATACCATCAAGATTGATGTGGACAAGATTAA
>CAKQDJ010000003.1:0-159631 GCA_934229205.1 uncultured Streptococcus sp.
TACTATCCATCTGGTAAACTTCATATCGGTTCTGCCTACACAACCATCGCTTGTGATGTCCTAGCTCGTTACAAACGCCTCATGGGCTACGATGTCTTTTATTTGACAGGTCTTGACGAGCATGGTCAGAAAATCCAGCAAAAAGCGGAAGAAGCTGGCATCACACCACAAGCCTATGTTGATGGGATGGCGGTTGGCGTCAAAGAACTCTGGAAATTACTCGATATCTCATACGATAAATTTATCCGTACAACTGATGACTACCATGAAAAAGTAGTGGCTCAGGTCTTTGAACGCTTGCTTGCTCAAGATGATATCTACTTGGGCGAATATTCTGGTTGGTATTCAGTATCAGATGAAGAATTCTTTACAGAAAGCCAGCTTGCAGAAGTTTTCCGTGATGAAGCTGGAAATGTGACGGGCGGTATCGCTCCATCAGGACATGAAGTGGAATGGGTTTCAGAAGAGTCTTATTTCCTTCGCCTCAGCAAATACCAAGACCGTTTGGTTGAATTTTTCAAATCGCACCCTGATTTCATCACTCCAGATGGTCGTCTTAATGAAATGTTGCGTAACTTTATTGAGCCAGGTTTGGAAGACTTAGCGGTTTCTCGTACAACCTTTACCTGGGGTGTGCCAGTACCATCTAATCCAAAACACGTTGTCTATGTTTGGATCGATGCCCTTCTCAACTATGCGACTGCTCTTGGTTATGGTCAAGACGATCATACTAACTTTGACAAGTTCTGGAACGGAACAGTCTTCCACATGGTCGGAAAAGATATTCTCCGTTTCCACTCAATCTACTGGCCAATCTTGCTCATGATGCTCGATATCAAGTTGCCAGAACGTTTGATTGCCCACGGTTGGTTTGTCATGAAAGACGGCAAAATGTCTAAGTCTAAAGGGAATGTCGTTTACCCTGAAATGTTAGTAGAACGCTATGGTCTCGATCCACTTCGTTACTACCTCATGCGTAGCCTTCCAGTTGGTTCAGACGGAACCTTCACTCCAGAAGACTATGTAGGCCGTATCAACTACGAATTGGCAAATGACCTCGGGAACCTCCTTAACCGTACGGTTTCCATGATTAATAAGTATTTTGATGGAAAAGTTCCAGCCTATGTAGAAGGTGTGACTGAATTTGACAATGCTCTTGCGAAAGTAGCTGCTGAATCAATCGCTGACTACCATACACATATGGAAGCAGTTGACTACCCACGTGCACTTGAAGCAGTATGGACTCTCATTTCTCGTACCAATAAATACATCGACGAGACAGCTCCATGGGTCTTGGCTAAGGATGAAGCACTTCGTGATCAATTGGCAAGTGTCATGAGCCACTTGGCAGCCAGCCTTCGTGTCGTTGCTCACTTGATTGAACCCTTTATGATGGAAACCAGTCGTGCAGTCTTGACTCAACTTGGTTTGGAAGAAGTAGCAAGCCTTGAGAACTTGAGCTTGGTTGACTTCCCAGTAGATGTGACTGTAGTTGCCAAAGGGACACCAATCTTCCCACGTCTCGATATGGAAGAAGAAATCGCCTATATCAAGGAACAAATGGAAGGCAACAAACCAGCCGTTGAAAAAGAATGGAATCCAGATGAAGTTGAACTCAAACTCAACAAAGATGAAATCAAGTTTGAAGACTTTGATAAGGTTGAAATCCGTGTCGCAGAGGTCAAAGAAGTGTCTAAAGTGGAAGGTTCTGATAAGTTGCTACAATTCCGCCTAGATGCTGGTGATGGCGAAGACCGTCAAATCCTTTCAGGAATTGCAAAATACTATCCAAACGAACAAGAATTGCTCGGTAAGAAAGTACAAATCGTTGCCAACCTCAAACCACGTAAAATGATGAAAAAATATGTCAGCCAAGGGATGATTCTCTCAGCTGAACATGATGGTAAATTAACCCTTCTCACAGTTGATCCAGCTGTACCAAGCGGAAGTGTGATTGGGTAAAAGCAAAAAACCAACGTTATACACGTTGGTTTTTCTTGTTGTTTGCGAGATTTTCTAAGAAGTGGTCCATCTCCTTTTGCGACCGGAGGACAATTACTTTCTCTGGATAGGTTTCTTGAACCCATTGATAGCGTTCTTTAGCATTCTTTGTCCGCCCATCCCAGAGAATCCATCGGATAAACGCCCAGTCAAAGCGTTCAGGGCAACCTGCAGCCATACTTTCTCTGACCTTGCCTCGGTATGTGAGATACCGTTTAAAGGCTCGAAAGAGACAAGTCCATGGTGAAAAATTGAGAAAGATGATTTGGTCAGCTTCCTGCATTCTTTCTTCATAGCAACACCAAGAGTAGTTGCCGTCGATGACCCAAGCTTCGTGCTTTGTGAGAAAGTTTTTCATCTCGCCCAGCATCCATTCGCGGTCACTGTCTTGCCAACCAGGTTGAAATTGGAGTGTGTCCATATGCAGTTTGGGGATAGAGTAGTAGTTTGATAACGTTTCAGCTAGAGTTGATTTCCCAGCACCAGAATAGCCGATAATTGCGATTTTCATTTTCTACCTTTTCGTAATGGAGGACAAAAAAACAGCCTCGGTGGACTGTTTCTTATTTAGCAAGTTTAGCTGAAAGACGAGCTTTATCGCGGCTTGCTTTGTTTTTATGAATCAAACCTTTAGTTTCTGCTTTGTCGATAGCTGAGCTTGCAGCACGGAAAAGTTCTTCAGAAGGGTTTGCTTCGAAAGCTTTGATAGCAGTACGCATAGCTGATTTTTGAGCTGAGTTTTTTTCGTTTTGTTTAACGTTCAATTCAGCGCGTTTGATAGCTGATTTAATGTTTGCCAATGTTCTTACCTCCATATTTACTAACTATACCATTATATATGAAAACTTAGGTTTTGACAAGGGGAAATTATTTTTTTAGGTAAATTTCATCGATTTCGTGGTTTTTAGTCTTGTGGAGAATGACCTCGGCGCGATTCCTTGTCGGTTCGATATAGTTTTGTAGATTTGTGAGATTAATACTGGTCCAAACCTGATGTGCAAAGGCTTCAACTTCTCCAATCGGCATTTGCGTAAAGCGGTGGTAGTAGCTGTTGGGATCATTTTGGGCAAAGCTGAGGAGTTTTAAGAAACGATCTAGATACCAACTTTCAATGTCCTCGACAGCAGCATCCACATAGATGGAGAAATCAAAGAAATCAGTGATGTAAAGGCGCTCATTTTGAGGATTTTGAAAGACATTGATGCCTTCAACAATAACAAAATCCGCAGCTTTGACACGTTGTTTCTCTCCAGGAACGATGTCATACACTTCATGAGAATAGACAGGAATATCGACATCTTGCCCGTTCTTAAGGCGATCAAGAAAATTCAGCAAGGTTTCCATATCATAACTTTCAGGAAAACCTTTGCGATTTAAGATATCTTGATCCATCAAGGTTTGATTGGGATAGAGAAAACCGTCAGTTGTCACCAATTCTACAGTAGCATCCGTTACAGTACGTGATAGAAGAATCTGAAGTAAGCGACTAGTGGTTGATTTCCCGACAGCAACACTACCAGAAACCCCAATGATAAAAGGCTGTGATTTGCTTTCACGTTGGAGGAAAATTCCTTTTGAAAATGCCAAATCATCCTTGGTGCGCTTGTAAATATGGATAAGATGGACAAGGGGAAGATAGACATCTGTTACGTCCTGCAGACTAATTTGGTCATTGAAACTCTTGATGGATTCTAACTCTTCCTCTGTCAAGGGAGGGGTTGTTTTGCGATGCAATGATTGCCAAGTATGGCGGCTGATTTTCTCAAAATGTAAAAATTCGTTGGTCATTTGTTTTCCCCTAGATATTTTGTCTATCATACCATAAAAAGCTAAAAAAATAAAGCGGTTTCTTGATGGTAGTAAGTCAATATCGTATAATAGAGGTGGAGGTTGAATAGTTTAATGATGAGATAGGAAATTGTTTCTGAAGACTTATCAGTTATTGAAAGTGGGTTTTTTAGTTCGCAACTTATAGGAGGTATACAATGAAAATCTTGAGATGTTACATATTGGAACTCTGTTTTATTTTAAGTTTTACACTACCTTTTATAAGGGGAGCGAATGCGGATAATGGTAGACGCTTTGTAGAAACCTATTACGGTTTTACCTTCTTAATGGATCATCTCCTTGTAACAGTTATCTTTATCTGTTCACTCTTGATTGCTTGGCTAGTAAAAAAGCAGTGGACGAAATGGCTTGCTGCTGGTAGTTATCTATTTTTGATTTTGTGGATTGCTACAGAAGGATATCTATTCCGTATGTCACTAGAAGATTTGATACGACTTTGGACAAGTTTGGAAATCTTGACACAAACTTATCAGTTGGGCTTTTATCTAAACATCATATTGGGAGTCTTGTTGATAATAAAGTATTTTAAGGTTAAGAAATGGTAATAAAAATGCGCCTGATTACAGACGATTTGTTTTATCCTGACTATGATACTTTGTAGTTCCCGATAGATTGTAATGTATTTCTAATAATTGAAAGAGATTGAAGAAAAGGTTTTTTGACTAGGATTCTTCAGTCTTTTTCATTTTATCATCACTTTGTAAACGACTTACAATTCAAGCCAAATTATGGTAAAATAGTTTTATGAGTAAAATGTATTATGCAGAAAATCCTGACGCTGCTCACGACATACATGAGTTGAGAGTGGAGTTGTTGGGAGAAAAAATGACCTTTTTGACGGATGCGGGTGTTTTTAGCAAGAAAATGGTTGACTTTGGGAGTCAGCTTTTATTGAAGTGTCTGGAGGTTAACAAAGGAGAAACGGTCCTTGATGTGGGTTGTGGATATGGGCCTTTGGGCTTGTCCTTGACCAAGGCTTATGGAGTTCAGGCAACCATGGTTGATATCAATAATCGTGCTCTAGACTTGGCTCGACAAAATGCTGAACGAAATAAGGTTGAAGCAACGATTTTCCAATCCAATATCTATGAACAAGTTGAAGGGAAATTTGACCATGTTATTTCTAATCCGCCTATTCGAGCGGGTAAACAAGTTGTTCATGAGATTATCGAAAAGAGCAGAGATTTCTTGAAAGACGGAGGAGATTTAACCATCGTCATTCAGAAAAAGCAAGGAGCTCCAAGTGCAAAAAATAAGATGGAAGATGTTTTTGGCAATTGTGAAACCGTAAAGAAAGACAAGGGATACTATATCCTTAGAAGTGTGAAATCATGAGAGCAGTTGATTTAATCCAAAAAAAACGAGACGGCAAAGAATTGACTTCAAGTGAAATTGAATGGTTAGTAGAAGGCTATGTGGATGGAACAGTTCCAGACTATCAAATGTCTGCCTTTGCTATGGCGGTTTATTTTAAAGGAATGACGACACGTGAGATTTCTGATTTGACGATGAATATGGTCAAGACAGGTCAGGAGTTTGACTTGTCAGCTATTGATGGGGTTAAAGTTGACAAACATTCTACTGGTGGTGTAGGTGATAAGGTGACCTTGATTTTAGCTCCCCTTGTTGCTAGCTTTGGTGTGCCTGTAGCAAAAATGAGTGGTCGTGGACTAGGCCATACTGGCGGAACCCTAGATAAGCTAGAAGCGATCAAGGGCTATCAAGTGGAACGTAGTCAAGAGGATTTCATCAAACAGGTTCAAGATATCGGTGTATCTGTCATAGGTCAGTCTGACCAGCTGGTTAAAGCAGATAAACTTCTCTATGCCCTCCGTGATGTGACGGCGACTGTCGACACCATTCCTTTGATTGCTAGTTCTGTCATGAGCAAGAAAATCGCTGCTGGGGCGGATGCTATTTTGCTAGATGTGACTGTTGGTGAGGGTGCCTTCATGAAGACTGTCGAGGAGGCGCGCGAATTGGCTCAAACCATGGTTGATCTTGGTAAGGCCGTTGGTCGAAAGACAGTAGCGGTTATTACCGATATGAGCCAACCCTTGGGACGAGCCATTGGCAATCGTCTCGAAATCTTAGAAGCAATTGAAATCCTTCAAGGAAAGGGTCGAGAAGATATTAGTCACTTTATTTGTGAACTAGCTCAGATTATGCTTGGTTTGGCAAATGTTGAGAAGACAGTTGAAGAAGTACGTCAACATCTTGAAAACGGCCAAGCATTGGCTAAGTTTGAAGAAATGGTGGCGGCTCAAGGCGGTGATTTAGAAGATCTCTATCGCCCGGTAAATGTTGAACATGTAGTGGATATCCCGGCCCAAGAGTCAGGTGTTATTTCAGCCCTTCCAGCGATGGAATTTGGTCTCTATGCCATGAGATTGGGAGCTGGTCGCGCAGTCAAGTCTGATGATTTAGACTATGAAACTGGAATCGTTTTTGAGAAGAAGGTTGGGGACTCCGTTCAAAAGGGAGAAATTGTCGCAAAAGTTTATACAAATGGAAAAATTTCCCCACAACTAGTTACAGAATTCCAAAAATATGTTAAAATAAATGACAGGGTGAAACGTTTGCAGGAAATTATTGAAATCATCTCGTAAAAAAAGAGAGGAGTCTGAAAATAAATGAAGTTAAATAAATACATAGATCATACGCTCTTAAAGCAAGATGCAACTCAAGAACAAATCGATCGTTTGCTATCTGAAGCGCGTGAGTATGACTTTGCCAGCGTTTGTGTTAATCCCACATGGGTAAAACATGCGAAAACAGGACTTGAAGGCTCAGATGTAAAGGTTTGTACAGTAGTTGGTTTCCCTTTGGGAGCAACAACTTCAGCTGTGAAAGCTTTTGAAACAAAAGAAGCTGTCCAAAACGGTGCAGATGAGATTGATATGGTTATCAATGTTGGTGCTCTCAAATCAGGTAATCTTGATTTGGTTGAATCGGACATCCGTGCTGTCGTAGAAGCAAGTGGTGACAAGTTGGTTAAGGTCATTATTGAAGCTTGCTTGTTGACAGACGATGAAAAGGTGGTGGCTTGCCAATTATCCCAGAAAGCAGGCGCTGACTTTGTCAAAACATCAACTGGATTTTCAACTGGTGGTGCCACTATAGAGGATGTTCAGTTGATGCGTAAAACAGTCGGACCAGATATGGGAGTTAAGGCTGCTGGTGGAGCTCGCTCATATGCAGACGCTGTTGCTTTTGTGGAAGCGGGCGCTACCCGTGTTGGAACATCAGCTGGTGTGGCAATTTTAAAAGGAGAATTAGCAGATGGCGACTACTGAGTTGATTGACTTAGCAATTGAAACCAGCAAACAAGCCTATGTACCCTATTCTCATTTTCCTATTGGAGCTGTTTTAGTAGCTAAGGACGGTAGCATTTATACGGGTGTTAATATTGAGAATGCTAGCTATTCTTTGACAAACTGTGGAGAGCGTACAGCGATTTTCAAAGCAGTTTCCGAAGGCCAAAGAGAGTTTTCAGAGTTGATTGTCTACGGACAAACTGAAAAACCCATCTCGCCATGTGGTGCTTGCCGCCAGGTCATGGTTGAATTTTTTGAAAAAGATCTAAAAGTGACCTTAGTCGCTAAAGATAAATCGACGGTCGAGATGACGGTCGGGGAGTTACTTCCATACTCATTTACAGACTTAAATTAGTCTGGGTCACTCTTGCAGTGGCTGTGGTCTGTGTGACCAAATAATCCAAACTTGCAACATCGTTGCACATCTTATTTAGGAGGTTCAGTAATGAACAAGAAACAATGGCTAGGCCTTGGTCTAGTTGCAGTAGCAGCAGTTGGACTTGCTGCATGTGGTAACCGCTCTTCTCGTAACGCAGCTTCGTCTTCATCAGAAATGAAGACCAAAGCAGCGATCGTAACAGATACTGGTGGTGTTGATGATAAATCATTTAACCAATCAGCTTGGGAAGGTTTGCAAGACTGGGGTAAAGAACACAACCTTTCTAAAGATAACGGTTACACTTACTTCCAATCAACAAGTGAAGCAGACTATGCGAACCACTTGCAACAAGCGGCTGGAAGTTACAACCTGATCTTCGGTGTTGGTTTTGCCCTTCACAATGCAGTTGAAGAGGCAGCAAAAGACCACTCTGACTTAAACTATGTCTTGATTGATGATGTGATCAAAGATCAAAAGAATGTTGCGAGCGTAACATTTGCTGACAACGAAGCAGCTTACCTTGCTGGTGTTGCAGCAGCTAAAACAACTAAAACAAAACAAGTTGGTTTTGTAGGTGGTATCGAATCTGAAGTTATTTCACGTTTCGCTGCTGGATTTAAGGCTGGTGTTGAGTCAGTAGACCCATCTATCAAAGTACAAGTTGACTACGCTGGTTCATTTGGTGATGCTGCCAAAGGTAAAACAATTGCAGCTGCTCAATACGCTGCAGGTGCAGACGTTGTTTACCAAGCAGCTGGTGGTACAGGTGCTGGTGTCTTTGCTGAAGCAAAATCTTTGAACGAAAGTAAAAATGAAGACGAAAAAGTTTGGGTTATTGGTGTAGACCGTGACCAAGCAGCAGAAGGTAAATACACTTCTAAAGATGGTAAAGAATCAAACTTTGTTCTTGTATCTACATTGAAACAAGTTGGTACAACTGTAAAAGATATTGCCAACAAAACAGAAAAAGGTGAATTCCCTGGCGGACAAGTTATTGTCTACTCATTGAAGGATAAAGGGGTTGACTTGGCAGTAACAAACCTTTCAGAAGAAGGTAAAAAAGCTGTTGAAGACGCAAAAGCTAAAATCCTTGACGGAAGCGTAAAAGTTCCTGAAAAATAATGGATAAAAGTCATTTCTTAGAAAGCGACCATCGGTCGCTTCTTTAAGAATTGAGGCAATTTTTTGTCTCAATAGAACTTGTTAACACGATTAGCAGGTTTTATTGAAACAAAATAAACCTCGGAAAGGAAAAGCATATGGCACACGAAAATGTCATTGAGATGCGGGATATTACCAAGGTGTTTGGTGAATTTGTAGCGAACGACAAGATCAACTTGCAACTGCGAAAAGGTGAAATCCATGCACTTTTAGGAGAAAATGGAGCGGGTAAATCCACTCTGATGAATATGCTGGCAGGACTTCTCGAGCCAACTAGTGGTGAAATTGCGGTGAATGGTCAAGTTGTCAAACTAGATTCACCTTCTAAAGCCGCTAGTCTAGGAATTGGGATGGTTCACCAACATTTTATGTTGGTTGAAGCTTTTACAGTGGCTGAAAATATCATTTTGGGGAGTGAAATCACTAAAAATGGTGTGCTAGATATAGCTGAAGCTACTAAAGAAATCAAGGCTCTTTCTGAACGTTATGGTTTGGCAGTGGATCCTGCTGCCAAGGTGGCAGATATTTCCGTTGGTGCTCAACAACGTGTAGAAATCTTGAAGACACTTTACCGTGGTGCTGATATCCTCATCTTTGACGAACCTACGGCAGTATTGACTCCTTCAGAGATTGATGAGTTGATGGCTATCATGAAAAACCTTGTTAAAGAAGGAAAATCCATTATTTTGATTACCCATAAACTGGATGAAATTCGTGCGGTATCCAATCGAGTGACGGTTATTCGTCGTGGGAAATCAATCCAGACGGTTGAAATTGCAGGGGCAACCAATGCAGACTTGGCAGAGATGATGGTAGGACGTTCTGTCTCCTTCAAAACGGAGAAACAGGCACCACAACCAAAAGAAGTAGTCTTGTCTATCAAAGACTTGGTTGTTAATGAAAACCGAGGTGTACCAGCTGTGAAGAATCTTTCTTTGGATGTTCGTGCTGGTGAAATTGTCGGTATTGCAGGTATTGATGGCAATGGCCAATCTGAACTCATTCAAGCCATTACGGGTCTTCGTAAGGTTGAGTCTGGTAGTATTGAATTAAAAGGCAAATCAATCGTAGGGATGCATCCTCGACAAATTACGGAACTCAGTGTGGGGCATGTTCCTGAAGACCGCCACCGTGATGGTTTGATTTTGGATATGATGATTTCAGAAAATATCGCTCTTCAAACCTACTACAAAGAACCACTCAGCAAGAATGGTATCTTAAACTATGCGAATATCACTTCACATGCCAAAACATTAATGGAAGAATTTGACGTCCGTGCGGCGAGCGAATTTGTCCCAGCAGCAGCTCTTTCAGGGGGAAATCAACAAAAAGCGATTATCGCTCGTGAGATTGATCGTGATCCTGATCTCCTTATCGTCAGCCAACCAACTCGTGGTTTGGATGTCGGTGCCATTGAATATATCCACAAACGCTTGATTGAAGAACGTGATAACGGAAAAGCTGTGCTTGTTGTCAGCTTTGAATTGGATGAGATTTTAAATGTTTCAGACCGAATTGCTGTTATTCATGATGGGAAGATTCAAGGTATTGTGTCGCCAGAAACGACTAACAAACAAGAACTTGGTATCTTGATGGCAGGCGGAAACTTGGGAAAGGAGAAGGATGATGTCTAAAAAGTTACAACAAATTTCGGTTCCCTTGATTTCCGTATTCTTAGGAATCTTGCTCGGAGCCATTGTCATGTGGATTTTCGGCTACGATGCTATCTGGGGTTATGAGGAGTTGTTCTATACAGCTTTTGGTAGTCTCCGTGGGATTGGTGAAATTTTCCGTGCCATGGGTCCTCTTATCTTGATTGGTCTGGGGTTTGCAGTTGCTAGTCGTGCAGGTTTCTTTAACGTTGGGCTTCCTGGTCAGGCACTAGCGGGTTGGATTCTTAGTGGTTGGTTTGCTTTGTCGCATCCGGACATGCCACGCCCAATGTTGATTTTAGCGACCGTAGTAATTGCTTTGATTGCAGGTGGGATTGTAGGTGCTATTCCAGGTATTCTCAGAGCTTATTTAGGTACATCAGAGGTTATCGTAACCATTATGATGAACTATATTGTTTTGTACGTAGGGAATGCCTTTATTCATTCTTTCCCGAAAGACTTTATGCAAAGTACAGACTCAACGATTCGTGTGAGTGCCAATGCCACTTATCAAACACCATGGTTATCTGAGTTAACTGGCAATTCTCGTATGAATATCGGAATCTTCTTTGCCATCATTGCTGTTGGTGTGATTTGGTTCTTGCTCAAGAAAACGACTCTCGGTTTTGAAATTCGTGCAGTTGGTCTTAATCCCCATGCCTCAGAGTACGCTGGTATTTCAGCAAAACGTACAATCATCCTATCAATGATTATCTCTGGTGCTTTGGCTGGTCTTGGTGGAGCTGTCGAAGGTCTTGGAACTTTCCAAAACGTTTACGTTCAGGGCTCATCATTAGCTATCGGATTTAACGGAATGGCAGTTAGTTTGCTTGCTGGGAATTCACCAATTGGAATTCTCTTTGCAGCCTTCTTATTTGGAGTTTTGCAAGTTGGTGCGCCAGGTATGAACGCTGCGCAAGTTCCGTCTGAACTTGTCAGCATTGTAACAGCGTCCATTATCTTCTTTGTCAGTGTTCACTATATTATCGAACATTTTGTCAAACCAAAAAAACAAGTTAAAGGAGGTAAGTAAGGATGTCTATTACAACATTACTCACCCTCTTGGTCTCTTCTATGCTGATTTACTCAGCACCACTTATTTTTACGAGTATTGGAGGAGTCTTCTCTGAACGTGGTGGTGTCGTTAACGTCGGTCTTGAAGGAATTATGGTTATGGGAGCCTTTTCTGGGGTTGTCTTTAACCTTGAGTTTGCAGAACAACTTGGAGCAGCGACTCCTTGGATTTCCTTGTTAGTTGCCGGTATCGTGGGAGCTATTTTCTCCCTCATTCATGCAGTCGCTACAGTTCATTTCCGTGCGGACCATGTTGTCAGTGGTACAGTATTGAACTTGATGGCTCCCGCCCTAGCAGTTTTCTTGGTTAAAGTTCTTTATAACAAAGGACAAACGGATAACTTAAGCCAGACCTTTGGCCGTTTTGATTTTCCAGTTTTGGCTAATATCCCAGTGATTGGAGATATCTTCTTCAAGTCAACAAGTTTGCTAGGTTATATCGCGATTGCCTTCTCATTCTTTGCTTGGTTTATTCTCTTTAAGACACGCTTTGGTCTTCGCCTTCGCTCTGTTGGTGAACACCCTCAGGCAGCAGATACCTTGGGGATCAATGTCTACAAGATGCGGTATCTTGGGGTTATCATATCAGGTTTCCTAGGGGGAATCGGTGGAGCGATTTATGCTCAATCCATTTCTGTCAACTTCTCAGTGACGACTATTGTCGGTCCTGGATTTATTGCCCTTGCTGCGATGATCTTTGGTAAATGGAACCCAATCGGTGCCATGCTTTCTAGTCTTTTCTTTGGACTTTCACAAAGTTTGGCAGTTATCGGTTCTCAATTGCCTTTCCTACAAGGAGTGCCAGCGGTTTACCTTCAAATCGCACCTTATGTCTTGACCATCCTTGTCTTAGCAGCCTTCTTTGGAAAAGCAGTTGCACCAAAGGCAGACGGTATCAACTACATCAAGTCAAAATAAGCATACAAAAAAACGTCAGTTTAAACTGGCGTTTTATTTTTTAGGATTTTGATGTGTCAAGTTTAGTCCCCAAGGGACAAGATTTTCAGTTTTATTTTTGATACGTGTGATATTATCCTTGTGACGAATGATAATCAAGCTAGCAAGTGTTAGGATAATCAGAATGAAGAGAGGGTCATAGCTGTCTAGGATAAATCCAAATAGTGGAAATAGTAGAACTCCGATGACGGCTGCGATAGAAGCGGCAACGCTAGACAAGGAAATCATACTACCAAGATAGAGGGTTCCAAAGAATACGACTGCTAGGTAGAGACAGAAGATAGGCGCAAATCCGAAAACAACTCCAGCGCTAGTTGCGACAGCCTTGCCCCCTTTAAATCCTGCAAAGATAGGAAAGGTATGTCCAATTACAGCTAAAAGTCCAAAGACAAGAGGCGATACACCTTGTAGGTGGAAAAGAATAGGAAGTAGAGTGGCCAAGGTCCCTTTAAAGAAGTCAATCACAAAGGTTGCCATACCAGCTTTCTTACCTAAAATGCGAAAGGTATTAGTCGTTCCAGTATTACCAGAACCATGCTCGCGCAGATTTGTTTGAAAGAAGATTTGTCCAATCCAAAGACCAGACGGAATCGAACCTAGCAGATAAGCAAAAATTAATAATACAAATGTCATCATAGACCTATTATACCATGAAATGCTTTCGAAAGTCAGAGAATATCCTGTGAAATTGTGACGGCTGAATGGGAAAAATTTTGCAAAATCCCTAGAAAACCTGTAAAATAGAAAAGATGAACGAATAGGAGGTTCCTTGTGTCAAAAAAGGAAATCAATATTAATAACTACAATGATGACGCCATTCAGGTGCTAGAAGGGTTGGATGCGGTCCGTAAACGTCCGGGGATGTATATCGGTTCGACCGACGGTGCAGGTCTCCATCATCTAGTCTGGGAAATTGTGGACAATGCAGTCGATGAGGCCTTGTCTGGCTTCGGTGATCGCATTGATGTGACTATCAATAAAGACGGAAGTTTAACAGTAGAAGACCATGGTCGTGGGATGCCGACTGGTATGCACGCCATGGGAATTCCAACTGTCGAGGTTATCTTTACCATTCTTCACGCCGGAGGGAAATTCGGTCAAGGAGGTTATAAGACGTCTGGAGGTCTCCACGGGGTGGGGTCTTCTGTTGTTAATGCCCTATCAAGTTGGCTAGAAGTAGAAATCACTCGTGATGGCGCAGTCTACAAGCAACGTTTTGAAAATGGCGGGAAACCCGTCACGACTTTGAAGAAAATCGGTACAGCGCCCAAGTCTAAAACAGGTACCAAGGTCACCTTCATGCCTGATGCGACGATTTTTTCTACGACAGACTTCAAGTACAATACCATTTCAGAACGACTCAATGAGTCAGCCTTTCTCTTAAAAAATGTTACCTTGTCTTTGACAGATAAGCGAACAGATGAAGCAATCGAATTCCATTATGAGAACGGGGTACAAGACTTTGTTTCTTACCTCAACGAAGACAAGGAAACCTTGACGCCGGTTCTGTACTTTGAAGGGGAAGATAATGGTTTCCAAGTGGAAGTTGCCCTCCAGTACAATGATGGATTTTCAGATAACATCTTGTCTTTTGTCAATAACGTTCGTACCAAGGACGGTGGGACGCATGAGACGGGACTCAAGTCTGCCATTACAAAGGTCATGAACGACTATGCGCGTAAGACGGGACTTCTCAAGGAAAAAGATAAAAACCTAGAAGGTTCAGATTATCGTGAGGGACTAGCAGCTGTTCTTTCTATCCTAGTTCCGGAAGAACACCTCCAATTTGAGGGACAGACCAAGGACAAACTTGGAAGCCCTCTGGCTCGTCCTGTTGTGGATGGCATAGTATCTGATAAATTGACTTTCTTCCTAATGGAGAATGGAGAACTAGCTTCAAATCTCATCAGAAAGGCTATCAAGGCTCGTGATGCCCGTGAAGCGGCCCGTAAGGCGCGTGATGAGAGCCGAAATGGCAAGAAAAATAAAAAAGACAAAGGCTTGCTGTCTGGAAAATTGACCCCAGCCCAGTCTAAAAATCCAGCAAAGAACGAGCTCTACCTAGTCGAAGGAGATTCTGCCGGTGGTTCTGCCAAACAAGGTCGTGACCGTAAGTTCCAGGCTATCTTGCCCCTTCGTGGTAAGGTGATTAATACAGCCAAGGCTAAGATGGCGGATATTCTTAAAAATGAAGAAATCAATACCATGATTTATACCATCGGAGCGGGTGTGGGAGCAGACTTTTCTATTGAGGATGCCAACTATGACAAGATTATTATCATGACCGATGCGGATACCGATGGTGCCCACATTCAAACTCTTCTTTTAACCTTTTTCTACCGCTACATGCGTCCACTAGTCGAGGCAGGACATGTCTATATCGCCCTTCCGCCTCTTTACAAGATGTCCAAGGGGAAAGGCAAGAAAGAAGAAGTGGCCTATGCTTGGACAGACGGAGAGTTAGAAGAACTTCGTAAGCAGTTTGGTAAAGGCGCAACCCTCCAACGCTACAAGGGGCTTGGTGAGATGAACGCGGACCAGCTCTGGGAAACAACCATGAATCCAGAAACCCGCACTCTTATCCGTGTTACAATTGAAGATCTAGCACGCGCTGAACGCCGCGTAAACGTCCTCATGGGAGACAAGGTCGAACCACGCCGTAAGTGGATTGAGGATAATGTCAAGTTTACGCTGGAGGAGAGTGGGGAGATGGTGTTTTGAGAAGTCTATAATGAATGGGGACTGACCATGAGAACAGAAACAGAAATGCTCGATGTGATTTTACAGACTGCCCAAACTTTACAAGTCGAGGCTGTCGCCATGTCTGGTTCACGGACAAATCCAAAAGCTCCAAAAGATGAGTTTCAAGATTATGATGTTGTTTATGTCGTGGACGACTTAGATAATCTGACGAGTAATCTTACTTGGTTGCACCAGTTTGGAACACGTATCATTGAGCAGCATAATATCCTAGGCAACCGTCGACTTTATCTGATGCTTTTTGAAGATGACAATCGCATTGATTTGACTTTATGTCCTAAAGAGTATATCAAGGAGTGGGTAGAAAGCGAAGCGGATTTCACGGTGCTAGAGGACACTAAGGGTTTGTTTGCCCCTTATTCACCAAGTCCTCAACGTTACTGGATAAGTCCAGCTAGTCAGACAGATTTTGAAAAAGCCTGTAATGAATTTTGGTGGGTTTCAACCTACGTGGTTAAAGGGATTTGTCGCAATCAGCTCATCTACGCGACCGACCATCTTTATGGTATTTGTCAACAAGAACTCTTGAAGGTCTTGGCTTGGCAGGTTGCCAGTGATAAGGGGACTGTCGACGTCGGCAAGAACTACAAGTATCTCTTTGACTATTTACCTGCTGAGAAAGAGAAGGAATTCTCAAATCTGCTTGATTTTTCAAGTATAGAGAAAATCACTCAGTCTTTGTTTGCTACAATGCAACTTTTCCACCACGAAGCTCAATCCCTTGCTAACAAGATGGGCTTTGACTACATGAAGGACGTGGCTGAGAAGATGATTGAGTATGCTGAAAAGAGACTTCTTAATCGCTGAATAATTTAAAAGATTAAACTACAGAAAGGATAGTTTGGTTACTTATAGTAACTGAACACGGGACTAATTTCCGTAAAATATCCTTTATTTTATAAAAACCTACTCTACATTTTTTGAAAGGAGTTGAATACGCCCTAAATGCTGTGTGAAAAAGATAAATTCCCTTGTGAACATCGCTCACTGCAATAATTTCCTATTTTCACTTTGCTTTTTACGGGCTCTGTATCCTATATGAGTAACATTCAAAACATGTCCCTTGAGGACATCATGGGAGAGCGCTTTGGTCGCTACTCCAAGTACATCATTCAAGATCGGGCTTTGCCAGACATTCGAGATGGCTTGAAGCCGGTTCAGCGTCGTATTCTTTATTCGATGAATAAAGATGGCAATACCTTTGACAAGAGCTACCGCAAGTCAGCTAAGTCAGTCGGGAATATCATGGGGAATTTCCACCCACACGGGGATTCTTCCATCTATGATGCCATGGTCCGTATGTCTCAGGACTGGAAAAATCGTGAGATTTTGGTTGAAATGCACGGGAACAATGGTTCTATGGACGGAGATCCACCTGCGGCTATGCGTTATACCGAGGCGCGTTTGTCTGAGATTGCTGGTTACCTTCTTCAAGATATCGAGAAAAAGATCGTTCCTTTTGCTTGGAACTTTGACGATACCGAGAAAGAGCCAACTGTTCTCCCAGCAGCCTTTCCAAACCTTTTGGTCAATGGTTCGACTGGGATTTCGGCTGGGTATGCTACAGATATTCCACCACATAATTTGGCTGAAGTTATCGATGCGACAGTTTACATGATTGATCATCCAACTGCCAAGGTTGAGAAGCTCATGGAATTTCTGCCTGGGCCAGATTTCCCTACGGGAGCTATCATCCAAGGGCGTGATGAAATTAAGAAAGCCTATGAAACAGGTAAGGGGCGCGTGGTCGTTCGTTCTAAGACCGAAATTGAAAAGCTAAAAGGTGGTAAGGAACAAATCGTTATCACTGAGATTCCTTATGAAATCAATAAGGCCAATCTGGTCAAGAAAATCGATGATGTTCGTGTCAATAACAAGGTAGCAGGTATTGCTGAGGTTCGTGATGAGTCTGACCGTGATGGTCTTCGTATTGCTATCGAACTCAAGAAAGACGCTAATACCGAGCTCGTTCTTAACTATCTCTTCAAATACACTGACTTGCAAATCAACTACAACTTTAACATGGTGGCGATTGACAATTTCACGCCTCGTCAGGTGGGGATTGTGCCAATCCTGTCTAGCTATATTGCCCACCGTCGTGAAGTGATTTTGGCGCGTTCACGCTTTGACAAGGAAAAGGCAGAGAAACGTCTCCATATCGTCGAAGGTTTGATTCGCGTGATTTCGATTTTGGACGAAGTCATTGCCCTTATCCGTGCCTCTGAGAACAAGGCTGACGCCAAGGAAAACCTCAAGGTCAGCTATGAGTTTACTGAGGAACAGGCTGAGGCTATCGTTACCTTGCAACTGTATCGCTTGACCAATACAGACGTGGTTGTCTTGCAGGAAGAAGAAGCAGAACTTCGTGAGAAGATTGCCATGCTTGCTGCTATCATCGGTGATGAGCGGACTATGTACAATCTCATGAAGAAAGAACTTCGCGAGGTTAAGAAGAAATTTGCGACTCCTCGTTTGAGTACTTTAGAAGATACTGCGAAAGTCATCGAGATTGATACAGCTAGTCTGATTACTGAGGAAGATACCTATGTCAGCGTGACCAAGGCAGGTTATATCAAGCGTACCAGCCCACGTTCCTTTGCGGCTTCAACGCTGGAAGAAATTGGCAAACGTGATGATGATCGTTTGATCTTTGTTCAATCTGCCAAGACAACCCAGCATCTCTTGATGTTCACGAGTCTTGGAAATGTCATTTATCGACCAATCCACGAATTGGCTGATATTCGTTGGAAAGATATCGGAGAACATCTAAGCCAGACCATTACAAACTTTGAAACTAACGAAGAAATCCTTTATGCAGAAGTCGTGGATCAGTTTGATGACGCGACAACCTACTTTGCAGCTACTCGTCTTGGTCAAATCAAGCGCGTAGAACGCAAAGAATTCTCTCCATGGCGAACCTACAAGTCTAAGTCTGTCAAGTACGCTAAGCTCAAAGACGAGACAGACCAGATTGTAGCAGTAGCTCCAATCAAACTAGATGATGTTCTCTTGATAAGTCAAAACGGTTATGCCCTTCGTTTCAATATCGAAGAGGTTCCAGTTGTCGGTGCCAAGGCTGCGGGTGTCAAGGCCATGAACCTGAAAGCAGATGATGCGCTTCAGGCTGCCTTTATCTGTAACACCTCATCCTTCTACCTCTTGACCCAACGTGGTAGTTTAAAACGTGTTTCTATTGACGAAATTCCAGCAACCAGCCGTGCCAAACGAGGACTACAAGTCTTGCGTGAGTTGAAAAACAAACCGCATCGTGTCTTCTTAGCAGGAGCAGTTGCAGAGCAAGGATTTGTAGGTGATCTCTTCAGTACAGAAGTGGACGGGAACGACCAAACGCTTCTTGTTCAATCTAACAAGGGAACAATTTATGAAAGCCGATTGCAAGATTTGAACTTGTCAGAACGCACTAGTAATGGAAGCTTTATATCAGACACCATTTCAGATGAAGAAGTTTTTGATGCTTACCTCAAAGAAGTCTTTAAAGAGGACAAAACAAATCCATAAAAAGAATCAGTCCAGAGGGCTGATTTCTTTTTGTCGAGAAAATTTTCAGAAAATTACAAATAATACTTGAAATTTTACTAGAAAAGTGTAGAATAGAACACATAGTTTGAATAGTATAAAGGAGAAACACATGACAGTTGCAATTGATTGGGAAAACCTTGGATTTTCTTATATGAAATTACCTTACCGTTATATCGCTCACTACAAAAATGGTCAATGGAATCAAGGAGAATTGACAGAGGATGCGACCTTGCATATTTCAGAGTCTTCTCCAAGTCTTCACTATGGACAGCAAGCATTTGAAGGTTTGAAGGCCTATCGTACGAAGGATGGTAGTATTCAACTTTTCCGTCCTGATGAAAATGCTAAGCGTCTGCAACGTACCTGTGACCGTCTCTTGATGCCACAAGTTCCGACAGAAATGTTTGTAGAAGCTTGTAAAGCAGTTGTGCGTGCAAATGAAGAATACGTCCCACCATATGGAACAGGTGGAACACTTTATCTTCGTCCACTTTTGATTGGTGTTGGAGATATCATCGGGGTTAAACCAGCAGAAGAGTACATTTTCACCATTTTTGCTATGCCGGTTGGTAACTATTTTAAAGGTGGTTTAGTCCCAACTAACTTCTTGATTCAGGATGAATACGACCGTGCAGCTCCAAATGGTACGGGTGCGGCCAAGGTAGGTGGGAACTACTCTGCTAGTCTCCTCCCAGGTAAAATGGCCAAGTCACGCCAATTTTCAGATGTTATCTACCTAGACCCATCTACGCATACAAAGATTGAGGAAGTCGGATCAGCCAACTTCTTTGGAATCACGGCAGACAATGAATTTGTTACACCATTGAGTCCATCCATCTTGCCATCTATTACCAAGTACTCTTTGCTTTACTTAGCAGAGCACCGCTTGGGCTTGACACCGATTGAAGGCGATGTCCCAATCGATAATTTGGATCGTTTTGTAGAGGCAGGAGCTTGTGGTACAGCAGCAGTTATTTCTCCAATTGGGGGGATTCAACATGGCGATGATTTCCATGTTTTCTATAGTGAAACGGAAGTAGGTCCTGTTACACGTAAACTCTACGATGAATTGACTGGTATCCAATTTGGTGATGTGGAAGCACCAGAGGGATGGATTGTCAAAGTGGACTAAAAGACACGAAGTAAAGAAGAACTCCATAGCAGTTGTAATGGCTGAAATGGAGTTTTTTCTTGCTAGTTTGAGTATTTTCTTGTACAATAGAAAAAGTGAAAAGAGGTACAGTATGAGTAAAAAAGATAAGAAAATTGAAATTCAATTAGCAGATGCAAAAGTGACTGTTGGAAAAGACAGCTATGAAGGATACGTTTTGACGATCGGGAAAAAGGTCATTGGAGAAATTGCCGAATTAGATAACCAATTTGCCATCATAAAGAATGGAAATGTCGATAGTTTTTATAAAAAACTTGAAAAAGCTGTGGAAATTTTGATTGAAAACTATAATTTGACAAAATAATACTTGTTTTATTGAAAATTTCATGATATAATAGTTCTCGTTAAACATTGGAGAGATAGCGAAGAGGCTAAACGCGGCGGACTGTAAATCCGCTCCTTCGGGTTCGGGGGTTCGAATCCCTCTCTCTCCATTCATCATTGGGGTATAGCCAAGCGGTAAGGCAAGGGACTTTGACTCCCTCATGCGTTGGTTCGAATCCAGCTACCCCAGTTCTTAGGTAATAAATTCAAGATAAAAAGAAAAATATCTTAGGGTATTTTATTTTTATAATTGAAAGGCGTGAACGATGTGAACATGTCTTTGCGGGTGCTTAGGAAAAAAATTATAAGTATGTCAAGTTTGGAAAGACTTGATTGTTGGAGGATTTTTTAGATGAACGAATTTGAAGATTTGCTAAATAGCGTTAGCCAAGTTGAGCCTGGTGATGTTGTTAGTGCTGAAGTATTGACAGTTGATGCGACTCAAGCTAACGTTGCAATCTCTGGGACTGGTGTTGAAGGTGTCTTGACTCTTCGCGAATTGACAAACGATCGCGATGCAGATATCAATGACTTTGTGAAAGTAGGAGAAGTATTGGATGTTCTTGTACTTCGTCAAGTAGTTGGTAAAGATACTGATACAGTTACATACCTTGTATCTAAAAAACGCCTTGAAGCTCGCAAAGCATGGGACAAACTTGTAGGACGCGAAGAAGAAGTTGTTACTGTTAAAGGAACTCGTGCCGTTAAAGGTGGACTTTCAGTAGAATTTGAAGGTGTTCGTGGATTCATCCCAGCTTCAATGTTGGATACTCGTTTCGTACGTAACACTGAGCGTTTCGTAGGTCAAGAATTTGATGCTAAAATCAAAGAAGTTGATCCTAAAGAAAACCGCTTCATCCTTTCACGTCGTGAAGTTGTTGAAGCAGCTACTGCAGCAGCTCGTGCTGAAGTATTCAGTAAATTGGCTGTTGGTGATGTCGTAACTGGTAAAGTTGCTCGTATCACTAGCTTCGGTGCTTTCATCGATCTCGGTGGTGTTGACGGATTGGTTCACTTGACTGAATTGTCACACGAACGTAACGTATCACCTAAATCAGTTGTAACTGTTGGTGAAGAAATCGAAGTTAAAGTCCTTGATCTTAATGAAGAAGAAGGACGCGTATCCCTTTCACTTAAAGCAACAACACCTGGACCATGGGATGGCGTTGAGCAAAAATTGGCTAAAGGTGATGTAGTAGAAGGAACAGTTAAACGTTTGACTGACTTCGGTGCATTTGTTGAAGTATTGCCAGGTATCGATGGACTTGTTCACGTATCACAAATTTCACACAAACGTATCGAAAATCCAAAAGAAGCTCTTACTGTTGGTCAAGAAGTTACTGTTAAAGTCCTTGATGTTAACGCTGACGCAGAACGTGTATCACTTTCTATCAAAGCTCTTGAAGAACGTCCAGCTCAAGAAGAAGGACAAAAAGAAGAAAAACGTGCTGCTCGTCCACGTCGTCCAAAACGTCAAGAAAAACGTGATTTCGAACTTCCAGAAACACAAACAGGATTCTCAATGGCTGACTTGTTCGGTGATATCGAACTTTAATCAAATTGATAATCGCAAAATCCTTTGTTGAAAACAAGGGATTTTTCTTTTGTCTCTTTCCCATTTTTGATATAATAGTTCTATGTTAGATTCAGAAAAACAATCACAATATCAATTGTTAAATGAGGAACTCTCTTATTTACTTGAAGGTGAGAGCAATGTTCTTGCTAATCTTTCGAATGCTAGTGCCCTCCTAAAATCTCGCTTTCCGAATACTGTATTTGCAGGTTTTTATCTGTTTGATGGTAGCGAGTTGGTTTTAGGTCCTTTTCAGGGTGGTGTTTCTTGTATTCGCATTCCGCTTGGAAAAGGAGTATGTGGAGAAGCTGCTGAGTTTCAAGAGACTGTTTTAGTTGGCGATGTGATCACTTATCCAAACTACATTTCTTGTGATAGTATGGCCAAGAGTGAAATCGTAGTTCCCATGCTCAAGAATGGTCGATTGCTGGGTGTCTTAGACCTGGATTCTTCACTTATTGATGATTACAATGCCGTTGACCGTGATTACTTGGAACAATTTGTCGCTATTTTGCTTGAGAAGACAGAATGGGACTTTACGATGTTTGAGGAGAAAGCCTAATGTATCAAGCACTTTATCGAAAATATAGAAGCCAGACTTTTTCACAATTGGTCGGACAAGAGGTTGTGGCTAAAACCCTAAAACAAGCGGTCGAGCAGGAAAAGATTAGTCATGCCTATCTTTTCTCAGGCCCTCGTGGGACTGGGAAGACCAGTGTAGCCAAGATTTTTGCCAAGGCTATGAACTGTCCGAACCAAGTGGACGGAGAACCATGTAATAACTGCTATATCTGCCAAGCAGTGACAGAAGGTAGCTTAGAAGATGTTATCGAAATGGATGCGGCTTCGAATAACGGAGTTGATGAAATCCGAGAAATTCGTGATAAATCCACCTATGCTCCTAGTTTGGCACGTTATAAGGTCTATATCATAGACGAGGTTCATATGCTGTCTACAGGAGCTTTTAATGCGCTTTTAAAGACGCTAGAAGAACCAACTCAAAATGTTGTCTTTATCTTGGCGACTACCGAATTGCACAAGATTCCAGCAACTATTTTATCGCGTGTCCAACGTTTTGAGTTTAAATCGATTCGAACTCAAGATATCACGGCACATATTCATCATATTTTAGAAAAAGAAAATATCAGTTCTGAACCAGAGGCTGTGGAAATCATTGCTAGACGGGCTGAAGGTGGAATGCGGGATGCCTTGTCTATTCTGGATCAAGCCTTGAGTTTGACGCAAGGGAATGCTTTAACGACAGCTATTTCTGAGGAGATTACAGGCACTATTAGTCTATCAGCTCTAGATGACTATGTGGCCGCTTTGGCCCAACAGGATATCCCCAAAGCGCTCGATTCTTTAAATCTTTTGTTTGAAAATGGTAAGAGTATGACTCGTTTTGTGACAGATCTCTTGCAGTATTTGCGTGATCTACTGGTTGTTCAGACAGGTGGCGAAAATACTCATCATAGTCCAGTTTTTATAGACAATCTAGCTCTTTCTCAGGAAAGTCTCTTTGAAATGATTCGTCTAGCGACAGTGAGTTTAGCAGATATGAAGGCCAGTTTGCAACCTAAGATTTATGCTGAAATGATGACCATTCGTTTAGCAGAAATTAAGCCTGAATCTGCGGTTTCGGGAGCTGTTGAAAGTGAAATTTCTGCACTGAGACAGGAAGTTGCCCGTCTCAAACAAGAACTTGCCAATGTGGGCACGGCTCCTAAACAAGTTGCGCCAGTTCCTAGTCGTCCAGCCACTTCCAAGACAGTCTATCGAGTGGATCGCAACAAAGTTCAGTCTATCCTGCAAGAAGCTGTCGAAAATCCTGATTTGGCACGACAAAACTTGATTCGCCTCCAGAATGCATGGGGAGAAGTGATAGAAAGTTTAGCTGGACCAGATAAGGCTCTTCTCGTAGGTTCTCAACCAGTTGCGGCCAATGAACACCATGCAATTTTAGCCTTTGAGTCTAATTTCAATGCAGGGCAAACCATGAAACGGGATAACCTCAATACCATGTTTGGCAATATTCTTAGCCAGGCGGCTGGATTTTCACCTGAAATCCTGGCAATTTCCCTAGAGGAATGGAAAGAGGTTCGTGCAGCATTTTCAGCTAGAAACAAGTCTTCTCAAGCTGATCAAGAGGTGGAAGAAGAGAACTTGATTCCAGAGGGATTTGAATTTCTGGCTGATAAAGTTATGGTCGAAGAAGACTAAAAGTGGATTTCATGGTACAATAATCCTATGACTAGACAACAATTTATCGTGATAGCACTATTTACTGCTGCTGAGACTTATTTTTTCAATGAAGCTTGGATGACGGGTCGCTATTTCATGGCAGTCTTTTGGGCTATTCTACTTTTTCGAAATTTTAGGTTAAGTTATGTAATGGGGAAAATAGTAGATGCCATTGATCAGCACCTAAACCGCAAGGATTAGCCCTTAGCTTCTAGACAAAATCAAAGCCTTTTAGGCTTTTTTTTGTTATACTAGTAGAGTATATTTATTGACCTTTTGTCCTATTTTTTAGGGATTGTAAGCAATTTCCTAAAGTATTGAGCAAAATGTTTGAAAAAGAAAGGAACTATCATGTCAGTATTAGAGATCAAAGATCTTCACGTTGAGATTGAAGGAAAAGAAATTTTGAAGGGAGTCAATCTGACTCTGAAAACAGGAGAAATCGCGGCGATTATGGGACCAAATGGTACTGGTAAATCGACTCTTTCTGCTGCCATTATGGGGAATCCCAACTATGAAGTCACAAAAGGTGAGGTCTTGTTTGATGGCGTAAACATTCTTGAGTTGGAAGTAGATGAGCGTGCGCGTATGGGACTTTTCCTTGCTATGCAATACCCATCTGAAATTCCAGGAATTACCAATGCAGAATTTCTTCGTGCAGCCATGAATGCTGGTAAAGAAGACGATGAAAAGATTTCAGTTCGTGAGTTCATCACTAAACTAGACGAAAAAATGGAATTGCTCAACATGAAAGAAGAGATGGCAGAGCGTTACCTTAACGAAGGATTCTCTGGTGGTGAGAAAAAACGTAATGAAATTCTTCAACTCTTGATGTTGGAACCAACTTTTGCCCTTTTGGATGAGATTGACTCAGGTCTTGATATTGACGCTCTTAAAGTCGTATCAAAAGGTGTCAATGCCATGCGTGGAGAAGGGTTTGGTGCTATGATCATTACTCACTACCAACGTCTCTTGAACTACATCACACCTGATGTGGTACATGTGATGATGGAAGGTCGTGTGGTCCTTTCTGGAGGTCCAGAATTAGCAGCCCGTTTGGAACGTGAAGGATACGCAAAACTAGCTGAAGAACTTGGCTACGACTACAAGGAAGAATTGTAATTCCCTCGTATCTTTTAGGAGAAGTAAATGACTAAAGAAACTATTAAACTTTTTTCAGAAACGCACGCTGAACCAAGCTGGTTGTCAGACCTCCGTCAAAAAGCTTTTGATAAGATTGAGAGTTTGGAGTTACCAGTCATCGAGCGTGTGAAATTTCACCGTTGGAATCTTGGAGATGGAACCATTACAGAAAGCGAACCATCAGCAAATGTTCCTGACTTCACAGCTCTAGATAATCACTTGAAATTGGTTCAAGTAGGGACTCAAACTGTTTTTGAACAAATTCCACTTGAATTGGCTGAACAAGGGGTTGTCTTTACAGACTTCCACTCAGCTTTAGAAGAAATTCCAGAGCTTATTGAGGAATTCTTCATGTCGTCTGTTAAATATGACGATGATAAATTAGCAGCTTATCACACAGCCTACTTTAACAGTGGTGCTGTTCTCTACATTCCTGATAATGTTGAGATTGCAGAGCCCATTGAAGGAATTTTCTACCAAGACAGTGATAGCGATGTACCATTTAACAAGCATATCCTCATTATCGCTGGTAAAAACTCTAAAATTAGCTATCTTGAACGTTTAGAATCACGTGGCGAAGGTAGTGCAAAAGCAACTGCCAATATCACAGTTGAAGTGATTGCTCGTTCTGGTGCGCAAGTCAAGTTTGCTGCGATTGACCGCTTAGGTGAAAATGTCACTGCCTACATTAGCCGTCGTGGTAAACTAGGCAACGATGCAAGCATTGACTGGGCAATTGGTGTCATGAACGAAGGAAATGTCGTTGCGGACTTTGATAGCGACTTGATTGGAAATGGCAGCCATGCTGACCTTAAAGTCGTAGCTCTTTCAAGTGGTCGTCAGGTGCAAGGGATTGACACTCGTGTAACCAACTACGGGTGCAACTCTATCGGAAATATTCTCCAACATGGGGTTATCCTTGAAAAAGCAACTTTGACCTTCAACGGTATCGGTCACATCATCAAAGGCGCTAAGGGAGCAGATGCGCAACAAGAGAGTCGTGTTCTCATGCTTTCAGACCAAGCACGTTCAGATGCCAACCCAATTCTTTTGATTGATGAAAATGATGTTACTGCAGGCCACGCGGCTTCTATCGGTCAGGTGGATCCTGAAGACATGTACTACCTCATGAGCCGTGGCTTGGACAAAGCAACAGCAGAACGCTTGGTTGTTCGCGGTTTCCTTGGCTCCGTAATTGTTGAGATTCCAGTCAAGGAAGTTCGTGATGAAATGATAGCAACCATCGAAGAAAAATTGTCAAAACGCTAAGGGGAAGCCTATGTTAGATGTAGAAGCGATTCGCAAGGATTTTCCAATTTTAGACCAGATTGTCAACGATGAACCACTGGTATATCTGGACAATGCTGCGACGACACAAAAACCACTAGCAGTTCTTGAAACGATTAACCGTTACTATGAGAAAGACAATGCCAATGTTCACCGTGGTGTTCATACTTTGGCAGAGCGTGCGACAGCATCTTATGAAGCTGCTCGTGAAACCATTGGTCAGTTTATCAATGCTGGTTCGACAAAGGAAGTTCTCTTTACCAGAGGAACGACAACCAGCCTTAACTGGGTGGCACGCTTTGCTGAGGAAATTTTGACTGAGGGAGACCAGGTCTTGATTTCTATCATGGAACACCATTCTAATATTATTCCTTGGCAGGAAGCCTGCCGTAAGACTGGAGCAGAGCTTGTCTATGTTTATCTCAAGGACGGTGCCTTGGATATGGATGACTTGCGAGCTAAATTGACTGATAAGGTTAAATTTGTTTCCCTAGCTCATGCTTCCAATGTTCTTGGTGTGGTCAATCCGATCAAGGAAATCACTCAATTAGCCCACCAAGTTGGAGCTATCATGGTGGTGGATGGTGCTCAATCTACGCCTCATATGAAGATTGATGTCCAGGACTTGGATGTGGACTTCTTTGCCTTTTCGGGTCACAAGATGGCTGGTCCGACTGGTATCGGTGTTCTGTACGGAAAAGAGAAGTATTTAGAACAAATGTCACCAGTTGAGTTTGGTGGAGAGATGATTGATTTCGTCTACGAGCAATCTGCTAGTTGGAAGGAATTGCCTTGGAAATTTGAGGCTGGAACGCCAAATATGGCAGGTGCAATCGGACTTGCTGCTGCAGTGGATTATCTGGAAAACATTGGTATGGATGCGATTGAAGCCCATGAACAGGAACTGATCGCCTACGTCTATCCAAAACTGCTGGCGATTGAAGGGCTGACTATTTATGGTTCTCAGGACTTTGCTCAACGTTCGGGTGTTATTGCCTTTAATCTAAGCAATCTCCATCCGCATGACCTTTCAACTGCTTTGGATTATGAGGGAGTAGCCGTTCGTGCTGGTCACCACTGTGCGCAACCCTTGCTTCAGTATTTGGAAGTTCCAGCAACAGCTCGTGCAAGTTTTTATATCTACAACACCAAGGCAGATTGCGACAAGCTAGTCGATGCATTACAAAAGACAAAGGAGTTTTTCAATGGCACTTTCTAAACTAGATAGCCTTTATATGGCAGTGGTAGCAGACCATTCGAAAAATCCACATCACCAAGGGAAGTTAGAAGACGCGGAGCAAATCAGTCTCAACAATCCAACCTGTGGAGATGTTATCAATCTCTCTGTCAAGTTTGATGCAGAGAATCGTTTGGAGGATATCGCTTTTCTAAACTCAGGATGCACGATTTCAACTGCCTCTGCTAGTATGATGACAGATGCAGTTCTGGGCAAAACCAAGCAAGAAATCTTAGAACTTGCGATTATTTTTTCTGAAATGGTTCAAGGGCAAAAAGATGAGCGTCAAGACCAACTTGGCGATGCGGCCTTCTTATCAGGTGTTGCCAAATTCCCTCAAAGAATCAAGTGTGCGACCTTGGCTTGGAATGCCCTTAAGAAAACAATTGAAGATCAAGAAAAACAGTAAGACAAGTTTCTTTTGTCTTATAAATCAGTAGAAATGAAGAATGAAAGAAAGGATATTATGGCTGAAGAAAGAGTAGAACCAAAACCAATTGACCTTGGTGAATATAAATTTGGTTTCCATGATGATGTAGAGCCTGTCCTATCGACAGGAAAAGGACTCAACGAAGGTGTTATTCGTGAATTATCTGCTGCCAAGGGGGAACCTGAGTGGATGTTAGAATTTCGTTTGAAGTCTTATGAAACCTTCAAAAAAATGCCCATGCAAACATGGGGAGCAGATTTGTCAGAGATTGACTTTGATGACTTAATCTACTACCAAAAACCATCTGATAAACCTGCTCGTTCTTGGGATGAAGTTCCTGAAAAAATCAAAGAAACCTTTGAACGTATCGGGATTCCAGAAGCTGAGCGTGCCTATCTAGCTGGAGCTTCTGCCCAGTATGAGTCAGAAGTAGTTTACCATAACATGAAGGAAGAATTTGAGAAGTTAGGTATCATCTTTACAGATACAGATTCTGCCCTCAAGGAATACCCAGACTTGTTCAAACAATATTTTGCGAAGTTGGTACCGCCGACTGATAACAAGTTGGCAGCCCTCAACTCGGCAGTGTGGTCTGGTGGAACCTTTATCTACGTACCAAAAGGGGTCAAGGTAGATATTCCGCTTCAAACTTACTTCCGTATCAACAACGAAAATACAGGTCAGTTCGAGCGTACCTTGATTATCGTTGATGAGGGAGCAAGCGTCCACTACGTAGAAGGATGTACAGCACCAACATATTCAAGCAATAGCTTGCACGCTGCCATTGTAGAAATCTTTGCTTTGGATGGAGCTTACATGCGCTATACAACCATCCAAAACTGGTCTGATAATGTCTATAACTTGGTAACAAAACGTGCCAAAGCCTTGAAAGATGCGACTGTTGAGTGGATTGATGGTAACTTGGGTGCCAAAACAACCATGAAATACCCATCTGTTTACCTAGATGGAGAAGGTGCGCGTGGAACCATGCTCTCCATCGCCTTTGCTAATGCAGGGCAACACCAAGATACGGGTGCCAAGATGATTCACAACGCTCCACATACAAGTTCGTCTATCGTGTCTAAATCCATCGCTAAAGGTGGAGGAAAGGTGGACTACCGTGGACAAGTAAACTTTAACAAGAACTCTAAGAAATCTGTTTCTCATATCGAGTGTGATACCATTATCATGGATGACTTATCAGCGTCAGATACCATTCCATTTAATGAAATCCACAACTCGCAAGTTGCATTGGAGCACGAAGCCAAGGTATCTAAGATTTCAGAGGAACAACTCTATTACCTCATGAGCCGTGGATTGTCAGAATCTGAGGCGACCGAGATGATTGTCATGGGATTTGTAGAGCCCTTCACAAAAGAACTTCCAATGGAATACGCGGTTGAGCTGAACCGCTTGATTAGCTATGAAATGGAAGGTTCAGTCGGATAAGAATATGCAAAATCTGAACAGGAATCCTTTCTGTTCAGAATTTTTTTCAAAAAAGAACCTAATAAATATTCACAAAAATGCTTTTATATGGTAAAATAAAACAATTACATTTAGTGGAGATGAAGTATGAATATTTTTAGAACCAAGGATGTTAGTCTGAGACAGACAGAGATGCGTCGCCATTTGAAATTGTGGGATTTGATTCTATTGGGAATCGGTGCTATGGTAGGGACGGGGATTTTCACCATTACAGGAACAGCGGCGGCTACTCTAGCTGGTCCCTCACTAGTGATTTCCATTGTGATTTCTACCTTATGTGTTTCTTTATCAGCTCTCTTTTTTGCAGAATTTGCCTCTCGTGTACCTGCAACTGGAGGTGCTTATAGTTATCTCTATGCGATTTTAGGAGAATTGCCAGCCTGGATTGCTGGCTGGTTGACCATCATGGAATTCATGACAGCTGTTTCAGGTGTGGCGTCTGGCTGGGCAGCTTACTTTAAGGGCTTACTCAGTGATTATGGTATCTCCATGCCCCAAGCCTTAAATGGCACCTTCAACCCTGAACAAGGAACCTATATCGACCTTCTACCTATTTTGGTGCTGACCTTGGTAACAGGATTGGTTTTATTAAATTCCAAGGCAGCCTTACGCTTTAATTCGCTTCTAGTAATCTTGAAATTCTCTGCTCTAGCCTTATTTATCCTAGTTGGTATTTGGTACATCAAACCTGAAAATTGGTCGAATTTTGCTCCTTTTGGCTTTGGCCAGATTTATGGAGGAAGCACTGGGATTATGGCAGGTGCATCTTTGATGTTTTTTGGGTTTCTCGGATTTGAGTCTATTTCCATGGCAGTTGATGAAATCCAAAGCCCGCAAAAAAATATTCCTCGTGGAATTGTACTTTCTCTGACAATCGTCACCATTCTCTATGCCTTGGTAACCTTAGTATTGACAGGGATTGTTCACTACAGTAAGCTCAATGTGGACGATGCAGTAGCATTTTCATTACGGAGTATTGGTATCGGCTGGGCGGCAAATTATGTTTCGCTTGTAGCCATTTTAACCCTGATAACCGTATGTATCTCTATGACTTATGCTTTATCTCGGATGATTTATAGCTTAGCACGTGATGGACTTTTACCTCAAAGTTTCAAACAATTAAGCAAGACTAGTCGCGTTCCTAAAAATGCAACCCTCTTAACAGGAGTTGCTTCAGCCATTGCTGCAGGAGTATTTCCTCTAGCCAGTATTGCAGCCTTCTTAAATATTTGTACCTTAGCTTATCTCATTTTGCTAGCCTACGGAATAATAAAACTCAGAAAAGATAAGGGTATGCCCCAAAAAGGAGAGTTTAAAACTCCTTTGGTGCCACTTTTGCCAATCCTTTCCATCCTTATCTGTGTTTCCTTTATGCTTCAATATAGTCTAGATACCTGGATTGCCTTTGGCATTGCTCTTGTGGTTGGGTTAGTCATTTACTTTACTTACGGTTACCATCATTCAACTCTTACAGAAGAAAAATAAAAGCTGGGAATTCCCAACTTTTTTAATCTTTCACATAAGTAAATCCTTCACCCAGAATTTCATGAGCCTCAGTGATGGTGATAAAGGCTTGAGGATCGACTTGGTGAATCATATCTTTCATTTTTACGATTTCGTTTCGACCGACGATACAGTAGATAATTTTTAAATCCTTTTTGCTGTAGTATCCTTGACCAGATATAAAGGTAACGCCACGGCCAAGTTCCTCATTAATCTTATCAGCCAGTTGGTCAGGATATTGAGTAATGATGATAAATCCTTTGCCAGCGTAACCCCCTTCGCCAATAAGGTCAATAACGCGAGCGATGATAAAGTCAAACAAGAGAGTATAGGTAACTAGACGAAGATCCTGGAAGATAATCAAAATCAACATTAGGATAAAAAAGTCAATCCCAAAGAGCAATTTCCCAATCGAAATATTGGTGTATTTGTTGAGGATACGGGCAACGATATCAGAACCACCAGTGGTTCCACCAGCATTAAAGATAATTCCTAAACCAACCCCCAGTAAGACTCCTGAGACCAAAGCGACAATGATGAGATCCCCTTGCAAGTCGATGTGCAAAGGAATACGCTCAAAAATTGCTAGCCAAACGGAAAGTGAAATAGATCCTAAAAGACTGGAGTAGAGGGTCTTAGGTCCAAATATTTTCCAAGCTAGGATAAATAAAGGGATATTAATCAAGAGATTCATCAATGAGACAGGGATTTTAAAAAGATAGTAGGTAATCAAGGTGATACCTGTCGCCCCTCCCTCAAATAGATGATAAGGAACAACAAAGTAGGTGAGACCAAAGGCATAGATAGCTGCTCCAAATATAATCGTAATAATCGGTTGAACTTTTCGAATCATAGCTGTTCCTCGCTTTTCTATAGATAGATTATACCAAAAATTCAGTTTTTTTAATTGGATTACTTATGATTTTTTATCATTTTTTTGATATAATAAGAGTGAAAAATCCCAATCCTATTGAGAAGAATAGAAAGATTGAACTTATGACACAAGTAAAAATTGTAACGGACTCTTCTGTTACTATCGAACCAGAAGTAGTTAAAGAATTAAATATCACTATTGTCCCCTTATCAGTTATGATTGATGGCGTACTCTATTCAGATGCTGATCTAAAAGAGGGGGAATTCCTTCATCTCATGCAACAAAGCAAGAATCTCCCTAAAACGAGCCAACCTCCAGTAGGAGTGTTTGCTGAAGTCTTTGAAGAGCTGGGAAAAGATGACAGTCAGGTTGTTGCTATTCATATGTCTCATGCCTTGTCTGGAACGGTTGAAGCTGCTCGCCAAGGCGCAAGTCTCTCAAGTTCTGATGTGACTGTTATTGATAGTTCCTTTACAGATCAGGCTATGAAGTTTCAAGTTGTTGAAGCTGCAAAACTTGCTAAAGAGGGTAAAGATTTAGAAACTATTCTGGCACATATAGAAGAAGTGAAGAATCACACAGAGCTTTATATCGGTGTTTCGACTCTAGAAAACCTAGTGAAAGGTGGGCGTATTGGACGTGTGACGGGACTATTAAGCTCACTATTAAATATTCGTGTAGTGATGCAGATGAAAAACCACGAACTCCAACCAATCGTCAAAGGGCGTGGTGCGAAAACTTTCAAAAAATGGCTTGAAGAGTTAACGGTGGCCCTTACTCATAAATCAGTTGCAGAAATTGGAATTTCCTATGCTGGAACGAATGAATGGGCAAATGAGATGAAGAGTTTATTGCAAGCCTATGTTGAGAAACCAATCTCTGTACTGGAAACTGGCTCTATTATTCAAACTCATACTGGAGAGAATGCTTGGGCAATTCTAATCCGCTATAATTCCTAAAAAAATAGAGAAAAATGTTTGAAATGGTGTTTTTGACTTGACCTATGGGCAATTTTAGGATATGATTATATTTGTTAATCAGAAATTATTTGGAGGATTTGTTAACATGGCAAACAAACAAGATTTGATCGCTAAAGTGGCAGAAGCTACAGACTTAACTAAGAAAGATTCAGCAGCAGCAGTTGATGCTGTATTTGCAGCAGTAACTGAATACCTTGCAGCTGGTGAAAAAGTTCAATTGATTGGTTTTGGTAACTTTGAAGTTCGTGAACGTGCTGCACGTAAAGGTCGCAACCCACAAACTGGTAAAGAAATCGAAATCGCAGCTTCTAAAGTTCCAGCATTCAAAGCTGGTAAAGCTCTTAAAGACGCTGTTAAATAATGAATTTAGAAAAAGCCTATTGTATCAAGCTTTCTAGCTTGGTCAATAGGCTTTTTTTGTTGCTTTGGGGCATTTTGGGGGCAAAGACGAAAACTTTTTCATGACACATACCACTGTTGATTTCATTTCTTTAGTTATATATAAATTTAGGTGTTTTTTCAATCGAGTATTTGATATGATATATAACTTCTGATATAAGTAGTCTCTTGAAAAATAGGGTTTAAGCCTTTACAGTAAAAGAAAAAAGGTTCCCATGTTTGGGAACCTTTTTTTCATTAGTTTTTAGAAGCTGCTTGGAATTCAGGGTTTTTCCATGCTTCATCAATGATAGCTTGCAATTCTTTAGCAGATGCTTGCATTTTTTGAGTTTCAGCGTCGTTCAATGGGATGTTTACTGGACGAACGATACCGTGTGCACCAACAACAGCTGGTTGACCGATAAAGACGTTTTTAACACCGTATTGACCTTCTTGGAAGACTGAAAGTGGAAGTACTGCATTTTCGTCATCAAGGATTGCTTTTGTGATACGAGCAAGTGCTACTGCGATACCGTAGTAGGTAGCTCCTTTTTTGTTGATGATTGTGTATGCAGCGTCACGAACACCTTCGAACAATTCAATCAATTCAGCTTCTTGAACGTTTTGAGTATCTTTAAGGAATTCTTCAAGGTTTACACCAGCGATGTTGGCATGTGACCAAACCGCAAATTCAGAATCTCCGTGTTCACCCATGATGTAGGCGTGAACTGAACGAGCATCAACATCCAATTTTTCAGCAAGTGCTTGACGGAAACGTGCTGAGTCAAGTGAAGTACCTGAACCGATAACACGTTCTTTAGGGAATCCAGAGAATTTCCAAGTTGAGTAAGTCAAAACGTCAACTGGGTTAGCCGCAACAAGGAAGATACCATCAAAACCTGATTCAACAACTTGTGTTACAATTGATTTGTTGATAGCCAAGTTTTTACCTACAAGGTCAAGACGAGTTTCACCTGGTTTTTGAGGAGCACCTGCAGTGATAACAACAAGGTCAGCGTCTGCACAGTCAGAGTATTGAGCAGCGTAGATTTTTTTAGGTGAAGTGAAGGCAAGGGCGTGGCTAAGGTCAAGCGCATCACCAACAGCTTTTTCGTGTAATTGTGGAATTTCGATAATTCCAAGCTCTTGTGCAATTCCTTGGTTAACAAGTGCAAAAGCGTAAGATGAACCTACGGCACCGTCACCAACAAGGATCACTTTTTTGTGTTGTTTAGTTGAAGTCATTATCTAAACATCTCCTTCATTTTTTTTTAGGGGAATCCCCAGACACTTTCATTCTATCACTTTTAAAAAACTTTGTCACGAATATTCTATTCGGTTATTGATGTAAACGTTTTAGTGGTTTTCAAAGACTGAAATGAAGGACAAATTATGGTATAATATATCTAATTACTAATAGTGAAATGAGGCATTTATTAATGCAGGATAGAAATTTAGTGAATGTCAATCTGACAAAGGAGATGAAGACCAGCTTTATCGATTACGCTATGAGTGTTATCGTTGCGCGGGCTCTTCCTGATGTTCGAGATGGTTTAAAACCTGTTCACCGCCGTATTCTTTACGGAATGAATGAACTAGGTGTTACACCAGACAAACCTCATAAAAAATCAGCCCGTATTACAGGGGATGTTATGGGTAAATACCACCCACACGGGGATTCATCTATTTATGAAGCCATGGTTCGTATGGCTCAGTGGTGGAGCTACCGTTACATGCTTGTCGATGGACATGGAAACTTTGGTTCCATGGACGGGGATGGTGCCGCCGCACAACGTTACACAGAAGCACGTATGAGCAAGATTGCTCTTGAAATGCTTCGTGACATCAATAAAAACACAGTTGATTTCGTAGACAACTACGATGCCAATGAGCGTGAACCCTTGGTCTTGCCAGCTCGTTTTCCCAACCTTTTGGTCAATGGGGCAACTGGGATTGCCGTAGGGATGGCTACCAATATTCCTCCTCACAACCTTGGTGAAACCATTGATGCTGTGAAATTGGTCATGGACAATCCTGAAGTAACTACTAAGGACTTGATGGAAGTCTTGCCTGGTCCAGATTTTCCAACTGGTGCCCTTGTCATGGGGAAATCAGGTATCCATAAGGCTTATGAGACTGGTAAAGGTTCCATTGTCCTCCGTTCTCGTACAGAGATTGAAACCACTAAGACAGGTCGTGAGCGTATCGTTGTAACGGAATTTCCTTACATGGTTAATAAAACCAAGGTACATGAGCATATTGTTCGTTTGGTACAAGAAAAACGGATTGAGGGCATTACAGCAGTCCGTGATGAATCCAACCGTGAAGGGGTTCGTTTCGTGATCGAGGTCAAACGGGATGCATCCGCAAATGTTATCCTCAACAACCTCTTCAAGATGACGCAGATGCAAACCAACTTTGGTTTCAATATGCTTGCTATTCAAAATGGCGTACCAAAAATCTTATCTCTTCGCCAAATTTTGGATGCTTATATTGAACACCAAAAAGAAGTGGTTGTTCGCCGTACCCGTTTTGACAAGGAAAAGGCAGAAGCGCGTGCGCACATCTTAGAAGGCCTTTTAATCGCGCTAGACCATATCGACGAAGTGATCCGTATCATCCGTGCTAGTGAAACGGATGCGGAAGCACAAGCTGAGTTGATGAGCAAGTTTAAGCTTTCTGAACGTCAAAGTCAGGCTATCCTTGATATGCGTCTTCGTCGTTTGACAGGATTGGAACGCGATAAGATTCAGTCTGAATATGATGAATTGATTGCCTTGATTGCAGACCTAACCGATATCCTTGCTAAACCAGAACGCGTAGTGCAAATCATAAAAGATGAATTAGATGAAGTAAAACGTAAATTTGGTGACAAACGTCGTACCGAGTTGATGGTTGGAGAAGTCTTAACTCTTGAAGATGAAGACTTGATTGAGGAGTCGGATGTCTTGATAACCCTTTCTAATAAGGGTTATATTAAACGTTTGGACCAAGGTGAATTTACTGCTCAAAAACGTGGTGGTCGTGGAGTCCAAGGTACAGGAGTTAAGGATGATGACTTTGTGCGTGAGTTGGTTTCAACCAGCACCCATGATCACTTGCTCTTCTTTACCAATAAAGGTCGCGTATACCGACTAAAAGGTTATGAAATTCCTGAATACGGTCGCACGGCCAAGGGATTGCCGGTTGTCAATCTTTTGAAGCTGGATGAAGGGGAGAGCATACAAACCATCATTAATGTTAAATCTGAACGTAGTGATGACGCCTATCTCTTCTTCACAACCCGTCACGGTATCGTGAAACGAACCAGTGTTAAAGAATTTGCTAATATCCGTCAAAATGGACTTAAAGCCTTGAATCTCAAGGATGAAGATGAACTGATTAATGTCTTGCTGACAGAAGAAGATACAGATATCATCATTGGTACTAAGTTTGGTTATGCCGTTCGCTTTAATCAATCAGCCGTTCGTGGTATGAGCCGTATCGCGACAGGTGTCCGAGGTGTTAACCTCCGTGATGGAGACACTGTAGTTGGTGCTAGTGTCATCACTGACCAGGACGAGGTCCTTATCATCACTGAAAAAGGTTATGGTAAACGTACTCTTGCAACTGAATATCCAACAAAAGGTCGTGGTGGTAAAGGGATGAAGACAGCCAATGTTGCTGAGAAGAATGGCCCTCTTGCAGGTCTCCTCACTGTTAAAGGAGATGAAGACCTGATGATTATCACAGATACAGGTGTCATGATTCGAACAAACGTTGCCAATATTTCACAAACAGGACGCTCAACTATGGGAGTTAAGGTGATGCGTCTGGATCAGGATGCTAAGATTGTGACCTTTACAACGGTTGATGCGGTAGAAAAAGAAGAAGTTGGGACTGAAAACGAAACAGAAGGTAAAGCATAATGTCTCATAAAAAAACGAAAAGTAAGAAGAATAAGCGTAGGAATCTATTTCTCAATATTTTAGCGGTTTTCTTAATTCTTTTATCCTTAGCTTTGATTTTTAATTCAAAGATTCGAGATCTCTTTATGGTGTGGAACACCAATAAATACCAAGTCAATCAGGTTACTAAAGAAAATATAGATGAAAATCTCAAAACAGAAGGAAATTTTGATTTTGATTCGGTTAAATCTATCTCATCTGAAGCAGTTCTAGCCGCTCAGTGGGACGCTCAGAAGCTTCCTGTTATTGGAGGAATTGCTATTCCCGAAGTGGAGATTAACTTGCCAATTTTCAAAGGGTTGGATAATGTAAACTTGTTCTATGGAGCAGGAACCATGAAACCAGACCAAAAAATGGGAGAGGGCAACTATTCTCTAGCGAGTCACCATATCTTTACTGCTGAAAATGCCAGTCAAATGCTCTTCTCACCTTTAGTTAACGCTAAAGCGGGCATGAAAATTTACCTGACCGATAAGGATAAGGTTTATACTTATGAGATTACGGAAGTTAAACACGTTACTCCGGACCGAGTAGATGAAATCGAAGATCGTGAAGGAGTTAAGGAGATTACGCTGGTAACTTGTGTGGACTATAATGCGACTGAGCGTATAATTGTTAAGGGGATTTTTAAAGAATCAAAAGCTTATTCAGAGACTTCTGAGGATATTTTGAAGGCCTTTAATCAACCGTATAGACAACGTTATTAACCTCAAAAACCAGTGAAATTGCTTCTTCACTGGTTTTTTCTCAAATAGAGTCATCATTCAAAGGAGAATAATACATGTTCGAATATTTTTGGATTGGAATGAAAATGATGTGGGAAAGTCCTGTCTTTAGTTTTGCCTTTTACTTATTAACCTCTATTCTTTTACTAATCTTTTGGCGACGTTTTATAATTGTCCGTCGTAGTGGTGGTAATTTTTTTGCCCCATTTCACATTGCCAATGGGAGACTTTATATTCACAATGCTTTCGTATTTGTGAAGCGAATCATTCCGCTGAATAACATCAAAAGGATTGAAGTCAAATATATTCGAAGTGTCAAATTGAATGGGGCAAGGTATCATGTGTTTATTGAACAGAAAAACAGAAAGACTCTATCATTTTTCTGTGGCAAATCAAAACAGAATGATCTCCTTGTGAAGAATCTAAAGAATGAAACTAAAAACTACCATATTAGAATTGTAATAGATGGATAAGTGTTTAGTTTAAGAAAGGAATGATCATGGATAAGCTACAAGAAGTCAGAGAAAATGAACAGTTAAGGACCTTACTGATGACTGAATGTGATATTTATTTTTATGACAAGATAAGTGAAGTCCAGTTTTCAGGGAACAATGAGGAATACTCTCTTGCCTGTAAGGCATTTGCCCAGGATGGCAGTGGGGGCGAATATGTTTTTCTTGAAGATAACAGCATAGGCTTTATCGGAAGTGAGGGCCAAGTGGGAAGAGTAGCAGAAAGTCTGGATGACTTACTGACATTCCTACTTCACGCAGGTTGTATTTCGGATTTTAGCTGTCAGTATCTTTATCAGAATACAGACTTATTGAAAGCATTTTGTAAAGGTTATGTGTCTAAAATACGAGAAAGCTATCAGATTAAGCAGGAAGATTGGGATCAGATACGAGGAAATATGGCTCAAAAACTATCACTTGATTTTAATCCTGAAAAACTAGAAAAAGTAGCCATGGCATTTTATCAAGCAGCGACAAGGAAGCCTGTCTTTTCCTGTAAGTATATAGACGGTGAAGAAGAGTATACCTGCGATTCAGTCTTGTCGGACATTGTAGGATTGTGGACGACAGAACTTGTAGGCATGAGTAGAGAAGAAATTGAAAACTATAAAATTTGATAATGTATGATACTCGCAAGATGATCATTCAACTTTAATGGTATCTTTTCAATATGAAAGGAAACTGGTCAATAGGTTGAAAGATTTATCGTAAGAAACCGAAGGATGTCTAGTATAAGAGAGGATAGATAATGAGTCAGTTAAGAGAAAAGTCTTTAGTTGGGCTCAAAGAAGACATAACAAGTAGTTTTCAATTTGACAAGGACCTTCCTATGATATACTTGGGAGAAATTGCCAATATGGCTGGACACTGAATCTTCACAGGAAAATCGGGGGAAGTCTTATTTTGGATATCATATTTCACATTTTAGAGAGCTAAGTGAAGATGAGATATAGGACTTTCGCAGTAGGAAAAATAGATGAGGAGTTGAGAATGAATAATCAGATTGATTTAGTACTTCCGAACGTATATGCAGAATTCTTGAGCAAAATCGACAAAGCAGGAGAGTTGGTAATAGAGAATACAGGTATCACCTTATACTCGAGGCTAGATTTGCTAGAGAGAAACTCCACCTACCAAATAGAAGAGTGGGAACCAGATTTTTTCCTGATTGGGCAAGATGGGGATGTCGCTTTTTTTATAAAGAAAGATTCTGACGACACTATTTATATGAATGATTTGGGGGCATTAGGTTCACTGGAAATGAAACCCATATCTTCGAATATTTTCGAGTTTGTGCAACAAGCAAGTGAACATTCTGATGATATCTTCTAATCATTGCAAGCGTTGTTATTTTATCGTATGTGCGTGTAGAAGACATTTTTATGAAAACATTTGAACATTTTGATTAATGTTAATAAATTTTTAGTAAATGATAATGATTTGGAAAGTGAACAATGAATTTTGATGAGAGTTTACAGCAATACACTTGTGAGTATGAGGGAGTGACCTTTGTTTGGGACGAAGAGCCTGATTGTGACTTTATAGATAAAGTTGAACTGTTATCAAAAAATTATCAGGAAAATCTCAATAGAATTGTCAACTTCATGCTAGCTGATCTTAAGGAAATGTATGGAGATGTCAGCGAGGAAGATGTGAAGAACAAGCTGGGGAAACCTATCATTGACTACAATCAAGGAACAGTTAGTTATTGTGAGCAAACCTTCGATGACTGGCACCTATTTGAGTTTGAATTTTTGGATGATCAATTTGAAATATTGAAATGTTTTTCTGTTAATGGGTAAAGGAGAGATTTATGGAATTCCCCAATGCATTGATTTTCTTTGTAGAAAACGTATACAAGAAAGGCTTTTCAAAATGCGTGCTTTATGTTATAATATTCACAAATAAAAGTTTAGGAGTTTTTTTATGGTCTCTTCAGAATTTATCTCAAAGATTGAATTTGCTTGTAAGAAGAAAGAAAGTCTTTATAGCCAAAGTAAGTTTAAATATGCGATTCGTTCCATGTTTGCAGGTGCTTTTCTAACATTTAGTACGGCTGCGGGCGCAGTTGGAGCTGATTTGATTAATAAGATCGCACCAGGCAGTGGACGCTTCCTCTTCCCATTCGTTTTTGCTTGGGGATTGGCCTACATTGTTTTCTTGAATGCTGAGCTAGTAACTTCAAATATGATGTTTTTGACAGCTGGCAGTTTCTTGAAAAAAATCTCATGGAGAAAAACGGCTGAGATTCTACTTTACTGTACCTTCTTCAACCTCATCGGAGCTTTGATAGCAGGTTGGGGCTTTGCCCACTCAGCAGCCTATGCAAATTTAACACATGATAGCTTCATTTCAGGAGTTGTAGAGATGAAGTTAGGTCGTTCCAATGAGCTAGTCTTGCTTGAAGGTATTTTAGCCAATATCTTTGTAAACATTGCCATTCTTTCATTCGTTTTGGTGAAAGACGGTGGAGCCAAACTATGGCTTGTCTTATCAGCAATTTACATGTTTGTATTCTTAACAAACGAACACATTGCTGCGAACTTTGCTTCTTTTGCGATTGTTAAGTTCAGTGTTGCAGCTGATTCAATTGCTAACTTTGACATACCTAATATTCTTCGTCACTGGGGTGTAACCTTTGTCGGGAACTTTATCGGAGGAGGTCTCTTGATGGGCTTGCCTTACGCTTTCCTCAATAAAAACGAAGATACTTATGTAGATTAAAAAAAACAGGCACGAGTTAATCGTGCTTTTTTGTTTGATGTGTATGACTAGTCATAGTTGTTCCTTATATCAAAATATAGAAAAACGGTATTGGAAAAGCCTGTCCCAAGATGATACAATATCCGTAATGAAGCTATTTGGAGGTCGTCTTATGACTCGTGATTTTAAATTTGAAACTCTACAATTACATGCTGGGCAAGTGGTTGATCCAGCAACTAAGTCTCGTGCAGTACCGATTTATCAAACAACATCCTTCGTTTTTGATGACACGCAGGAAGGTGCTGATTTGTTTGCCTTGAGAAAACCAGGCAATATCTATACTCGTATCACCAATCCTACAACAGCAGCCTTTGAGGAAAGAATCGCTGCTCTTGAAGGTGGTGTTGGAGCACTAGCGACAGCATCAGGTATGGCTGCTGTAACCTACACTATTTTGGCGCTTGCTCACGCAGGTGACCATGTGGTAGCGGCGTCAACTATTTACGGTGGGACCTTTAACCTCTTGAAGGAAACCCTTCCTCGTTATGGGATCACAACTACCTTTGTGGATGTGGATAATTTGGAAGAAGTGGAAGCAGCTATCGGTGACAATACCAAACTTGTCTTGATTGAAACCTTGGGGAATCCCTTGATTAACATTCCTGACTTGGAAAAATTGGCTGATATTGCGCATAAACACCAGATTCCTCTCGTTTCTGACAATACTTTTGCTACACCATATTTGATTAACGTCTTCTCTCACGGTGTAGATATTGCCATTCACTCAGCAACTAAGTTTATTGGTGGACATGGTACGACTATTGGTGGAGTGATTGTCGATAGTGGTCGTTTTGACTGGGAGGCTTCAGGGAAGTTCCCTCAATTTGTTGAGGAAGATCCGAGCTACCATAACTTGAGCTATACTCGTGATGTGGGTGCTGCAGCCTTTATTATCGCTGTTCGTGTTCAATTGCTTCGTGATACAGGCGCAGCCTTGTCGCCATTTAATGCCTTTCTCTTGCTCCAAGGACTTGAAACTCTTTCACTTCGTGTGGAACGCCATGTGCAAAATGCAGAGAAAATTGTTGATTTCCTTGTCAACCATCCTAAGGTTGAAAAAGTTAACTATCCAAAGCTTGCTGACAGTCCATATCATGCCTTGGCTGAGAAATATTTGCCAAAAGGCGTGGGTTCAATCTTTACCTTCCATGTTAAAGGTGGAGAGGCAGAAGCTCGCAAGGTCATTGATAATTTGGAAATCTTCTCTGACCTTGCAAACGTAGCAGATGCCAAATCGCTTGTTGTCCATCCAGCGACAACCACTCACGGTCAGTTGTCAGAAAAAGATCTAGAAGCGGCAGGTATCACACCAAACCAAATCCGCTTGTCTATCGGTCTTGAAAATGTAGAGGATTTGATTGAAGATTTGCGTTTGGCCTTGGAAAAAATTTAAAGTAACAGATATAAACAGTGGGTTTCGACTCGCTGTTTTTGATTTTCCCTCAGGCATGATATAATGGTTACAGAAGTCCAGAAAGAGGAAAGTTATGAACGAAATCAAATGTCCCAACTGTGGGGAAGTCTTTACAGTAAATGAAAGTCAGTATGCCGAACTTTTATCCCAAGTGAGAACAGCTGAGTTTGATAAGGAATTACACGATCGCATGAAGCAGGAGCTGGCCTTGGCTGAACAAAAGGCCATGAATGAGCAACAGACTAAACTGGCTCAGAAGGATCAAGAAATTGCGCAATTGCAGAGTCAAATCCAAAACTTTGATACAGAGAAAGAGTTAGCTAAGAAAGAAGTTGAACAGACAAGTCATGAGGCCTTATTAGCAAAGGACAAGGAAGTGCAGGCCTTGGAAAGCCAATTGGCCACCTTGCGTTTTAAGCATGAAAATCAACTGCAAAAGGCTCTTTCTGACTTAGAAAAAGAACGGGATCAGGTCAAAAATCAGCTCCTCTTGCAAGAAAAGGAAAATGAGCTGTCTTTGGCTTCTGTTAAGCAGAATTACGAAGCCCAGCTTAAGGCTGCTAGTGAACAAGTTGAATTTTACAAGAATTTTAAAGCCCAACAATCTACAAAAGCTATCGGGGAAAGTTTGGAACAGTATGCAGAGAGTGAGTTTAACAAGGTTCGTAGCTTTGCCTTTCCAAATGCCTACTTTGAGAAGGATAACAAGGTCTCTGCGCGTGGTTCTAAGGGGGACTTTATCTTCCGTGATTTTGATGAAAATGGTCTAGAATTCATTTCCATCATGTTTGAGATGAAAAATGAAGCGGACGGAACAGAGAAAAAGCATAAGAATGCAGATTTTTACAAGGAATTGGACAAGGACCGTCATGAAAAGAACTGTGAGTATGCCGTTTTGGTGACTATGTTAGAAGCAGATAACGACTACTTTAACACAGGGATTGTTGATGTCAGCCACGAGTATGAAAAGATGTATGTGGTCCGTCCTCAGTTCTTCATCCAGTTGATTGGACTCCTGCGTAATGCGGCTCTTAATTCTCTCAAATACAAGCAAGAGTTGGCCTTGGTTCGGGAGCAGAATATTGATATCACCCATTTTGAAGAAGACTTGGATGCCTTCAAAGTGGCTTTTGCCAAAAACTACAACTCTGCTTCGACTAACTTTGGTAAAGCAATCGATGAAATCGATAAGGCTATTAAGCGTATGGAAGAGGTTAAGAAATTCCTAACCACATCCGAAAACCAACTCCGCCTCGCTAATAACAAATTGGAAGATGTTTCGGTTAAAAAACTAACGCGAAAAAATCCAACCATGAAAGCGAAGTTTGAAGCACTGAAGGGGGAGTGAGAAAGCAGTGGAAAATGAATTATTAGTATTGGGTACTGAAGAAGTAGATGAGTCTAAAAATATAAACTATGACGAATTAGAAGAACTATTGGAACAGCAATTTACAATGGAGTTTTCTAATCTCGAAAAATTAGAACTAGAATGTAAAGAGATTAGTTCACCAGATAAATTAGGAGATGTTATTTTAGATGAAATCTGGGATCAATTTGCGAATCAAATTGGTTTAGATATGACAGGTGACACGCTTCTTAAGCAGTATAACGATAAACATCCTAATGGTTATACAAAAGAAGAGGGTGCTAAAATAATGAAAGATAAAAGGTATACTGATGCAAATAATGCTATGAAAGAAAAGCAAAAATCTGGAAATTTAAAGGATGAATATACTGGAAAAACTTTAAAATTAAATGAAAACGCAAATTTGGATCACGTTGTAGCACGTAAACAAATTTTTGAAAATTCTTGGAGAAAGATTGCTGATATAGATACTGCAGATTTAGCAAACAAAAAGGAAAATTTAGCAGCAACTAATGAATCACTTAATAAAAGTAAAGGTGCAAAATCTAATAGCGAGTATATAAAGGATAGAGAAGTAAGAGAAAAAAATCTAAAAGAACAAGTTGAAAGAGCTAATAAAAAAATTGACAAGAAGGATATTTCAGATTCCGAAAAACGAAATCTTAAAGCTATAAACGAAAAAAGATTAAATGATAAATTAGCTGCTGATTCACATAAGATGCTAAAGGTTGAGAAAAGTGCAAAGAAAGCTATGTATAAACCAATAGCAAAGAAAGCAGCAGTTAGAATGGCGAACAAGGCAGGTAAAGACACAGTTAAAGCTATGTTTGTTGCAGCGTTATTTGAGATGTTGAAAGAAATAATGAATGCTTTAGTAAGATATTTTAAAGCAAAGAAACAATCTTTTGATACATTTATAGAGGAAATGAAAAAAGCACTTCATTCATTTTTTGGCAAAATCAAAGATTTTATTAAAGTAGGTGTAGATAGTATTGTTGGAAGCATCGTAGGAGAAATTATTGGCAGATTTAACCAAAAATTACAAAAACTTCCAAACTTGATTAAACAATTATTTGGTTCTATAAGAGAAAGTATTTCTTATTTATCTAACCCTGCAAATCAAACACATTCTACAGCAATTAAGATAGCTCACATTTCAAAAATTATTACTTCAGGTTTAGTTGCTGTAGGAGCAATGTTTTTAGGAGAATATTTTGAACAGTTCTTAAATAAGATACCAGGTATGACTTTTGAAATAAAACTTCTAGGAACAATTGCTAATATTTTAGGGATGTTCTTAGCAAGTTTACTAACTGGAATCTTAGGAGCGATAATCATTAACGGACTTGATCAATTTATTTCAAAAAAATTAATTGAGGAAAATCAAAAACAACAAGCTGATAAGAAGAACGAATTGCTAAGAATTCAGGATGTTCAAATTTTTGTTGCTGAGCAGAATGTTGCTATTAAAAGAAATGATATATTCAGTAAGATGGCTAAGAACCATCAAAAACTAAGAGAACTTCTTGGTAATGTTCAAGAGGAGTTTTCTAATTCGAAGATTGATTTCAAACAGCGATTATTAGCTAACGAAATGTACTTTGATGAAAAGCAAAGTGAACTTGAAGAAATGCAAAGTGCATTAAATGATTTATTATAGGAGAATGTTTATGTCAGAAGAATTAGAGATTCAGGTTTTAGCAAAATCTGAAAAATTTAATGAGAAAAAAGAAGCCCTAAAAGCTTTTAGTGAAGAGATTCCAGAACAATCAAATTTACCAACTGTCCCACAAGAAGATCCAATGCTAGGATTTATTGGCATGGAATATGATGTTAAAGGTAAGGATTTAAACGCTCTCACAGATGAAGTTCAAAATAGAATGATTGAACAAAACAAGCATATTAAAAAAATTATTCAGGAATTTAATACAATTTACGAAACATTTCAAATATTGGATGATGAGTATATTCAAAGCATTTCAAAGTCTTTGGTTGCAGCCAAAGAGGCAAACAATAAGGCTATACAGGGATTGCAAGAGATAGAAGAATATCAAACAGGTAATAAAAAACTATTAGATGATGTTTTTAAACAGAATAAAGATTTAATTGATATATTGAAGAAGCATCATAAAAAGCTAGAAGAGTTAGAACAACTTGAAGAGAAGCAAAGTGAAATTCAAATTGAAATTGATAGTTTAAAAGCGAAGCTAAAATCATTAGTGAAAATAGAAAATAGTTTTAACGATTTGCATTTACAAGTTAAAGAAACACAAAATGAACTGAAAAACGATGTAGATAAGATGAATTTTCGATTAATAGACGAAAGTAAAAATCTTACTTTAATAATCGAGAAATTTAAAACTGAATTAGAGGAAAAGCAAAAAGAGATTAGTTTCCTTAGAAAAGGATTCTATGCCTTAGGAATCTTATTCGCTCTAATAGTGGTATTTCTGTTATTTAAAGGAATGTAGATGATTAGTGAAACATATTTAAAACTGTTAAAATCTGAAGTGAAGAAAATTGATGATTTAACAAATAGTACTTATGAATTAGAAATAGCTATTCAAGATATAGTTGATAATGTTAAAAATGCAGAATTAGAGTTAATAAAACGTTTAGGAAATTTATCAAATAATGATAAATTTCCCAAAATTAAAGATAGACAATCAACGGTTTTAGAGTTACTGTATAAATATCTTGGTTCTAGATTAATAGATAGTGAGTACGCTATTTTAAAAGAAATCAATACCAAATCATTTGATGAGCTGTCCGATGAATTAAACTCCTTGATAGGTTTAGAAAATGTGAAGAAAGAGATTGAAGATCTAGTCGCATTTAATAAAGTTCAGCAAAGTAGAGAAAAAATCGGTCTTAAAAAAACAAATAGAACGATGCATATGGCGTTTTTAGGTAATCCAGGTACTGGTAAAACTACTGTGGCTAGAATCGTTGGGAATATGTATCGATCATTAGGAATATTAAGTAAAGGTCATTTTATTGAGGCGACTAGAACAGACTTAATAGCAGAATATCAAGGACAAACTGCTTCGAAAGTTAAGAGATTGATACAAAAAGCCAAAGGTGGTGTATTGTTTATTGATGAAGCATATAGTATTACTGAAAACGATAAAAGTGATAGCTATGGTCGAGAGTGTTTAACTGAGTTAACTAAAGCATTAGAAGACTATCGTGATGATTTGGTGGTTATTGTTGCTGGATATGATGAATTGATGAAAAAATTTTTTGAATCTAATCCTGGGTTAAAATCAAGATTTAATTATTTTATTACGTTTGAAGATTATACTGTGGACCAAATGTTTAATATTTTTCTTTCATATTGTAAAAATGAAGAGTACATTTTACATGATTCTGCAAAAGAAATATTAAAAAAATATTTAGAATTACATAGTAGCAATCCTGAAAATAAAAATGCAAATGGGCGATTTGTAAGAAATGTATTTGATAGGATAATTATGAACCAAGCAAGAAGATTAGCCACACTATCTTTTGTTACAAAAGTTAATTACATTACAATTCTTGAAGAAGATATTTCATGAATGAAATCAGAAAGCAAAACATGAACGGTATTATCAACTTAAAAAAAGAAGCGGGCATGACCTCGCATGATGCGGTTTTTAAACTGCGTAAGATTTTGGGAACCAAGAAGATTGGTCATGGTGGGACCTTGGATCCGGATGTAGTGGGAGTTCTGCCAATCGCGGTTGGCAAGGCAACCCGTATGGTCGAATTTATGCAGGACGAGGGCAAGGTCTATGAGGGGGAAATCACTCTTGGCTATTCAACGACGACCGAGGATGCAAGTGGAGAAGTGGTCGCAGAGACACCTGTTTTGTCGCCCTTAGATGAAACCATTGTCGATGAAGCGATTGCTAGTCTGACTGGGCCTATTACTCAGATTCCGCCTATGTACTCGGCTGTCAAGGTCAATGGTCGCAAGCTCTATGAGTATGCGTATGCAGGTCAGGAAGTGGAGCGTCCAGAACGTCAGGTCACTATTTATCAATTTGAGAGGACGAGTCCGATTTCTTATGAGGATCACCTCGCACGTTTTACATTTCGTGTGAAATGTAGTAAGGGGACTTATATCCGTACCTTGTCAGTTGATTTGGGAGAGAAGCTGGGTTATGCGTCCCATATGTCCCATTTGACTCGGACGAGTGCAGCAGGTTTACAACTGGAAGATGCTCTTACCTTGGACGAAATTGCTGCAAAAGTGGAGGCTGGTCAACTGGACTTTCTCCATCCTCTAGAGATTGGAATAGGTGACCTTGTCAAAGTTTTCTTAACTCCAGAAGAGGCTACAGAAGTGCGCTTTGGTCGTTTTATTGAGTTGGACCAAACGGAAAAGGAATTTGCTGCCTTTGAAGGAGATAAATTGCTAGCCATTCTAGAAAAAAGGGGAAATGTCTACAAGCCAAGGAAGGTTTTTGGCTAGTCTAACTGGAGTGTGGGGATGGATTTGTTTCCCCTAGACTATCCAAATCAGACTATAAATTTTGCAAAAAATGTGATAGAATAGACGACGGATAAAAAACGGAGGATAGCATGCAAAATAGACCAATCATTATCGGAGTTACAGGTGGTTCTGGTGGAGGGAAAACCAGTGTTTCAAGAGCCATTTTATCGCACTTTCCTGATGAAAAGATTTCCATGATTGAGCATGATTCATACTACAAGGATCAGTCTCACTTGACCTTTGAAGAGCGTGTCAAAACCAACTACGACCATCCATTTGCCTTTGATACAGACTTGATGATCGAGCAGATTAAGGAATTGTTGGCAGGACGTCCGGTGGACATTCCAACTTATGACTATACAGAGCATACGCGGAGTAGCAAGACCTATCGTCAGGAGCCTCAGGATGTCTTTATCGTTGAGGGGATTCTGGTCTTGGAGGACAAGCGTCTGCGCGATTTGATGGATATCAAGATTTTTGTGGATACAGATGATGATGTGCGCATTATTCGTCGTATCAAGCGTGATATGGAGGAGCGTGGCCGTAGTCTAGACAGCGTTATTGAGCAGTATTTGGGCGTGGTCAAACCCATGTACCACCAGTTTATCGAGCCGACCAAGCGTTATGCCGATATCGTCATTCCTGAGGGAGTCAGCAATACCGTTGCTATCGACCTTTTGACCACTAAGATTGCAAAGATTTTGGAAGAAGCGAGAAACAACAAATAATCAGATGAGGAGGCCTGGTCTCCTTTTTCTATTTTTCCCTTCGTTTCGGTAGGAAAAAGGTGATTTTTAAGCATGTTTTTGGTATAATAATACCCATGGAAAAGCAAGAAAATGAATAGTAGGTGGAGATGGAAAAGTATTTATCGGTAACAACTTTGACCAAGTATCTGAAAATGAAATTCGATAAAGACCCTTACTTGGAACGGGTCTATTTAACTGGTCAAGTTTCCAACTTTCGTAAACGACCTACTCACCAATATTTCTCTTTAAAAGATGACCATGCGGTTATTCAAGCGACCATCTGGTCAGGGATCTATCAGAAATTAGGTTTCGACCTGGAAGAAGGAATGAAGATCAATGTGATTGGGCGTGTTCAGGTTTATGAGCCAAGTGGGAGCTACTCTATCATCATTGAGAAGGCTGAACCTGATGGAGTTGGTGCGCTTGCGATTCAGTTTGAGCAACTCAAGAAAAAATTGACAGAAGAAGGTCTTTTTCAAGAACGGTTCAAGCAACCCCTTCCCCAGTTTACTAAGAGAATTGGTGTCGTAACTAGTCGCAGTGGCGCGGTTATTCAGGATATTATCACAACCGTGAGCAGACGTTTTCCTAGTGTCGATATCCTTCTCTATCCGACCAAGGTGCAAGGAGAAGGGGCAGCAGAGGAAATTGCTCGTAATATTGCTCGTGCCAATCAACGTGAGGACCTAGATGTCCTCATCATTGGTCGTGGTGGGGGTTCTATCGAGGATCTCTGGGCCTTTAACGAAGAAATTGTGGTACGGGCTATTTTTGAATCCCGTTTGCCAATCATTTCTAGTGTGGGGCATGAGACGGATGTGACCTTGGCAGACTTTGTGGCGGATCGCAGAGCTGCGACGCCAACAGCTGCAGCAGAACTGGCAACACCTGTAACTAAGTTGGATCTCTTGACCCATTTGCAAAATCAGGAAAAACGGATGACAACAGCGGTGCAAAATGTTCTGTTTAAGAAAAAAGAGGCTTTGAAAAAATGCAGTCAGTCTGTTATCTTTAGACAACCAGAGCGCTTGTATGACGGTTATTTGCAACGATTGGATCAGCTGCAACTGCGCTTAAAACAAAGTTTGCGAACACGAATTTCCGATAGCCAACAGATAGTACAAGCAAGAACGCACCAACTGGTACAATTATCACCCGTTACAAAAATCCAACGCTATCAAGACCGTCTAGGCCAGTTGGACAAGCTCCTCCGTAGCCAAATGGCCTTAGTTTATGACGTCAAGGTTGCTGAGGTCAAGCGACTTTCAGAAGCCTTGCTGATGTTGGATACGAGTCGAATTGTGGCGCGTGGTTATGCAATTGTCAAAAAAGAAGAGACAGTTGTGGATTCGGTTGAGAAGTTGAAGAAAAAAGACCACGTGACGCTTTTGATGCGAGATGGTCAGGTAGAATTAGAGGTTAAAGATGTCAAAACAAAAGAAATTTGAGGAAAATCTAGCAGAACTGGAAAACATTGTCCAAAGTTTGGAAAATGGTGAAATTGCTCTGGAAGATGCGATTGCTGCCTTTCAAAAGGGCATGATCTTGTCAAAAGAACTCCAAGCGACCTTGGACAAGGCTGAAAAGACCTTGGTCAAGGTCATGCAAGAAGACGGAACAGAAAGTGATTTTGAATGAAGAAGCAAGAAAAATTAGCTCTTGTGGAGGCTGCCTTGGAAGACTTTTATGGAGATCAGCAGTTTGCCTCTAGTTTACGAGAGTCTGTTCTCTATTCCATTCATGCTGGTGGCAAGCGTATTCGCCCTTTTCTTCTTTTAGAAGTTCTGGAAGCCTTGCAGGTTGCTATTAGACCAGAACATGCTCAGGTGGCTGCGGCTTTGGAAATGATTCATACAGGGAGCTTGATTCACGATGACCTTCCTGCTATGGATGACGATGATTATCGTCGGGGACGCTTGACCAATCATAAGAAATTCGGCGAAGCGATGGCAATATTGGCAGGTGATGCCTTGTTCCTAGATCCCTATGCCTTGATCGCGCAGGCAGATTTGCCAAGTCAGATCAAGGTGGACTTGATTGCTAACTTATCCCTTGCTTCAGGTAGTCTAGGCATGGTGGCAGGGCAGGTTTTAGATATGGAAGGTGAACACCAACATTTGTCTTTGGAAGAACTTCAGACCATTCATGCTAATAAAACAGGTAAGTTACTTGCCTATCCTTTCCAAGCAGCTGCTATCCTAGCAGAATTGGCACCTGAAATCCAAGCAAAATTGAAAACGGTTGGTGAATTGATTGGGCTGGCCTTTCAAGTTCGAGATGATGTGCTGGATGTGACCGCTAGTTTTGAGGAAATCGGGAAGACTCCACAAAAGGATTTGCAGGCAGAAAAGTCAACCTACCCAGCCTTGTTGGGCTTGGAGGAGGCTATTGCCTTTTGTAACCAAACTCTTGATCAAGCCGAGGCTAAATTAGAAGAAATTGCCCAAGAAGTCAGCTTTGAAACGGAGCCGATTGTGAAAGTAGTAGAAAGTTTGAGAATCAATGGCTAAGGAAAGAGTGGATGTACTAGCTTATAAACAGGGCTTGTTTGAAACACGCGAACAAGCCAAGCGAGGTGTTATGGCTGGGCTTGTTGTGGCTGTTCTTAATGGAGAACGCTTTGACAAGCCAGGAGAGAAAATCCCAGATGATATTGAGCTAAAACTCAAAGGTGAAAAACTCAAGTATGTCAGCCGTGGTGGTCTAAAACTGGAAAAGGCCTTGCAGGTCTTTGATTTGTCAGTGGAGGGGGCGACCACGATTGATATTGGTGCTTCTACCGGAGGCTTTACCGATGTCATGCTGCAAAATGGTGCTGAGTTAGTCTTTGCAGTCGATGTTGGCACCAATCAGTTGGCTTGGAAATTACGCCAAGATCCACGGGTTGTCAGCATGGAGCAGTTTAATTTTCGTTATGCTGAAAAGACTGACTTTGAGCAGGAGCCGTGCTTTGCCAGTATTGATGTGAGTTTCATTTCCCTCAGTCTGATTTTACCCGCCTTGCACCGTGTCTTAGCAGATCAAGGGCAGGTGGTAGCACTTGTCAAACCTCAGTTTGAAGCAGGTCGTGAGCAAATCGGGAAGAATGGAATCATTCGAGATGCCAAGGTTCATCAAACTGTCCTTGAATCTTTCACTGCTATGGCAGTTGAACAAGGTTTTTCAGTTCTTGGATTAGACTATTCACCAATCCAAGGTGGACATGGAAATATCGAATTTCTGGCATATTTGAAAAAGGAAGAGGGAGCAAGTAATCAAGTTGCCCCTGAAATAGAAAAAGTTGTAGAGAGAGCACATAGAGAATTTAAAGATGAATAAAAAAGAGAGACTTGAAAAAATTAGAAGATTTGTTACGGATTATCAAATCGGGACTCAGGAAGAAATCGTTGAGCATTTGAAGGAAGCAGGTATTTCTGCTACGCAAGCCACTGTCTCAAGGGACATCAAGGAGCTTGGGATTGTTAAAATTCCTTTGAAGAACAACACCTATATCTATGAGTTGCCAAAATCAATCGTCAAAAGTTTGCAGTTGGCTGAGGACAATATTGTGAGCTTTGAGTTAATGGGAAATATGATCAACCTTTCTGTCATTCCTGGAAATACTATTTTTGTGAAGAGTCAGTTGGTTGAAGCATTTCCTGAACAGATTTTTAGCTGTCTAGCTGATGATGATTCTATCTTAATTGTAGCTAGAACAGCAGAGGCAGCTGAAGAAATTGTTGAACAAGTCAAAAAATGGTAGGTCAGTATGTTACTTGAAATTTCGATAAAAAACTTTGCCATTATTGAGGCGATTTCGCTCAATTTTGAAAAGGGTATGACTGTTTTAACCGGAGAAACGGGTGCTGGAAAGTCTATTATTATCGACGCTATGAATCTCATGTTGGGGGCTCGTGCAACGACAGACGTTATTCGTCACGGTGCGCCAAAGGCAGAGATTGAGGGACTTTTTTCGGTTGAAAATAGTCGCCTTTTACAGGAACTTTTTGAAGAGCAAGGTTTGGAAATGGGTGATGAAATTATCATCCGTCGGGAAATTCTACAAAATGGTCGGAGTGTTAGTCGCGTGAATGGCCAGATGGTCAATCTTTCTGTCTTGCGTGCCATTGGGCAACACCTTGTGGATATCCATGGTCAGCATGACCAAGAGGAGTTAATGCGTCCTCAACTGCACATCCAGATGTTGGATGAGTTTGGCGATGCTGCTTTCTTGGACTTGAAAGAAACCTATCAAACGAGCTTTGATGCCTATCGCAAAATGCGTAAGCAGGTTCTGGAAGTCAAGAAAAATCAGCAGGAACACAAGTCTCGCATTGAGATGTTGGAATTTCAAATGGCAGAGATTGAGGCGGTAAATTTGCAAGCTGGGGAAGATGTTAGTCTCAACAAAGAACGAGATAAACTCCTCAATCATAAGAATATTGCGGATACGCTAACCAATGCCTACAGTATGCTGGACAATGAGGAATTCTCCAGTCTTGCTAATGTCCGTTCGGCCATGAATGACATGGAAAGTGTCGAAGAGTATGACCCAGAATACCGTGAAATTTCAAGTTCTCTATCAGAAACCTACTATGTTTTAGAAGATATTACCAAGCGTTTGGAAGATATTATTGAGGACTTGGATTTTGATGGCAATCGCCTCATGCAGGTTGAAAATCGCCTAGACCTTCTAAATACCATTACCCGCAAGTATGGTGGGACCGTGGATGAGGTTTTGCTTTACTTTGCTAAGATTACGGATGAGTACAATCTCTTGACTAGAAATAACCTTTCTTCCGAAGACATGGAAGCAGAGCTTAAGAAATTGGAAGTCGATCTTGTCGATTTGGCAGGGCAACTTGCATCAGCTCGCCATGACTTGGCCCAGCAGCTCGAAGCTGAGATTAAGCAAGAACTTCAAGATCTATATATGGAGAAGGCGCAGTTCCAGGTTTGCTTTAGTAAGGGCAAATTCAGTCGTGAGGGAAATGAAATGGTCGAGTTTTACATATCAACCAACCCTGGCGAAGACTTTAAACCCTTGGTCAAGGTTGCATCTGGTGGGGAATTGTCTCGTCTCATGCTAGCTATTAAGTCCGCCTTTTCTCGTAAAGAAGGCAAGACTAGTATTGTCTTTGATGAGGTGGATACGGGAGTTTCAGGTCGTGTTGCTCAAGCTATTGCTCAGAAGATTCACAAGATTGGCCAACATGGTCAGGTTTTAGCTATTTCTCACCTTCCACAAGTGATTGCCATCGCGGACTATCAATTCTTTATTGAGAAGATTAGTGATGAGCACTCAACGGTGTCGACGGTTCGTCTCTTGACTTTAGAAGAGCGCGTAGAGGAAGTAGCTAAAATGTTGGCTGGGGAGAATGTAACAGAGGCGGCCCTTACCCAAGCCAGAGAATTATTGCAAAAGAGGGAGAAATAAATGACAGATTATTATGTAATTGGAGATGTCCATGGAAAAGCAGGTATGTTGGAAGACCTTCTCAAAACATGGGATGGTCACACCCAGTTGCTTTTTCTAGGGGATTTGATTGACCGAGGTGAAGATAGTCGCCGTGTTCTAGAAATGGTCAAGGACTTGGTGGACAATCAAGGGGCTATCTGTCTATCAGGAAACCACGAGTATATGTTTTTAACTTGGTTGGACAATCCTGAAGAAAGCTATGACCACTATCGTCGAAATGGTGGTGATACAACTATTAACTCAATCCTAGGTCGCCCCTTGGATGCACCAGTTGATGGTGTAGAAGATGCCAAGCGTGTTGCGACAGAAGCAGCGAATTTGGTCGAATTTATCCGCCAAATGCCATTTGTGGTAGAGACAGACAAGTATATCTTTGTTCACGCAGGTATTGATTTGACCTTGGATGATTGGCATGAAACTACAGATTATAAGAAAGTCTGGCTCAGAAAACCATTCCACGAAGCCGAAAATCATACTGGAAAAACCATTGTCTTTGGGCATACACCGATTTATGGTTTGCTCAAGCAAGACCGAGGTACTGCTGAGCTTTGGATAACAGAAGATGGCAAGATTGGCATGGATGGAGGAGCTGTTTACGGCGGTGTCCTTCATGGAATCGTCTTTACAGACCAAGGAATGACAGAACACCACTTTATCGAGAATGATGGCTTTGTTGCCGAAGATTAGTACTCCTTACAGGGTATGGTCTTGTCAAAATATTAAAAACAATTTATAATAAATAGATACCCTGAAAGGAAGAGAATCATGAACTTAGAAGAATTGAAAAAACGACAGGAGAAGATCCGGAACTTCTCTATTATCGCCCATATTGACCACGGGAAGTCAACGCTGGCAGACCGCATTTTGGAAAAGACGGAGACGGTTTCTAGTCGTGAAATGCAAGCCCAACTTCTGGATAGTATGGATCTTGAGCGTGAACGTGGGATTACCATCAAACTCAATGCCATTGAGCTCAATTACATTGCAAAAGATGGAGAGACCTATATTTTTCACTTGATAGACACACCTGGACATGTGGACTTTACCTATGAAGTGTCGCGTTCGCTAGCTGCCTGTGAGGGAGCTATTTTGGTGGTTGATGCGGCTCAAGGGATTGAGGCGCAAACTCTTGCCAACGTTTATCTAGCCTTGGATAATGATTTGGAAATTCTGCCCGTCATTAACAAGATTGACCTACCAGCAGCTGATCCTGAGCGTGTTCGTACGGAGATTGAGGATGTCATTGGACTGGATGCCAGTGAAGCAGTCTTAGCATCTGCCAAAGCTGGTATTGGTATTGAAGAGATTCTTGAGCAAATCGTTGAAAAAGTTCCCGCACCAACTGGTGATGTTTCAGCTCCATTAAAAGCCTTGATTTTCGACTCAGTTTATGATGCTTATCGTGGGGTTATCCTCCAAGTTCGTGTCATGGACGGAGTTGTTAAACCTGGCGATAAGATTCAACTCATGAGCAATGGAAAGACCTTTGATGTGACGGAGGTCGGAATTTTCACTCCGAAAGCAGTAGGGCGTGATTTCCTTGCGACAGGTGACGTTGGTTATATTGCGGCTTCTATCAAGACGGTTCAAGATACTCGTGTCGGTGATACAGTGACCCTAGCAAGCAATCCTGCCACAGAGCCTCTAGATGGCTACAAGCAAATGAACCCTATGGTCTTTGCAGGTCTTTATCCAATCGAGTCAAACAAGTACAATGACCTTCGTGAAGCTCTTGAAAAATTGCAACTTAACGATGCCAGTCTGCAATTTGAACCAGAAACATCTCAGGCACTTGGATTTGGTTTCCGTTGTGGTTTCCTTGGACTTCTCCATATGGATGTTATTCAAGAGCGTTTAGAGCGTGAGTTCAACATTGACCTCATCATGACAGCTCCGTCTGTTATCTACAAAGTTAACCAAACTGATGGTGAGTCTATGGATGTGTCAAATCCATCAGAATTCCCAGATCCAACTAAGATTGCGACCATTGAAGAACCTTATGTCAAGGCGCAAATTATGGTACCGCAGGAGTTTGTCGGTGCTGTTATGGAATTGGCTCAGCGCAAGCGTGGGGACTTTGTAACCATGGATTATATTGATGATAATCGTGTTAATGTCATCTATCAAATCCCACTTGCTGAAATTGTCTTTGACTTTTTTGATAAGCTCAAGTCTTCGACGCGTGGTTATGCAAGCTTTGACTACGAATTGTCAGAGTATCGCCCATCTAAGCTGGTCAAAATGGACATTCTTCTCAATGGGGATAAGGTGGATGCCCTCAGCTTTATCGTTCACAAGGATTTTGCCTACGAGCGTGGGAAACTCATCGTGGATAAGCTCAAGAAAATCATCCCTCGTCAACAGTTTGAGGTACCGATTCAAGCAGCTATTGGGCACAAAATCGTGGCTCGTACGGATATTAAGGCCCTTCGTAAAAACGTACTTGCCAAGTGTTACGGTGGTGACGTTTCTCGTAAACGCAAACTCCTTGAAAAACAAAAAGCTGGTAAGAAACGCATGAAAGCTATCGGATCAGTAGAAGTCCCACAAGAAGCCTTCCTCAGCGTCTTGAGTATGGATGAAGAATAGAAATAAAAAACAAAACTCTTGAAGATTTTTCAAGAGTTTTTGCTTTAAATGTGAGCAATAAAATCGGAAACTAACAGAATCAATTAGGTCAGAATTTGACAGAAGTTCTTATTTTTCTTATAATGCAGATGGAGAGGTGGTATGATGAAAAAATTATTGATTTTAGGTACTGTAGTTACTGTTAGTGCTTTTTTAGCTTCATGCTCCAATAAGTCGCAAACAGCAACCGAAGAAAGTTCGACTGCGGTTGTTAGTTCTTCTAGCAGTCAGGAAACGAGTAGCTCTAGTTCTGCTGTTTCTGAAGCGAAAAAGGAAGAGACACAAATCATCGGTTCGAATGAATATGGATTTGTCAAGGTACCCAAATCATGGGTTCGATTCCATGAAGTAGAAGGTGGAAATGATATACAGTATTGTGATGGAACAGATATCAACATTGTTACGCTGAATACCTTCAAGGCTGAGCAATTTAATATCAGCGAAGAAGAATATGCTAAATTGGATGTTGTGACTGTCTCTGCTAGTATTTTAACTTCCAAAGAACAAAGCTCTGATTTCAGTAAGGTTTGGGGCTCCAAATCGACCATTGGAGGTTATGAAGCCTATGTTGTCAATGCAATTGCTAAGTCAGGGAAATACCTCGTTACCTGGGTTTTCCGATCAAATGATGGTAAAATCCGCTATGTTTCACTTGAAGGGGATGGGGAAACTTTAAAAACAATCTTACCGATGGTTGAAAGTAGCTGGTCAACTACTAAATCTGAATAAATGAAAAAAAGAAGATCAACCGGTCTTCTTTTTGTTATTTTTACGAATAGATAAGAGAGTAGAAAAAGAAATGGAGTTTCTTATGAAAATTGATAACTATGAAATCTATAAACTGCGCAAAGCTGGACTGACCAATCAACAGATTTTAACTGTTCTTGAATATGATGAGACTGTAGATCAGGAGCTCTTGCTAGGTGACATTGCTGAAATCTCTGGGTGCCGCAATCCTGCAGTTTTTATGGAACGCTATTTCCAGATAGATGATGCGCAGTTGGAGAAGGAGTTTCAAAAATTCCCATCCTTTTCTATTCTTGATGACTGTTATCCTTGGGATCTGAGTGAGATTTATGATGCTCCAGCGCTCTTGTTTTATAAAGGAAATCTGGACTTGTTAAAGTTTCCGAAAGTTGCTGTTGTAGGGAGTCGTTCATGTTCTAGTCAGGGAGCAAAATCGGTTCAGAAAGTCATTCAAGGTTTGGAAAACGAGTTAATCGTGGTCAGTGGTTTAGCCAAAGGGATTGATACGGCTGCCCATATGGCTGCACTCCAGAATGGAGGAAGAACAATTGCAGTGATTGGAACAGGATTGGATGTTTTTTATCCTCGATCCAATAAACGTTTGCAGGAACACATTGGCAATCACCATTTAGTACTTAGCGAGTACGGACCTGGTGAGGAACCCTTGAAATTTCACTTTCCAGCTCGTAATCGCATCATTGCTGGCCTTTGCCGTGGTGTGATCGTTGCAGAGGCAAGGATGCGTTCTGGTAGTCTTATTACCTGTGAGCGAGCTATGGAAGAAGGACGCGATGTTTTTGCTATTCCAGGAAACATTTTAGATGGCCATTCAGATGGCTGTCACCACCTGATTCAAGAGGGAGCAAAGCTGATTAGTAGCGGTCAAGATGTGCTGGCTGAGTTTGAATTTTAAGGAGAAATTTGTTCCCTCAGATAAACTTTTCTTCTATATATAGGATTTAAGTCTTGACAGCTATAGAAAAATGGTTTACACTTTATAAAGTTTATTACTTTGAAAAGGTGTGATAGTGTGGCTACGGCAACAAAGAAGAAAAAATCAACAGTTAAGAAAAATCTAGTCATCGTAGAGTCGCCTGCTAAGGCGAAAACGATTGAGAAATATTTAGGCAGAAACTACAAGGTTTTAGCCAGTGTCGGGCATATCCGTGATTTGAAGAAATCTAGTATGTCTGTTGACATTGAAAACAACTATGAACCACAGTATATCAATATCCGAGGAAAAGGCCCTCTCATCAATGATCTGAAAAAAGAAGCCAAAAAGGCCAATAAAGTCTTTCTGGCGAGTGACCCGGACCGTGAAGGAGAAGCGATTTCCTGGCATTTGGCTCATATTCTTGATTTGGATGAGAATGATGCCAACCGTGTAGTCTTTAATGAAATCACAAAAGACGCTGTAAAAAATGCCTTTAAAGAACCTCGCAAGATTGACATGGACTTGGTCGATGCCCAACAAGCTCGTCGTGTCTTGGACCGCTTGGTAGGGTATTCGATTTCACCAATTTTGTGGAAAAAGGTCAAGAAGGGCTTATCAGCAGGACGCGTACAGTCTATTGCCCTTAAGCTCATCATTGACCGTGAAAATGAAATCAATGCCTTTCAACCTGAAGAATACTGGACAATTGATGGTGTCTTTAAGAAGGGAACCAAACAATTTCAGGCTTCTTTCTATGGTATGAATGGCAAAAAAATGAAATTGACCACCAATGAAGAAGTCAAAGAAGTTTTGTCCCATTTGACTAGCAAAGATTTCTCAGTAGACCAGGTAGATAAGAAAGAACGCAAACGCAATGCGCCCCTACCGTATACAACTTCAACCATGCAGATGGATGCGGCTAACAAAATCAATTTCCGTACTCGAAAGACCATGATGGTGGCTCAACAGCTCTATGAAGGGATCAATATCGGATCAGGTGTGCAAGGTTTGATTACCTATATGCGTACAGACTCGACTCGTATTAGTCCAGTAGCTCAGAACGAAGCGGCAAGCTACATTAACGACCGTTTTGGTAGCAAGTATTCCAAGCATGGTAGCAGGGTCAAGAATGCCTCAGGTGCTCAAGATGCCCACGAAGCCATTCGTCCATCTAGTGTCTTTAATACACCTGAAAGCATCGCTAAGTACTTGGACAAAGACCAGCTCAAACTTTATACCCTTATCTGGAACCGTTTTGTGGCAAGCCAGATGACGGGCGCTATCTTTGATACCATGGCTGTTAAGCTTTCTCAAAATGGGGTTCAGTTTGCAGCGAATGGAAGCCAAGTTAAGTTTGATGGTTATCTTGCTATCTACAATGACTCTGACAAGAACAAAATGTTGCCAGATATGGCTGTTGGAGATGTGGTCAAGCAGGTCAATAGCAAGCCAGAACAACATTTCACTCAACCGCCAGCTCGCTATTCGGAAGCGACTCTTATCAAGACCTTGGAAGAAAATGGTGTTGGACGTCCTTCAACTTACGCTCCGACCATTGAAACTATCCAAAAACGTTACTACGTTCGTCTGGCAGCCAAACGTTTTGAACCAACAGAGTTGGGAGAAATTGTCAATAAACTCATCGTTGAATATTTCCCAGATATCGTAAACGTGACCTTCACAGCTGAAATGGAAGGAAAACTGGATGATGTCGAAGTTGGTAAAGAGCAGTGGCAACGGGTTATTGACGAATTTTATAAACCATTCTCCAAAGAAGTAGCCAAGGCTGAATCTGAAATGGAAAAAATCCAAATCAAGGATGAGCCAGCTGGATTTGACTGTGAGGTTTGTGGCAGTCCGATGGTCATTAAGCTCGGTCGTTTTGGTAAATTCTATGCTTGTAGCAATTTTCCAGACTGTCGTCACACACAAGCGATTGTCAAAGAGATTGGAGTCGAGTGTCCAAGCTGTCATCAAGGACAAATCATCGAACGCAAAACCAAGCGCAATCGTATCTTCTATGGTTGCAATCGTTACCCAGAATGCGAATTTACTTCCTGGGATAAACCAATTGGACGTGATTGTCCAAAATGCGGACATTTCCTTATGGAGAAAAAGGTCCGTGGTGGTGGTAAGCAGGTTGTATGTAGTAATGGCGACTACGAAGAGGAAAAAATTAAATAGAATGCAGAGTCCTGAAAATGAATTTCAGGCTCTTTTTTTGTTGATGCTTGACAAATTTCCTCCTTGTATGCGAAACTAGAGGAAGAGTAATTTATCTAGGAGAGATCATGCGTATCATTTACCTCAGTATTGGCTTTATTTCACTGGCTTTAGCTGTTATTGGAGTTGTCCTACCACTTTTGCCAACAACGCCCTTTCTTTTGTTAGCAATCGCTTGCTTTTCAAAATCTTCTAAGCATTTTGAAGACTGGCTTTATCATACCAAGCTCTATCAGACCTATGTAGCTGATTTTCGGGAAACCAAGTCAATCGCGCGAGAACGTAAGAAAAAAATCATCGTATCTATCTATATCTTGATGGGAATTTCTATTTATTTTGCCCCTCTTTTGCCAGTCAAAATCGGTCTGGGAGCCTTGACTATTTTTATCACCTACTATCTCTTTAAAGTGATTCCTGATAAAAAATAGATAAATAAAGTAGTATTTACCTTGATAAAAATGAAAGCATATTTAAAATAATATGATATAATAAATTCAAAGAAAAGATCAAGGAGAATCAAATGATTTACGAATTTTGTGCTGAAAATGTGACCTTGCTTGAAAAAGCGATGCAGGCTGGAGCTCATCGAATCGAACTTTGTGACAATCTAGCAGTAGGAGGAACAACACCTAGCTATGGAGTGACCAAGGCAGCGGTTGAACTGGCATCTAACTACGATACGACCATTATGACTATGATTCGTCCCCGTGGTGGCGATTTTGTCTATACTGATTTTGAAATAGCAATTATGCTGGAAGACATCCGTTTGACTGCGCAGGCTGGAAGTCAAGGGGTTGTATTTGGGGCATTAACTGCTGATAAGAAGTTGGATAAGACTAATCTTGAGAAGTTGATTGCCGCATCTAAAGGGATGGAAATTGTCTTCCATATGGCCTTTGATGAATTGAGTGATGAAGAGCAATTGGAAGCCATTGACTGGCTCAGCCAAGCTGGTGTCACTCGTATCTTGACTCGTGCTGGTGTATCTGGTGACTCGCTAGAGAAACGTTTTGAACACTATCACAGAATTTTGGAACATGCAAAAGGTAAAATTGAAATCTTACCAGGTGGGGGGATTGACTTGGACAACCGTCAAACCTTTATCGACCAGCTGGGCGTGACACAATTGCATGGAACTAAGGTTGTCTTTTAAAAAATAGAAAGGAACTGCTAGCTTTTGGTAGCAGTTTTCACTTATGTTTGAAATTTTTAAATCCTATCAGTTTAATAAAGAAAAGGCCAGAGACTATGGTTTTGTAGAAAATGGAGAAGTCAGGACCTATAGTTGCCAGATTTTGCAGGGTGAATTTTTCATGACAGTCTCCATTACTACGGAAAATGTGAGTTTTCAGGTTTTTGACCAGGAAACGGGTGATCTCTATCCTCAAGTTCATATGGAAAGCATGAGGGGAAGTTTTGTCGGAAGTGTCCGTGAGGCTTGTTTGGAGATTCTTCACCAGATTCGGAAGGCTTGCTTTGATGTGCAGTATTTTATCTGTCCTCAGACTAAGCGTATCATGGCTCAAGTTCAGGAAAAGTATGGTAATCAATTGGAGTATTTGTGGGAAAAATCACCTGATACAGCTGTATTGCGCCATGAAGACAATCAAAAGTGGTATGCTGTTTTGATGAGAATCCCATGGGATAAGTTAGATAAGGGGAGAGAAGGGCTAGTGGAAGCCGTCAACCTCAAACATGACTGCGTTGCTGACTTACTTTCACAAAAGGGCATTTATCCTGCCTTTCATATGAACAAACGTTACTGGATTAGTCTTGCTCTTGATGATAGTTTATCGGATGATGACGTTCTAGATTTGCTAGAAATCAGTTGGAATTTGACATTGAAAAAGTAAGGAAGTCTCCTTGTATTTTTAAATACTTTCAATTAGCAAAATATTCTTTACTGAAGAAATTTTCAGAAAATATTGGATTTTTTCTTGACAATAGTTTTTTCCTATGCTAAAATACTTAACAAGACATCAAACGAAGGAGAAAGTCAAACATGAAAACAGCTAAGTTTAATCAATTTGCTTTGTTGTTGAGGTACTCGGGCTAGTGCAGAAGCATTAGTCCTGTTTGGCTTACCAAGCGGGAGTAAATCAACATCTCGCTTGGGTTTCCGAGCGAGATGTTTTTTCTATACTGAAATTTTGAAGGGGGAATTCTCATGCGTAGAGTTGAGTTTTTAGATACCAGTCTCCGTGATGGTGAGCAGACACCAGGCGTTAACTTTTCAATCAAGGAAAAGGTCGCCATTGCAAGACAGCTGGAGAAATGGGGGATTTCGGCTATCGAAGCTGGTTTTCCGGCGGCGAGTCCAGATTCATTCAGAGCAGTTCAGGAGATTGCCAAGGTCTTGAAGAAAACAGCGGTGACAGGTTTGGCCCGTTCAGTCAAGTCTGATATAGATGCTTGTTACGAGGCGCTCAAGGATGCCAAGTATCCTCAGGTTCACGTCTTTATCGCGACTAGTCCGATTCACCGTAAGTATAAGCTCAATAAGAGCAAGGAAGAGATTTTGGAAGCAATCAGTGAACATGTTTCTTATGCTTGTTCTAAGTTTGAAATTGTCGAATTTTCTCCAGAGGATGCGACCAGAACAGAATTGGATTTCCTCTTGCAAGTTGTTCAGACAGCTGTGGATGCAGGTGCGACCTACATCAATATCCCTGACACGGTTGGATTTACTACGCCAGAGGAATATGGTGCCATCTTCAAATACTTAATTGAGAATGTCAAGACCGATCGTCAGATTATCTATTCGTCTCACTGTCACGATGACCTCGGAATGGCTGTAGCTAATAGCCTTGCTGCTGTTAAGAATGGAGCAGGACGAGTCGAAGGAACCATCAATGGTATCGGGGAGAGAGCTGGCAATGCTGCTTTGGAAGAAATTGCAGTGGCGCTTAATATTCGCCAAGATTACTACCAAGCAGAAACCAGTATTGTCCTAAACGAAACCATCAATACGTCAGAAATGGTTTCTCGCTTCTCAGGTATTCCAGTTCCTAAAAACAAGGCGGTTGTTGGTGGCAATGCCTTCTCTCATGAATCGGGCATTCACCAAGATGGAGTCCTTAAAAATCCTCTTACTTATGAGATCATTACACCTGAATTGGTCGGTGTTAAGAGTAATAGTCTTCCGCTTGGAAAATTGTCTGGTCGCCATGCCTTTGTTGAAAAACTAAGAGAATTGGCTCTAGACTTTACAGAAGAGGATATCAAACCACTCTTTGCTAAGTTCAAGGCACTAGCGGACAAGAAACAAGAAATCACAGATGCAGATATTCAAGCTCTGGTAGCTGGAACCATGGTTGAAAATCCAGAAGGCTTCCACTTTGATGATTTACAACTTCAAACCCATGCGGACAATGACATCGAAGCGCTCGTTAGTCTAGCAAATATGGATGGTGAGAAAGTCGAATTCAATGCGACAGGGCAAGGTTCTGTTGAAGCAATCTTTAACGCCATCGACAAGTTCTTCAATCAATCTGTTCGCTTGGTATCCTACACTATCGATGCGGTGACAGATGGGATCGATGCCCAGGCTCGGGTTTTGGTGACTGTTGAAAACAGAGATACAGAGACCATCTTTAACGCAGCAGGGCTTGATTTCGATGTACTGAAGGCTTCAGCTATTGCCTACATAAATGCCAATACCTTTGTTCAAAAAGAGAATGCTGGTGAGATGGGGCACAGCGTTTCCTACCGAGACATGCCTAGTGTGTAAAGGAGAAGGCTATGACAAAGAAAATAGTAGCTCTAGCAGGGGATGGAATCGGTCCAGAAATCATGGAAGCTGGTTTAGCGGTTCTGGAGGCTCTAGCTTCAAAAACAGGTTTTGACTATGAAATAGATAGACGCACCTTTGGTGGTGCAGGTATTGATGCTGCGGGGCATCCCTTACCTGATGAAACCCTCAAGGCATGTAGAGAAGCAGATGCTATTCTCCTAGCAGCTATCGGTAGTCCTCAATATGATGGGGCAGTGATTCGACCTGAACAAGGCTTGCTGGCTCTTCGTAAGGAACTCAATCTTTATGCTAATATTCGCCCCGTAAAAATCTTTGACAGTCTCAAGCATTTGTCACCTCTCAAACCGGAACGAATTGCTGGTGTAGACTTTGTCGTGGTGCGTGAGTTGACAGGTGGGATTTACTTTGGGGATCATATCCTTGAAGAGCGCAAAGCGCGTGATATCAATGACTATAGCTATGAAGAAGTAGAGCGGATTATTCGTAAGGCCTTTGAAATTGCAAGAAGTCGCAGAAAAATCGTTACTAGTATCGATAAGCAAAATGTTCTAGCGACATCAAAACTCTGGCGCAGAGTAGCTGAGGAGATTGCGCAAGATTTTCCAGATGTGATCTTGGAACACCAGCTAGTCGACTCAGCTGCCATGCTCATGATTACCAATCCTGCTAAGTTTGATGTCATTGTGACGGAGAATCTCTTCGGGGATATTCTATCAGATGAATCAAGCGTTCTATCTGGCACACTTGGAGTCATGCCATCAGCTAGTCATTCTGAAAAAGGTCCAAGTCTTTATGAACCTATTCATGGTTCGGCACCTGATATTGCAGGTCAAGGAATTGCCAATCCTATCTCCATGATTTTATCAGTAGCCATGATGTTGAGAGATAGTTTTGGACGTTTTGAGGATGCAGAGCGCATTGAACATGCTGTAGAAGGCAGTTTGGCAGCAGGAATTTTAACGAGAGATATAGGAGGAAAGGCTTCTACCAAGGAAATGACGGAAGCCATCATTGAAAGACTATGAAGATAAACGAAGGAATCACTCTTACCCTCTTGATTTGGAATGTCATAATTTTCATCATTTATGGAATCGACAAATCCAAGGCAAGGAGAGGTGCTTGGCGGATACCAGAGAAGATTCTCTTGACTATAGCACTTGTCTGTGGTGGTTTTGGTGCTTGGTTGGCAGGAATCACCTTTCACCATAAGACTAGAAAATGGTATTTTAAAACGGTTTGGTTTCTCGGGATGGTGACCACACTAGTAGCCTTATATTTTATTTGGAGGTAATGGATGGCAGGAAAATCGATTTTTGATAAATTATGGGACCGCCATGTCATCACAGGAGAAGAAGGACAACCCCAACTCATGTATGTGGATCAGCACTATATTCATGAAGTGACCAGTCCCCAAGCTTTTCAAGGATTACGAGATGCGGGACGCAGATTGAGACGGCCAGACTTGACATTTGGAACTTTTGATCATAATGTTCCAACCGTCAATATCTACGATATTCGAGATGTTATTTCTAAGGCTCAAATTGATAAGCTCGCTGAAAATGTTGAGGAGTTTGGTATTGAACATGCGGCCCACGGTTCTGAAAAGCAGGGAATCGTTCACATGGTAGGTCCAGAAACAGGACGGACCCAACCAGGGAAATTCATCGTCTGTGGAGATAGCCACACAGCTACTCACGGAGCTTTCGGAGCTATCGCCTTTGGGATTGGGACCAGTGAGGTCGAGCATGTCTTTGCCACCCAGACCCTCTGGCAGGTCAAACCCAAGAAAATGCTGGTAGAATTCACTGGTGTTCCTCAAAAAGGAGTTTATTCCAAGGATTACATTCTCGCCTTGATTGCCAAGTATGGCGTTGCCTGCGGTGTTGGCTATGTGGTGGAATATCGTGGGGAAGCGATTGATGCTCTGACCATGGAAGAGAGAATGACTATCTGCAATATGTCCATCGAGTTTGGCTCTAAGATGGGAATTATGAATCCAGATCAGACTACCTATGATTATCTCAAGGGACGAGAATGTGTTCCAGAAGCTTTCGAAGAGGCAGTTGCTGACTGGAAAACCCTTGTCAGTGATGAGGATGCTGTCTATGATAAGGTTATCCAGATGGATGTCTCAGACTTGGCTCCCATGGTGACTTGGGGAACCAATCCTGCTATGGGGGTTGACTTTGACAGTAGCTTCCCAGAAATTAAGGATTTGAATGATGAGAGAGCCTACAATTACATGGACTTGGAGCCTGGTCAAAAGCCAGCAGATATTAAACTAGGTTATATCTTTATCGGTTCTTGTACCAATGCTCGTCTCAGCGATTTACAACTGGCTGCGCGATTTGTCAAAGGAAAGAAAATAGCTCCCAATCTAACAGCAATCGTAGTACCAGGCTCTCGTCCTGTGAAACGAGCTGCTGAGAAGTTGGGCTTAGACAAGGTCTTTCTAGATGCTGGTTTTGAGTGGAGAGATCCCGGTTGTTCTATGTGTCTAGGGATGAATCCAGACAAGGTTCCAGATGGTGTCCACTGCGCTTCAACTAGCAACCGTAACTTTGAGGACAGACAAGGTTTTGGTGCTAAGACCCATCTCTGTAGTCCAGCTATGGCAGCTGCAGCAGCTATCGCAGGGCGTTTCGTAGATGTTCGGCAGATGCCAGAAGCCCAGTAAGGAGAGGATATGGAGAAATTTACAGTTTATACGGGAACGACCGTTCCTCTCATGAATGATAACATTGACACCGACCAAATACTCCCCAAGCAGTTTCTCAAGTTGATTGATAAGAAAGGCTTTGGTAAGTACCTTATGTATGCTTGGCGTTATCTGGACGATAACTACACTGAGGATCCAGACTTTGTCTTTAACCGACCTGAATATCGTAAAGCCAGTATTCTTATCTCAGGGGATAACTTTGGCGCAGGGTCTTCCAGAGAACACGCAGCTTGGGCTCTAGCCGACTATGGTTTTAAGGTCGTGATTGCAGGATCTTTCGGTGACATTCATTACAATAATGAACTCAATAATGGCATGTTGCCTATTGTTCAGCCTAGGGAGGTTAGAGAAAAGCTAGCCCAACTCAAACCGACCGACCAGGTAACTGTGGACTTGGAACAACAAAAAATCATCTCACCAGTTGGAGAATTCACTTTCGAAATCGATAGTGAATGGAAACACAAGCTCTTAAATGGTTTGGATGATATCGGTATTACTTTGCAGTACGAAGATTTGATTGCTGCTTATGAAAAACAACGCCCAGCCTATTGGCAGGATTAGAATAAAAATAGAAAAGGAAATAGAACTATGACAAAACACATTCAATGGAACGGAACACTTTCACAGGAAGGCTATGACATTTTAAAAGGTGAGGGCGGATGTATCGTTTGCCCTACAAAAGTTGGTTACATCATCATGACTAGTGATAAGGAAGGACTTGAGCGTAAGTTTGAAGCTAAAGAGCGTAACCGTAACAAACCAGGTGTTGTACTTTGTGGAAGCATGGATGAGCTTCGCGCTTTAGCACAACTCAATCCAGAAATTGAAGCCTTCTACCAAAAACATTGGGACGAAGACATTCTTCTAGGTTGTATCCTTCCATGGAAACCAGAAGCCTTTGAGAAATTGAAAGCATACGGTGATGGTCGTGAAGAACTCATGACAGACGTTCGTGGTACTAGCTGTTTTGTCATCAAGTTTGGTAAAGCTGGTGAACAGTTGGCTGCTAAACTTTGGGAAGAAGGTAAAATGGTTTATGCCTCATCTGCAAACCCTTCTGGAAAAGGAAATCGTGGTAAGGTTGAAGGAATTGGGGAACGTATCGAAGGAGCAGTGGATCTTGTTATCGAAGCAGACGACTACGTTGCCTCAATCCAACCTGACAAAACCATTGAAACCCGCTACGAGCAAGGTGTGATGGTGTCTATGGTTGATAAAGACGGCAAGCTTATCCCAGAACAAGGCGGAGCACGATCAACATCTCCAGCTCCTGTTGTGATTCGTAAAGGGCTTGACATTGATAAAATCATGATGCATTTGTCAGATACCTTTAACTCATGGGACTACCGTCAGGGTGAGTATTATTAAGATTGAAAAGAAGTCTAGTGTTAAGAGACATTGAAGCTCCTAACACTGGGCTTTTTCTTTAGAATTTCTTTTCTTTTTTAAATAGATATGATATTCTATATGTGAAATAGGGTTTTGAAATATTAAATACTAACTAGCCTATAATATGAAAATGGAGCTACAAAATGGAAGAAAAATTAAATTATTGGATGATAGTTGCAGGAGGAGGTGGAAAAGTTTGGTCTTTGTTTAAAGAAGAGAATATAGCTTGTATAGATTTTGATTCTAATTTATCTAATATTTTAGATTACAATAATCCTGAAGAATTGAAGCAAGGAAAGCAGAGAAATTTATTTATTTGGAAGTTTGCACATGACATAAAAATAAATGATTATATAATAGCTACCTCAGGATTTAACAAAATTTTAGGTATTGGACAATGTGTGAAAACATATTACTTTGATGAAACAAAAACAGAGTTTAAACATTGTATTGGTGTTAATTGGTTGAAAGTAGATGGTGGATGGGAATACCAAGGTAAAAAAGGTACAAGACAAACCATCAACTGGGATAGAAATTCAGAACGTATCAATTTATATAAATCTATTCTAAATGGTACATACAGAAAAAATGTAGAGAAAGTTGTTATGAATAAAAATATTAACGATTATTTAGATATATTAAAAAAATCCAAAAACCTCATCCTCCGTGGTGCACCTGGCACAGGAAAAACTTATCTTGCTAAAGAAATTGCTAAAGAATTAACGGATGGCGATGAAGACCAAATCGGCTTTGTACAGTTTCACCCATCTTATGATTATACGGATTTTATTGAGGGTTTAAGACCGGATTCAAATGAGGATGGCAGTATATTTTTTAAATTAAAAGAAGGTATTTTTAAGAAGTTTTGTCAGAATGCTATAGATGCTCAGAAAACTGGAGGACAAGATAATTTTGAGGAAGCGTGGAGGAAGCTAACGGATGCTATCAATGAAAAGCAAGGACAATACTTCTTTCCTCGTAGTTCTGTTCCAGCCAGTTTAAATAGTCAAGGGAATGTGAAGTTTGATTCTCCTGTTGCTACCAAAGAAAAAGTGTATCTTTTGTACAAGGGTGAAGATACTAATTTAAAGTACGAAACTTATCAAAAAATTGTTTTGGATCACATGAAAGAAAGTTATGGTTTATGTGATTATGTATCCCCAATGATTAACACAGACAAGAAATTCGTCTTCATCATCGATGAGATTAATCGTGGTGAGATTTCTAAGATTTTTGGGGAACTCTTTTTCTCTATTGACCCTGGCTACCGTGGTGAAAAGGGAAGTGTTTCTACCCAATATGCAAATCTACACGAAACTGATGAAAAGTTTTATATCCCCGAAAATGTTTACATCATCGGAACAATGAATGATATTGATCGTTCAGTGGATACCTTTGATTTTGCTATGCGTCGTCGTTTCCGCTTTGTTGAAGTTACTGCCGAGAGTCAAGTTGGTATGCTTGATGAGGTGCTTGGTGATAAAGCCGAAGAAGCTAAAATTCGTCTTAGAAATTTGAACGCTGCTATCGAAAACGTTCAGGAGCTAAATAGCCATTATCATATCGGACCAAGTTATTTCCTTAAGTTGAAGGATGTAGATTTTGACTATGAATTACTCTGGTCTGATTATATTAAACCGCTACTAGAAGACTACTTGCGTGGTTCTTATGAAGAAGGTGAAACTCTGCAAACATTGAAAAAAGCATTTGATCTGACAAATAAAGAGCAAACAGAACCCCAAGATACTGGTGATAATGATGCGGATAACTGATAATCAGCATAGAATTGCTAAAGAAGACTTTGTCGCTGAATATCCCAAACTAAGTCAAGCTCTTCTTGATAGAACACTGGATAACCTTTCTAGAGAGGACCGTATCTTTATATTTCCAAATGACCTGCAATATTCTCCTGACTTAGATAAGGACCAAAAGATTTTTGAAACAGTCAATCAGAAAATCAAGACAGGTAATGTGATTGGTTTTCTGGGGTGTGATCAGGAAAGATTGACGATTTCCTCTCGTTTTTCTGATGAAAGTAACGACCATTTTTTGCATTATCTTTTACAAAAGGTTCTTCATATCAATCTCACTAGTTTGGATGTCGGTCTATCTCCCGAAGATAAGCTCTATCAACTCTTGATTTACCTCTTTCCCAAGTATTTACAAGCTGCTCTCAGAAAAGGCCTTTATAAGGAGTACCAGCGATTTTTTCATAACGATAGTCATGTAAAGGGTGTACTAGATGTTGGAAATCATCTGAAAAAAAATCTCCCTTTTACGGGAAATATTGCCTATACCACTAGAGAGTTTACTTATGATAATCCACTCATGCAGTTGATTCGACATACGATTGAGTACATAAAGAATCAGAAAAGTTTCGGAGTTCTGCTCGATAGTAATCGTGAAAATATGACAGAAATTACTCGTGTAACTCCAGCTTATAAACTAGCTGATCGTGCCAAGATTATCAGAATGAATAAAATCAAACCCATCCGACACGCCTATTTCAGAGAGTATAGAAAATTACAGGAACTCTGCTTGATGATTTTGAGTAGAGAAAAGCATGGTCTTGGACCTCAAGCCCAAAGGGTACATGGTATTCTCTTTGATGTTGCCTGGCTTTGGGAAGAGTATGTTTACACCTTGTTGCCAAAAGGTTTTGTACATCCCAGAAATAAGGATAAGACGGATGGAATTTCAGTATTTTCTGTTGGGAAACGAAAAGTATATCCAGATTTTTATGACAGAGAACGAAAGATTGTTTTAGATGCAAAATATAAAAAACTGGAGTTCACTGAAAAAGGAATTAACCGCGAGGACTTGTTCCAGCTGATTTCCTATTCTTATATTTTAAAAGCTGAGAAAGCTGGACTGATTTTTCCTAGTATGGAGCAGTCAGTAAATAGTGAAATAGGAAAAGTAGCTGGCTATGGAGCTCAATTGAAGAAGTGGTCTATTCGAATCCCTCAGAATGCCTCATTCTATAGTGCATTTTGTAAAATGATGGGAAATTCAGAAGAAAATTTTAAAGCGATTATTGATGAAGAAGTGGGGAGAAAGTAATCTCTTCACTTTTTTGCTATTCATATAATTAATTTCCGAACGATATGATGTGATTATTACAAATATTTGACAAAAACTGTACTTTGATTTATAATAAATCAAGGAAACGTCGGGAAAAGGCGTAGGGATGCGCAAGCATAGGTAGGTCATTATAAAAGAAACGAGACATCGATATGTTAAATGAATTTCCAATTTTTGATTACGAAGATATTCAGTTGATCCCTAATAAATGTGTGATTAAAAGCCGTTCAGAAGCGGATACAAGTATTACGTTTGGAAAACACACTTTTAAACTACCTGTTGTGCCAGCAAATATGCAGACGATTTTGGATGAGAACGTAGCAGAGCAACTTGCTAAAGGCGGTTACTTCTACATTATGCACCGTTTTGATGAAGCGGGACGCATTCCTTTTATCAAACGTATGCACGATCAAGGGCTCATTGCTTCCATTTCTGTAGGTGTCAAGGATTACGAGTATGGCTTTGTTAGCCAGCTCAAGGCTGATGCTCCTGAGTATATCACGATTGATATTGCTCATGGACATGCGGATAGTGTGATCTCAATGATTCAGCACATCAAGAAAGAATTGCCAGATACTTTTGTCATTGCTGGTAACGTTGGGACACCAGAAGCTGTGCGTGAATTGGAAAATGCTGGTGCAGATGCTACTAAGGTTGGAATCGGTCCTGGGAAGGTTTGTATCACCAAGGTGAAAACAGGTTTTGGTACAGGTGGTTGGCAGTTGGCTGCCCTACGCTGGTGTGCTAAGGCTGCGCGTAAACCAATCATCGCTGATGGTGGGATTCGTACCCATGGTGACATTGCCAAGTCTATCCGTTTCGGTGCTAGCATGGTCATGATTGGTTCCCTTTTTGCAGGACACATCGAAAGTCCAGGAAAAACGATTGAAGTCGATGGCGAACAGTTCAAAGAATACTATGGTTCAGCTTCTCAATACCAAAAAGGAGCTTATAAAAACGTGGAAGGAAAACGCATCTTACTTCCTGCCAAAGGACATTTGCAAGATACCCTCACTGAGATGGAGCAGGATCTGCAAAGTGCCATTTCCTACGCAGGTGGACGCAAGGTTGCTGACCTCAAGCACGTTGATTATGTTATCGTGAAAAACTCTATCTGGAATGGTGATGCATCCCACTAATGGACGCATACTCCACCCATAAAAAACTTGTTATTAGAGCAAATTTCTGTTATAATAAGACAAGTTTCCACCCTTAGTGTAATGGATATCACGTAAGATTCCGGTTCTTGAGATGGGGGTTCGATTCCCTCAGGGTGGATGTAAACAGTCTAGGAAAGCTTTAAATAAAGCTTTTTCTTTATCTCGCCCCAAATTTGCCCCTAAAATTGAAAATTTTATTCTAAAAAATGCTTCAAATCCCCTCTAGTCCCGTTTTAAAGTGACTCAGGGGGCTTTTTTTGATATAATAAAAGAGACTGTTATCAGTTAGAAAGAGGTTGGTATGAAAGAATTACAAACTGTATTAAAGAAGCGTTTTGCAATCGAATTTGCAGACAAGAATTTATTGGAAACGGCTTTTACTCATACGAGTTATGCCAATGAGCACCGCCTCTTAAAAATTTCACACAATGAGCGCTTGGAATTTTTAGGAGACGCTGTTCTGCAATTATTGATTTCAGAATATCTTTATAAAAAATATCCTAGGAAACCAGAGGGAGATTTGTCTAAACTCCGTGCTATGATTGTCCGTGAGGAGAGTTTGGCTGGTTTTGCGCGTGATTGCCAGTTTGATCAGTTTATCAAGCTAGGAAAAGGAGAAGAAAAATCTGGTGGTCGCAATCGTGACACCATTCTTGGAGATGCCTTTGAAGCCTTTTTGGGAGCGTTGCTTTTAGACAAGGATGTTGCTAGGGTAAAAGAGTTTATCTATCAGGTCATGATTCCCAAGGTTGAAGCAGGTGACTTTGAAATGATTAAGGATTACAAGACACACTTGCAAGAACTGCTCCAAGTCAATGGAGATGTGGATATTCGCTACCAGGTGACCTCTGAGACGGGGCCTGCCCATGATAAGGTTTTTGATGTAGAAGTTCTGGTTGAGGGCAAGAGTATAGGAAAAGGCCAAGGCCGTTCTAAAAAATTAGCAGAGCAAGAGGCCGCAAAAAATGCCGTTGAGAAAGGGCTGGGTTCATGTATTTAAAGGAGATTGAGATCCAGGGATTCAAGTCTTTTGCTGACAAGACCAAGGTCGTTTTTGATCAAGGTGTGACAGCTGTCGTTGGGCCAAATGGATCTGGGAAGTCAAATATCACAGAAAGTCTGCGATGGGCCTTGGGAGAGTCCAGTGTTAAGAGCCTTCGCGGTGGAAAGATGCCAGACGTTATCTTTGCTGGAACTGAAAGCCGCAAACCACTCAATTATGCTTCAGTTGTCGTGATCTTGGATAATGAAGATGGTTTTATCAAGGATGCGGGGCAAGTCATTAAGGTAGAACGTCATATCTATCGTAGTGGTGATAGCGAGTATCGAATTGATGGCAAGAAAGTCCGCTTGCGTGATGTTCACGATCTCTTTTTGGATACGGGATTGGGACGAGATTCCTTCTCCATCATCTCACAAGGGAAGGTTGAGGAGATTTTTAACTCCAAACCAGAGGAACGCCGTGCCATTTTTGAAGAAGCTGCTGGAGTTTTAAAGTACAAAACTCGAAGAAAAGAAACAGAGAGCAAACTGCAACAAACTCAGGACAATCTAGACCGTCTAGAGGATATTATCTATGAGTTGAACAATCAAATCAAGCCCCTTGCAAAACAAGCCGAGAATGCTCGTAAGTTTCTCGACTTGGATGGTCAACGCAAGGCTATTTACTTGGATGTTTTGGTCGCTCAGATCAAGGAAAACAAGGCTGAACTAGAGCTGACAGAAGAAGAACTAACGCAGGTTCAGGAACTTTTGACTAGCTATTACCAAAAGCGTGAAGAGTTAGAAGAGGAAAATCAAAGTCTTAAAAAGAAACGCCAGGATCTCCAAGCTCAAATGGCTAAAGACCAAGGTAGCTTGATGGATTTGACTAGTTTGATCAGTGACTTAGAGCGAAAACTAGCCCTATCCAAACTGGAATCCGAGCAAGTTGCCCTCAATCAACAAGAAGCACAAGCCCGTTTGGAGACTTTGGAAGATAAGAGAAAGGCTCTAAGTAAGGAAAAGGCTGAAAAAGAAGAGAATCTGGAACAGTTAGAGGAAAGTCTAGCTAAAAATAACAAGGAACTCAATCGCCTAGAGGCAGAATTGTTGGCTTTCTCAGACGATCCTGACCAGATGATTGAGCTCTTGCGCGAACGCTTTGTCGCTCTTTTACAAGAAGAAGCGGATGTCTCAAACCAACTGACCCGTATCGAGAATGAACTGGAGAACAGCCGTCAGTTATCTCAAAAACAAGCAGATCAACTTGAAAAACTGAAAGAACAATTGGCTACAGCTAAAGAGAAAGCAAGTCAACAAAAGGCTGAGCTTGAAACTGCCAAGGAGCAGGTTCAGAAATTATTGTCAGATTACCAAACTAGTGCCAAGGAGAAAGAGGAACAAAAAGTTTCTTACCAAGCTCAGCAGAGCCAATTCTTTGACCGTCTGGATAGTCTCAAAAACAAGCAGGCTAGAGCCCAAAGTTTGGAAAATATCCTTAAAAATCATAGCAACTTTTACGCGGGTGTTAAGAGTGTTCTCCAAGAAAAAGACCGCTTAGGTGGGATTATTGGTGCGGTTAGTGAACATCTGACTTTTGATGTTCATTATCAAACAGCTCTTGAGATTGCGCTAGGAGCAAGCAGTCAGCACATCATCGTAGAAGATGAGAACGCAGCGACTAAGGCGATTGATTTCCTAAAACGTAACAGAGCTGGTCGTGCGACCTTTCTTCCATTGACAACGATCAAAGCGCGTACGATTTCTAGTCAGAATCAAGATGCTATCGCGGCAAGTCCAGGATTTCTGGGTATGGCAGATGAGTTGGTGTCGTTTGATAAGAGACTAGAAGTCATTTTCAAAAACTTGCTAGCTACGACGGCTATCTTTGATACCGTAGAACATGCGCGAGCAGCTGCACGTCAAGTTCGCTATCAGGTTCGCATGGTGACACTGGATGGGACCGAGTTGCGTACAGGTGGTTCCTATGCAGGTGGTGCCAATCGGCAAAACAACAGTATTTTCATCAAGCCAGAGCTGGAGCAATTACAAAAAGAAATTGCTGAAGAAGAAGCTGACTTGCGGTCAGAAGAAGCGAGTTTGAAGACCCTGCAAGACAAGATGGCGGTATTGACAGAACGATTAGAAGCCATTAAATCACAAGGTGAGCAAGCTCGTATTCAGGAGCAAGGTTTGTACCTTGCTTATCAGCAAACCAATCAGCAAGTGGAAGAGTTAGAAACTCTTTGGAAACTTCAAAAAGAAGAATTAAATCGTCTTTCTGAAGGAGATTGGCAAGCGGATAAGGAAAAATGCCAAGAGCGCCTCGCTACTATCGCCAGTGAAAAGCAAAATCTGGAAGCTGAGATTGAAGAGATTAAGTCTAACAAAAACGCTATTCAAGAACGCTATCAAAACTTGCAGGAACAGATTTCTCAAGCGCGCTTGATTAAGTCAGAACTGCAAGGACAAAAACGGTACGAAGTTACTGATATTGAACGCTTAGGCAAGGAACTGGATAACCTGGATATCGAGCAAGAGGAAATCCAGCGTCTCCTCCAAGAAAAGGTTGATAATCTTGAGAAAGTGGATACGGATCTGCTAAGTCAGCAGGCGGAAGAGGCCAAAACTCAGAAAACAAACCTCCAACAAGGTTTGATTCGCAAGCAGTTTGAGTTGGATGATATCGAAGGTCAGCTGGATGATATTTCCAGCCATTTGGATCAAGCTCGTCAGCAGAATGAGGAGTGGATTCGCAAACAAACACGTGCTGAAGCCAAGAAAGAAAAGGTCAGCGAACGCTTGCGCTATTTACAAGCTCAATTAACTGACCAGTACCAGATCAGCTACACAGAGGCACTAGAAAAGGCTCATGAACTGGAAAATCTCAATCTGGCGGAGCAAGAGGTTAAGGATTTAGAGAAGGCTATTCGCTCACTGGGTCCGGTCAACTTGGACGCTATTGACCAGTACGAAGAAGTTCACAACCGTCTGGATTTCCTAAATAGCCAACGAGATGATATTTTGTCTGCGAAAAACCTACTCCTTGAGACCATCACAGAGATGAATGATGAGGTTGAGGAACGCTTTAAATCAACCTTTGAGGCTATCCGTGAGTCCTTTAAAGTGACCTTTAGACAGATGTTTGGTGGAGGTCAGGCAGACTTGATATTAACTGAGGGCGACCTTTTAACAGCTGGTGTGGAGATTTCTGTTCAACCACCAGGTAAGAAAATCCAGTCGCTTAACCTCATGAGTGGTGGTGAAAAAGCCCTTTCGGCTCTGGCCTTGTTATTCTCTATCATTCGAGTCAAGACGATTCCATTTGTTATCTTGGATGAGGTAGAGGCGGCACTTGATGAAGCCAATGTTAAACGTTTTGGGGACTACCTCAATCGCTTTGACAAGGATAGTCAGTTTATCGTCGTGACTCACCGTAAGGGGACCATGGCGGCAGCGGATTCTATCTATGGAGTTACCATGCAAGAATCAGGTGTGTCTAAGATTGTTTCGGTTAAGTTAAAAGACTTGGAAGAAACAGTAAACTAGTTACCAAACGATAGCATCTCTTAGGAGGTGCTATTTTTTAAAACTCATAGCTTGAATTGTCTAACTAGGTCAGTTCAGGCGCAAAAAACGACATTTGGGATTTCCTCTTAGCGAAAAGACTGGCTCTATGATATAATAGTTTCATGATTACAACAGTACCTATTAAGAACGAAAAAGACATTGCAGTACCGGGAAAAACAGTCCTTGTACTAGGTTATTTTGATGGCATTCACAAGGGTCATCAGAAACTTTTTGAAGTAGCCAGCAAGGCTTCGATGAAGGATTATCTGCCAGTTGTTGTGATGACCTTTACAGAGTCGCCAAAACTTGCCTTACAACCTTACCAACCTGAGCTCATGCTCCATATCGTCAATCACGAAGAACGGGAGCACAAGATGAAGTGGCACGGGGTAGAGGCTCTTTTCTTGCTCGACTTTAGTAGCAAATTTGCTAGTTTAACGGGTCAAGAATTCTTTGATACTTATGTTAGAGCTTTAAAACCAGCGATTATCGTAGCAGGATTTGATTACACCTTTGGTTCAGACAAGAAAACTGCGGATGACCTGAAGGATTATTTTGATGGAGAGATCATCATTGTTCCTCCGGTTGAGGACGAAAAGGGCAAGATTAGTTCTACACGGATTCGTCAAGCTATTCTTGATGGAGATGTCAAGGAAGTCAAGCATCTGCTCGGCACACCACTCCCATCTCGTGGGATGGTCGTTCATGGAAATGCGCGTGGGCGTACTATCGGTTATCCAACAGCCAATCTGGTCCTAAGAGATCGAACTTATATGCCAGCTGACGGTGTTTATGTAGTCGATGTAGAAGTACAACGTCAGAGATATCGTGGCATGGCAAGTGTTGGGAAAAATGTTACTTTCGATGGAGAAGAGCCGCGTTTTGAAGTCAATATTTTCGACTTTTCAGACGATATTTACGGTGAGACAGTCATGGTCTACTGGCTGGACCGTGTCCGTGATATGGTCAAATTTGACTCCATCGACGAGCTCGTAGACCAACTCCAGAAAGACGAAGAAATTGCTCGGAACTGGAAGGATGGAGAGTGAGAGTTTTCTATCAATTCGAAAGAGAAGGTAGAATGAAATTCATATAATGGACAAAAAAAGTAGCCTGAAAAGGCTACTTTTTATTAAAACACACGATAGACATAAGGATTTTCTGGTTTGTCTACTTTGGTGAAACTCTCAACTTCCAGTGTTGGGAGTTTTTGTTTGAGTTCTTTATGGTAGTGGAGTGTCAGGGTTCCTCTAGCGGTAATCCAGGTATTGTCAGGATACTGGCGTGAGTTTCCCTTGGTCAAGAGCCCATATACACCAGAGTCTGCGATACAGTGAATAATTCCAAAGCGAAAGAGGAACTGGCTATCTGGATGACTAGGATCGTTATAGACAAAGCCTGTAAACTCGATTTGCTTTCCTTCAAACTCTTGAGGATAGTCATAGAGAACTTCCATGACCTCCATATAGTTTTCATCAGTGACTTGAATGGTTGGCTGGGAAAGGTATTTATCAGCTGTAGCCCTCATTTCCTTTTCATAAGCAGACTTGGAAAAATAGGTACTGGTATCGGGTTTGAGGTATTGACTAGATGTACCTTCGCTTGCCTGAATAGCTGTGTCGATTCCCTCAGAGAGTGGGAAATGATAGCCTTTGGCAGATACGGTTCTTGAGTCCAAACTTACTGTGGGAAAGGCAATTCCAATCAAGAGAGGTAGAGACAGTAAAAGGATGCTGATTCGTCTAGCTCGACGGCTTTCCAAATGGCTGTGAGAGTTGATTTTCTTGATCCAGATATAGAATTGGATCAGAGCCAACAGAAGAGAAAGGACCATAGAAATATAGATTAGATAGGAATAGTGGAGGTTGATGTAGTGGCTGAGCTTGCCAGATAGCTGTAGATAAAGGGTCAGAGCAAAATAGCCCAATAGAATGATAAAGCGAATCATAACATCACCCCCATCACGTAAGAATAAAGTAAGACAAGCAGAGTCACGATGCCCATGAATTGCCAGATGAAGCGCGCTTTGAGATAGTGTTTCATCATGAGGAGATTTTTGATATCAAGCATGGGGCCAATGACCAGAAAAGCAAGGACTGGCGCTAGGCCGAAGCTCGAGAGGAGAGAAGCTCCGATAAAGGCGTCCGCTTCGCTACAAAGAGAGAGGAGAAAGGCTAGAAACATGAGCAAGAGAATCGCAAGTATTGGACTTGCGCTGATAGAGGTCAGGATCCGAGTCGGGACATAGACCTGCACGATGGCCGCAAAGAGACAGCCAAAGATCAAGTAACGCCCCATATCGAAAAACTCATCAATAGCCTGTATAAAGGCCTGAAACACTTTTCTAGCAGAACTCAAGTGTGAAAAGTCGTGTTCATGACAAGTAATAGAATTCTCTTTTTGAATAGGTTCCTTCCAGAAAAAACCTAGGAAAATCCCCAGAACCAAAGCAATCACAATAGCTCCCAGCGCTCGCAAGAAGGCAAGTTTTATTGAATTGCCAAAGGCAGAATAGGTAGCGAAAAGAACGATTGGATTGATGATGGGAGCAGTCACCAGAAAGGGAACTGCTGTATAGCTGGGCACCTTTTTTTCCAAAAAACGATTGATAATCGGGACGATTCCACACTCGCAAGAAGGAAAGAGAAAACCAATGAAGGTACCAAAAAAGATCCTCCCCCAACGATTGCGAGGAAGAAACTCAGTGACTTTATCAGGCGTGATATAGACTTCAATCCAGCCCGAAATAATACTACCAATCAAGACAAAAGGAAGGGCTTCAATCATGATAGAGAGAAAAATAGCCCCTGCTTGTAAGATGCTAGGAGGAAGAGATTGGAAAATCGTCATCTATTTTTTCTTCTCAACTTTTTCTTTTTTGTCTTTGTCATCTGGGAAAGTGACTTGTGTTAAGTCAGGAAGTTTGGCGAATTCTTCAAACATCTTGTCCAAATCATCCGTTTTTGTAAATTTAACAGCCATGGGCTTACCTCTTTTCTACATTCTACCTCTATTATACTATTATTTTGCGGAAAAGGGATTATTTTTATTTTGACAATCAAAGAGGTAAAAAAGGGTAGGACGAAACAAGGGCTGTTCCTTATGGTATAATAGATTTATGGATAAAAAATATGAAAAAATCTCCCAAGATTTGGGTGTAACCTTAAAGCAAATCGATACTGTTCTAAGTTTGACGGCAGAAGGGGCGACGATTCCTTTCATCGCACGTTACCGCAAGGACATGACTGGTAGTCTGGATGAGGTGGCGATTAAGGCGATTATTGATCTGGATAAAAGTCTGACAAATCTCAACGACCGTAAAGAAGCTGTCTTGGCTAAGATTCAAGAACAAGGCAAGCTAACTAAGGAATTGGAAGAAGCTATCTTAGCTGCCGAAAAACTAGCAGACGTAGAAGAACTTTATCTTCCTTACAAGGAAAAGCGTCGGACCAAGGCAACCATTGCCCGTGAAGCTGGACTTTTTCCTCTCGCACGCTTGATTTTGCAGAATGTAGCTGACTTAGAGAAAGAGGCCGAGAAGTATGTCTGTGAAGGATTTGCGACTGGTCAAGAAGCCTTGGCTGGGGCAGTTGATATTTTGGTAGAAGCCTTATCGGAAGATGTGACCTTGCGCTCACTGACCTATCAGGAAGTGCTGAGACACTCTAAAATCACCTCGCAAGTCAAGGATGAAAGTCTCGATGAAAAACAAGTCTTTCAGATATATTACGATTTCTCAGAGACAGTTGGCAACATGCAGGGCTATCGTACCTTGGCCCTCAACCGTGGGGAGAAGCTAGGCGTCTTAAAAGTCGGTTTTGAACATGCGACGGATCGTATTCTTGCCTTCTTTGCAGCTCGTTTCAAGGTGAAAAATGCCTACATAGATGAAGTAGTTCAGCAATCTGTTAAGAAAAAGGTCTTGCCATCTATCGAGAGACGCATTCGGACAGAATTAACTGAGAAAGCAGAAGAAGGGGCTATCCAACTCTTTTCTGATAACCTGCGCAATCTCCTCTTGGTTGCTCCGCTGAAAGGGCGCGTGGTTCTAGGCTTTGACCCTGCCTTTCGTACAGGTGCCAAGCTGGCTGTCGTTGATGCAACGGGGAAAATGCTGACGACACAAGTCATTTATCCTGTCAAACCAGCCTCAGCTCGTCAAATCGAAGAAGCCAAGAAAGATTTGGCAGACTTGATTGGTCAATACAGCGTGGAAATTATTGCTATCGGAAACGGAACTGCCAGTCGTGAAAGTGAAGCCTTTGTGGCGGAAGTTCTGAAAGATTTCCCTGAAGTCAGCTATGTTATCGTCAATGAAAGTGGCGCTTCTGTCTATTCTGCCAGCGAACTTGCTCGTCAGGAATTTCCAGAATTAACCGTTGAAAAACGATCGGCTATCTCTATCGCCCGCCGTTTGCAAGATCCCCTTGCTGAATTGGTAAAAATCGATCCCAAGTCAATCGGTGTTGGTCAATACCAGCACGATGTCAGTCAGAAGAAACTGTCTGAAAGTCTGGACTTTGTCGTCGATACCGTAGTCAACCAAGTTGGTGTCAATGTCAATACAGCCAGCCCAGCTCTTCTTTCACACGTAGCTGGACTCAATAAAACCATTTCTGAAAATATCGTCAAATATCGTGAGGAAGAGGGCAAAATCACTTCACGCGCTCAAATTAAGAAGGTTCCTCGCCTAGGTGCCAAAGCCTTTGAGCAGGCAGCTGGTTTCCTCCGTATCCCTGAAAGTAGCAATATCCTAGATAATACAGGAGTTCATCCAGAGAACTACACTGCGGTTAAGGAACTCTTCAAACGCTTGGATATCAAGGACTTGAATGAAGAAGCACAAAATAAGCTTAAATCCCTTTCAGTCAAGGAAATGGCTCAAGAGCTAGAACTTGGTCCAGAAACTCTTAAAGATATTATTGCTGACCTTCTCAAACCAGGTCGTGATTTCCGAGACTCTTTTGATGCTCCAGTTCTCCGTCAAGATGTACTGGATATCAAGGACCTTGTGGTTGGTCAGAAGCTGGAAGGAGTGGTACGTAACGTCGTTGACTTCGGTGCCTTCGTTGATATTGGCATTCACGAGGACGGTCTCATTCATATTTCCCACATGAGTCGCAAATTTATCAAACACCCCAGCCAAGTTGTATCCGTCGGAGATTTGGTAACGGTTTGGGTCAAGAAAATCGATACTGAACGTGAAAAAGTCAATCTGTCGCTCCTAGCTCCAGATGAAACTGACTGAGTACGTTCAGTCTGTTTCCCTCGAAGACTTTGGTAGACCTTTCACGCACCAAGCCCAGTGGAATTCTCGTCTGCGAACGACAGGTGGACGATTTTTCCCAAAGGATGGTCATTTGGATTTTAATCCCAAGGTTTATAATGAACTAGGTTTGGAAGTCTTTCGTAAAATCGTGCGCCATGAACTATGTCACTATCACCTTTATTTTCAGAAAAAGGGTTATCGTCATAAGGACCGAGAATTTAAGGAACTATTGAAAGAAGTGGATGGACTGCGCTTTGTACCACCTTTGAAAACACAAACTCAAATTCCCTACCTAGTATATCAGTGCCAAACCTGCCAGCAAAGTTATCAGCGCAAGCGAAGGATTGATACCAAACGCTATCGCTGTGGCGTCTGCCGTGGCAAACTCGTCATCATAAATCGGCCTAAGGACTGATGATGATAGTTCTGATTCATGCTATACTACTTGTAAGAATACCGAAAGAGGAAACAATCATGAATACAAAATTTTATAAAATGAGACGAAATCGTATGGTGTCAGGAGTTTTAGCTGGGCTATCAGACAAGTGGAATTTTGATGTAACTCTAGTCCGCTTTCTCTTTGCTATTTTTACCATATCAAATTTTGGAATTGGTGTGATAATATACATCATCCTTGCCTCTATCCTGCCAACTAAGGAAGAAATCGAAGCCGAAATGTACGGAACAGGACCACGCAAACGCAAGGAAGCCGAGGCCATTGATGACAATGATGGTTGGTTTTGGTGAGTAAATCTACGGTAACAAAAGTTTTGTAACATTACTACAAGAGAAAAGAAGGCAGTAGCATGCTTAGGAAATACTTTAAAAACTATAAATGGACGGACATGTTCTGGATTCTATTTATTTTGATTGCTAGTTTTCTGTCAACTAATAATTACTTATACCACTTAACGAAACAGGATTTTTCAGAAGAAGGTTGCATTTTAGCAATTCCTTTGTTTCTTTTTCATTTTCTCTTCATTGATAAATTCATCATTTCTAGACGAAATCAAAAAGATGATTAACTTTTAACCCTTGTATCTTCAAGGGTTTTCTTCTTGTTTCCCCATTTATGGTACAATACTTTTAGTGAAATTTCTAAATTTTTTTCTATCTTACAAAAATGTAAGATTAAAGTCTCTTTTGTAAGGTTAGGTTATGGCAGGCTACCTTTTTTTGCGATAAACTAGACTCATAAAGAACAAAGGAGCAAAACCATGAAAAGAATTTTACAAAAGAAAACAAGAAAACCAAGTCAAAAAGATATCGAGCGTGTTCAACTGGGATGCGCTATGATGCAAGCACAGTTTCAAAGGATGGGATATTAAGAAGGAGAAAATCATGACACTTTTAGATGTAAAACACGTTCAAAAAATCTATAAAACTCGTTTTCAAGGCAACCAAGTAGAAGCCCTCAAAGATATTCACTTTACCGTAGAGAAGGGTGACTATGTTGCCATCATGGGGGAGTCTGGTTCAGGAAAGTCAACTCTGCTCAACATCCTAGCTATGCTGGATAAACCAACTCGTGGTCAAGTTTACTTGAACGGAGTAGATACAGCAACTATTAAAAACTCACGGGCTTCCAGCTTCCGTCGTGAGAAGTTAGGATTTGTCTTCCAAGACTTTAACTTGCTAGATACCCTGTCTGTTAAGGACAATATCTTGCTTCCGCTAGTTTTATCTCGAAAACCCATTACGGAGATGATGAAGAAGTTGGTAGTAACAGCTGAAAATTTGGGTATCAACCAATTGCAAGAGAAGTACCCTTACGAGATTTCAGGTGGTCAAAAACAGCGGGTAGCAGTAGCACGCGCTATCATCACTGAACCTGAAATTCTCCTTGCAGATGAGCCAACAGGAGCACTTGACTCCAAGTCATCTGCAGCTCTTCTAGATGTTTTTGATGAAATCAATGAGCGTGGCCAAACCATTCTCATGGTAACCCACTCAACAGCTGCAGCTAGCAGGGCCAAGCGCGTTCTCTTTATCAAGGACGGCATTCTTTACAACCAAATCTACCGTGGAGATAAGACAGAGCGTCAGATGTTCCAAGAAATCTCTGATACTTTGACTGTTATGGCAAGCGAGGTGAATTAGTATGTTCCGATTAACCAATAAGTTAGCGGTATCTAACTTGATTAAAAACCGCAAACTCTACTATCCCTTTGCCCTTGCTGTTCTCTTAGCAGTGACCATCACCTATCTCTTTTACTCACTGTCACTTAATCCTAACATTGGCAAGATCCGAGGGGGAGAAACTATCTCTATGACCCTGGCTCTCGGTATGGTGGTTGTTACCATAGCTTCAGGGATTATTGTCCTTTATGCCAATAGTTTTGTCATGAAGAACCGCTCCAAAGAGCTGGGTATATATGGTATGCTGGGTCTTGAAAAGCGCCATTTGATCAGTATGGTTTTTAAGGAGCTTCTTACTTTTGGTTCCTTAACGCTGACAGCTGGTCTTGGTCTAGGAGCTCTCTTTGACAAGCTAATCTTTGCCCTTCTTCTGAAGTTGATGAAAATGAAGGTGGAGCTCGTTTCAACCTTCCAACCAATTGTCTTTATCCTAGTTCTCATCGTCTTTGGAGCTATCTTCCTAGGTCTAATTTTTATCAATGCCTTTCGTATCGCCCGCATGAATGCTCTTCAGCTCTCCCGTGAGAAAGCCAGTGGTGAGAAAAAAGGACGTTTCTTAGGTCTCCAAACCATCCTAGGTCTAATCAGTTTGGGAGCGGGTTACTACCTAGCAGTGACAGTTGAAAATCCACTTTCTGCTGTTCTGATTTTCTTTGTAGCAGTCTTGTTGGTAATTTTGGGAACTTATCTTCTCTTCAATGCAGGAATCACAGTTTTCCTACAAATCTTGAAGAAAAACAAGCGTTACTATTACCAACCTAACAACATGATTTCCGTATCCAATCTCATTTTTCGTATGAAGAAAAATGCTGTTGGTCTAGCGACGATTGCTATTCTCTCAACCATGGTCTTGGTGACTATGTCTGCTGCAACGAGTATCTTTAAAGGCTCTGAAACTTTCAAGAAAGTCATGAATCCACATGATTTTGGAATTACAGGGCAGAATGTTGAAAAAGAAGACATAAATAAACTCCTAGACCAGTATGCTAGCGATAAAGGATTGACTGTCACAAAGAAAGAAGTCCTTACATACAGTAACTTTGGTGTGGCAAACCAAGAAGGTACGAAATTGACAATCTTTGAGAAAGGTCAAAATCGTGTTCAACCGAAAACTATTTTTATGGTCTTTGATCAAAAAGACTACGAGAATATGACGGGGCAAAAACTTGCACTTTCAGGTAAGGAAGTCGGATTGTTTACTAAAAACAAAGAACTTCAAGGACAGAAAGAACTGACTCTAAATGACCAGACCTATACAATAAAGGAAGAAATCAAAAAAGATTTTATTCTTGAACATGTCCCAAATCAGTACAATATTCTAACTTCGGACTATAACTATCTGGTTGTTCCTGACTTGAAAGCCTTTCTTGACCAGTATCCTAATTCTTCCATCTTTAATCAATACTATGGTGGTATGAACGTAACGGCTAGCGAGGAAGAGCAGCTTAAAATTGCAGATGATTATTCAAAATTCGTCAACAACTTTAATAGAGAATTAAACAAAGAAGGAAGCTATGTTTACGGAAGTAATCTGGCTGATAGCAGTGCGCAGGTGAGTGCTCTCTTTGGTGGAGTTTTCTTTATCGGTATTTTCCTCTCTATCATCTTTATGGTGGGAACTGTTCTTGTCATCTACTACAAACAAATCTCTGAAGGCTATGAAGACCGTGAACGCTTCATCATTTTGCAAAAGGTCGGTCTCGATCAAAAGCAAATCAAGCAAACCATTAATAAACAGGTCCTAACTGTTTTCTTCCTCCCATTGCTCTTTGCTTTCCTACATCTTGCCTTTGCCTATCATATGCTTAGCCTCATCCTAAAAGTCATTGGGGTACTAGATGCAACTATGATGTTGACTGTCACTTTGTCGATTTGTGCGATCTTCCTTATCGTCTATGTTTTAATCTTTATGATTACCTCAAGAAGCTATCGCAAGATTGTGCAAATGTAAAAAAAGATACCTCGATATTTATCGAGGTATTTCTTTTATCTTAGATACTAAAGAGTTGTCCTAAGAGGAAGGTTACTCCCATGGTGAGAAGTCCGATACAGAGGTTACGGATCATAGCAGTTTTCGTAGGTGCTTTTCCTAATTTAGCACTGGTATAGCCAGTGACGAGAAGGGAAAGGGCTACGATAAGAACAGTTGCTGGAATACGATAGTCACTTGGAAAGACGGTGATGGAAAGCATAGGAGGAAGACTTCCCAGTACAAAGGCGATAAAGCTAGAGATAGCAGCATGCCAAGGGTTGGTAAACTCTTCGTACTCGATTCCATACTTTTCTTCGACCAAGGCTTTGAGGGGATTTTTTAAAAAGGCTTTGTTGGTCAAGAGTTGGGCGGACGTTTCACACTCACCATTTTGTAGGTAAGCTGCGTAGAGGGATTGTTTTGCAGATTCGATATCTTTATCCAAGAGTAATTGCTCTCTGGCGACAGCGGCTTCTTCTGTGTCTTTCTGAGTGGATACAGAGACATATTCGCCACCTGCCATAGAAAAAGCACCAGCGAGGATAGCGGCTAGTCCAGATAAAAAGATAATCCAGATATTGCTTGTCGCACTAGCAACCCCGATAACGACTCCAGCGATGGAAATAATCCCATCATTGGCACCGAGAACACCCGCGCGTAAGATATTGAGTCGTCCTGCAAAGTTTGCATCAATTTCATGTTTTATTTCTGTCATAGTCATCTCCTTTCTCTCCATTATAGAGAAAAGAGAAGGGGAATACAAACTTTTTAAACTATCTGAAAAAAGTTCTACAATTCTAATTTTTAAGCTTTTTTCTGCTTTACCGAAAAAGCACGGCAATACAGATGCCAATCCTACTGTACTAGTCCTTTTTCAGCTTATCTATGGTATAATAGAAGGTAGATTTATCAATTGGAGTATGAAGGATTTTATGATTAAACTTGTAGCAACCGATATGGATGGAACCTTTCTAGATGGAGAGGGGCGGTTTGATATGGAACGCCTCAAAAAATTACTTGTTTCCTACAAGGAAAGGGGAATTTATTTTGCTGTGGCTTCAGGTCGTGGTATTCTGTCCCTGAAAAAGTTGTTTGCGGATGTGCGTGATGAAGTGATTTTTATAGCTGAAAATGGGAGCTATGTTGAGTTTCATGGTGAGGATATGTACGAGGCTATTATGTCTCGGGACTTTTACTTGAGCACTTTTGAAGCCTTAAAGAAATCGCCCTATTTTGATGAAAGAAAAATGCTCCTGACTGGGAAAAAAGCTTGTTATGTATTGGATACAGTGGATGAGACCTATCTCATGTTTAGCCGTCACTACAATGAAAACATTCAAAAAGTAGCGAGTTTAGAAGATATCACAGATGAGATTTTTAAATTCACTACGAACTTTACTGAAGAAACAATAGAAGCTGGAGAGGCATGGGTCAACGAAAATGTTCCTGGCGTGAAGGCCATGACAACAGGTTTTGAATCCATTGATATTGTCTTGAACTACGTTGATAAGGGTGTGGCTGTTGTTGAGTTATCCAAAAAACTTGGTATAACCATGGATCAGGTTATGGCGTTTGGAGATAATCTCAATGACCTTCACATGATGCAGGTTGTGGGACACCCCATCGCTCCTGAAAATGCGCGACCAGAGATTTTAGAATTAGCAGAAGCAGTGATTGGCCACCATAAGGACCAGTCAGTGATGGCTTATATGGAGGGCTTATAATGGCAGATATTAAATTGATTGCACTTGATTTGGACGGTACTTTGCTGACAACGGATAAAAGGCTGACAGATCGTACCAAGGCGGTCCTCAAAGCTGCGCGTGACCGTGGCATCAAGGTCGTACTGACAACGGGGCGTCCTCTGAAGGCTATGGATTTCTTTCTCCATGAGCTAGGGACTGACGGTCAGGAGGATGAGTACACCATCACCTTTAATGGTGGTCTGGTACAGAAAAATACAGGAGAGATTCTCGATAAAACGGTTTTTTCAATCGACGATGTGGCACGCTTGTACGAGGAAACTGAAAAACTCGGATTACCGTTAGATGCCATTTCAGAAGGTACAGTTTATCAAATCCAGTCAGACCATGAAAGTCTATATGCTAAGTTCAACCCAGCCTTGACTTTCGTACCTGTCGCTTTTGAAGATCTATCTAGTCAGATGACGTATAATAAATGTGTGACTGCCTTTGCCCAAGAACCTTTGGATGCAGCTATTCAACAGATTTCTCCAGAATTGTTTGACCAATATGAAATCTTCAAATCGCGTGAACTCTTATTGGAATGGTCACCGAAAAATGTCCATAAGGCAACAGGTTTAGCGAAATTAATTAAACACCTAGGCATCGACAAAAGCCAAGTCATGGCTTGTGGGGACGAGGCCAATGACCTTTCCATGATTGAGTGGGCAGGTTTGGGAGTTGCCATGCAAAATGCAGTTCCAGCAGTTAAGGCAGTTGCCAATGTCATTACCCCCATGACCAACGACGAGGAAGCCGTTGCTTGGGCTATCGAAGAATACGTGCTAAAGGAGAATTAGAATATGGGATTATTTGACCGTTTATTCGGGAAAAAAGAAGAGCCGAAAATCGAAGATATCGTAAAAGAAGCTCTGGAAAATCTTGATTTGTCAGAAGAAGTTGAGGAAAACCAAACGGCTATAGAAGAACCAAGTCAGGAAGAGACAGGAAGTGACAAAGTGGAAGCAACTCTTGCTCAAGAAGAACTTCCTCAGGTCATGACAGAAGAAGTAATTGAACCAGAAGCAGTTGAGGAAACGGTTCAAGAAGAAGTTGAGTTAGAATCTAATGAGACAGAGCAAGGCCAAGAGCTTGAAGAATTTTTCGAAGAAGAGAGCCAAGAATCTCTAGAAACTGGAGAAGAGCTAGGGGATGAAGACGTAGGAGAAGAAAGTCCCCAGTCTGAAGAAACAGTTCAGGAAAAATATGACCGTAGTCTCAAGAAAACCCGTACGGGCTTTGGTGCACGCTTGAATGCCTTCTTTGCCAACTTCCGCTCTGTCGATGAAGACTTCTTCGAAGAATTGGAAGAATTGCTCATCATGAGTGACGTCGGTGTGCAGGTCGCTTCGAACCTAACAGAAGAACTACGCTATGAAGCCAAATTAGAAAATGCTAAGAAACCTGACGCACTTCGCCGTGTCATTATCGAGAAATTGGTTGAGCTCTACGAAAAGGATGGCAACTACGATGAACAAATCCATTTCCAAGATGGTTTGACAGTCATGCTCTTTGTCGGAGTCAATGGTGTTGGGAAAACAACTTCTATCGGGAAATTAGCTCATCGCTACAAACAAGCTGGCAAGAAAGTCATGTTGGTTGCGGCAGATACCTTCCGTGCGGGTGCTGTGGCCCAGCTAGCTGAATGGGGTCGACGTGTGGATGTTCCGGTTGTGACGGGAGCTGAAAAGGCTGATCCAGCAAGCGTGGTCTTTGATGGGATGCAACGTGCTGTAGCTGAAGGGATTGATATCCTTATGATTGATACAGCAGGGCGTCTGCAAAACAAGGATAACCTCATGGCCGAGTTGGAAAAGATTGGTCGTATTATCAAACGTGTCGTGCCAGAGGCGCCACATGAAACCTTCTTGGCACTCGATGCTTCAACTGGACAAAACGCCTTGGTACAGGCTAAAGAATTTTCGAAAATTACCCCATTGACAGGTATCGTATTGACTAAGATTGATGGAACTGCCCGAGGTGGTGTTGTACTGGCTATCCGTGAAGAACTCAATATTCCTGTGAAATTGATCGGTTTCGGCGAAAAAATCGATGATATTGGGGAATTTAACTCAGAAAACTTTATGAGGGGTCTCTTAGAAGGCTTGATTTAATAGAAAGTAAAAAATCCTGCAAGATACACTTGCAGGATATTTTTGTTATTCTAAACGACCTTCTTCACGATAGGCGATATCTGGTTGCCAAGTCCATTTGGCTCCAAACCTCTCTAGTAAGTCAAAGCTAGCTTGTGGTCCCATGCTTCCAGCTTTATAATCGTAGAGAGGAGCTCCATTTTTAGCCCAAAGCTCTTCGATACGGTCAATCAATTTCCAAGAAGCACTTACCTCGTCCCAGTGGCTAAAGTTGGTTGAGTTGTTGTTCAAGACATCGTAGATTAATTTTTCGTATGGATCTGGTGAGGCTCCGGTAGCAGTAGCATCTGTACGATAATCTAAAGAACTTGGTGCCAGATTAAATTCTTCACCAACTTGTTTACCATTGAGGCTGAGAGAGAATCCCTCTGTTGGCTGGATATAGATGGTCAAGATATTTGGCGTTAATGGTTCTCCGAAGATAGAGTCCATTTGCTTAAAGACGATATTGACATGAGTGCCTTTTTCTGTCAGACGTTTACCAGTACGGAAGAAGAAAGGAACGCCACGGAAGCGATCGCTGTCTACAAAGAAGGCACCAGATGCAAAGGTTTCTGTTGTAGACTCAGGGTTAACGTTTGGCTCGCTACGGTAGGAAATGTATTTCATGCCATCGATTTTACCAGAGCGATATTGACCACGGATAAAGTGTTCTTTCAATTCTTCCTCAGTTGGATGATAGAGGTTTTTAAAGACTTTTATCTTTTCAGCACGAATCTCATCTTTTGTAAAGCTAGCTGGTTTGTCCATGGCTAGAAGAGAGAGGAGTTGGAGAGTATGGTTTTGCACCATATCACGAAGGGCGCCAGATTGATCATAGTAGCCACCGCGTTCTTCAACACCCAAGCGTTCCGCAAAGGTAATCTGCACATTATCAATGTGCTCACGGTTCCAAACATTCTCAAAGATCATGTTGGCAAAACGAACAGCAAAGATACTCTGAATCATCTCTTTGCCTAGGTAATGGTCAATACGGTAGATTTGCTCCTCATCAAAGGCCGCAAGGAGATCTTCATTGAGTTTGCTAGCTGTTTCGTAGTCTGTACCAAATGGTTTCTCAACGATCAAGCGCTCAAAACCTTTGCCATCAACAATGTTTTCAGATTTGAGGTGCTTGGCAATAGTTCCAAAGAACTGAGGTGCCATAGACAAGAAGAAGAGCTTGTTGTGTTCAGCTTGGTATTTTTCATTGAGCTCAGCTTGTAATTGGCGCAAAGCAATGTAATGTTCCGTATCATTCACATCATGGCTTTGATAGTAGAAGTGGCTAGCAAATTCCTGGGCTTGCTCGGTACTATCTGCCAAATCAAGGATGGACTCGACAACTACAGATTCAAAATATTCCTTACTCCAAGGTCTACGAGCTGTTCCGATAACTGCAAAATGTTCAGAGAGATTGCCTGATTTATAGAGTCTAAAAAGGGAAGGGTAGAGTTTGCGTTTGGCTAAATCTCCACTCGCACCGAAAATTGTAACAATAACCTTTGATGACATCTAGCTACCTAATTTCTATATTTTTTCCTAGTTGGACTAGGGATGAGATTTCCTCATTGTCATAGTTTTTATTTTATCATAATTTTCAAAAAAAACAAAAAATCCAATACGCAATAAAAAACGTGTAAGGAGAACCTTACAGTTTTGTTTTATACATTTAAGACCTTGTCCAAGAACTCTTTTAGACGAGGGTGTTGTGGGTTATCAAAGATTTGGTCTGGAGTTCCATCTTCAAGAAATTCTCCATCAGCTGTGAAAATAACACGATTAGCTACCTGACGAGCAAATCCCATCTCGTGGGTTACGATGATCATGGTCATACCTTGCTCTGCCAATTCCTTCATAACGTTTAGTACATCTCCAACCATTTCAGGATCGAGCGCAGAAGTTGGTTCATCAAAGAGCATGATGTCTGGATTCATGGCAAGTCCACGAGCGATAGCTACACGCTGTTTCTGACCACCTGAAAGGCTATCTGGATTAGCCTTAGCCTTGTCTGCAAGACCGACTTTTTCCAGTAACTCCATCCCCAATTTTTCAGCTTCTTCTTTGGTCATTCGTTTGTGTTCAATAGGAGCAAAAGTGATATTCTCTAGAACGGACATGTGAGGGAAGAGATTGAAATGTTGGAAGACCATTCCAACGTTTTCGCGAACATGGTCGACATTGGTTGATTTGTCAGTCAAATCATAACCATTTACTGTGATGTGGCCACTCGTTACCTCCTCGAGAAGGTTAAGGCTACGGAGGAAAGTGGATTTACCAGAACCAGAAGGACCGATGATACAGACAACATCCCCTTCATAGAATTTAGTCGTAATACCTTTTAAAACTTCATTTTTTCCATAATACTTATGCAAATCATTTACATCAATTTTTAGTTTTGCCATTAACGAATCCTCTTTTCTAAGCGTTTCGCTAGTCTAGTCAAAAGCGTGATAATTACAAGATAGAAGATAGCAAGGATTGCATACATCTTGAAACTTTGGTAGTTACGGGCGATGATGATCTTACCAGTTTGGAATAGTTCAACCAGACCGATAGCAGATACAATAGTTGTATCTTTAAGAGCGATAACGAATTGGTTGACAAAGTTTGGCAACATCAATTTAGTCGCTTGTGGCAAGATAATCTTCCGCATGGTTTTTCCATAAGAGATACCAAGACTGCGACTGGCTTCCATTTGCCCAACTGGAACAGCTTGAATCCCACCACGAACGATTTCAGCGATATAAGCTGCCGCATTGAGTGAGAGGGCGATAGTACCAGCTACAAAGTCATTGATTGGACTTTGTTGGCCTGTAATGGACTCGATGAAGTTTGGAATCCCCCAGAAGATGAAGGCTGCAAGAATCATCAATGGAATACCACGAATCACATCAACAAAAATCTCAGAGATCAGACGAAGAGATTTGTATGGGCTAACGCTAAACATACCGAAGATAATCCCGATGACAATGGCAATTGCAAATGAGATAAGCGCTAGAGCAAGAGTGATTCCAAGTCCACTAAGAAGTTGTTTGTAGTTGTTTTGAAGCAAGCCCCAGATAGTTGTTTCGTCAACCGTACTTGTAGAGTCAGTTGAAGTTTCGCTAGCTAGATACTTGTCAAGAATTTTTTGGAATTCTCCGTTAGCTTTGAGGTTCGCAAGTCCGTTATTGAACATCTGGATCAATTCTGGATTTGTACCTTTTTTAACAGCAAAGGCTGTTTCACCGATTGGAGTACCAGCGATTGGCGTTTTCAATTTTTGACCTTGGCTGATTGAATATTTGAGAACAGGCTCATCATCCATCACGGCATCGATAGAGCCAGTATTCAGACTGTCATACATAGATGCGCCATCTGCGAAGGTTTTAATCTTATAGCCGTACTTGCTTTGATTTTCAGTAAGGAACGTTTGAGAAGCAGTCCCGTTTTTAACACCGACAGTTTTATCCTTGAGGTCTTCATAAGAAGCAATTGTGCTTGATTCTTTCACACCGAGAATCGTATTTGCTGTGTAGTATGATTCTGAGAAGTCAAAGGTTTCCTTACGAGCATCTGTTACAGACATACCAGCAATGATACCATCTGCTTGTCCAGCTTGAACAGCACTAATGGCTGCGTCAAATCCTGGGTTGGTAATCTCAATTTCAAAACCTTGATCTTTGGCAATGGCCTTGATGAGGTCCATATCAATACCGGTGTATTGATTGCTTGAATTTTGAAAGACGAATGGGGCGAAAGATGAGTCGCTGGCAATAATGTACTTGCTTTTCACAGGAGTAGCTTTTTGTCCAGCAGCAGTAGTTGTTGTTGGGCTTGCCGTAGTTTTAGAAGCTGTCCATTTTTGGATGATTTGCTCCAAGCTACCATCCTTCTTCATTTGTGCTAGGGCTTCATTAAACTCGGTAACCAAGTGTTCATACTTGCTCCCTTTCTTGACACCAAAAGCAAAGCTTCCAACAGCCTCACCATCCATATTGATGCTGAGATCTTGTCCTTGGTTAATCGCATACTCAATAACAGGTTTGTCATCCATGATGGCATTTACAGCACCAGCACTTAGACTGTTATTCATCAAATCACCTGTATCAAAGGTTTTAATAGAGAAACCGTATTTATCTTTGATACTTTCGAGGAAGCGTTGAGCGGCAGTTCCGTTCTTAACTCCAACTGTTTTCCCGCTAAGTTCCTCATATTTGATGATTTTATTCGCCTTTGTGGTAGCAATGACAACTTTTGTATCATAATAGGTATCAGACATGGTAAAGACATTTTCACGTTCTTTTGTTTTTGTCATACCTGCCATAATAGCATCTGCTTGACCTGACTGCACTGCATTTACAGCTGCATCAAAGCCAGGATAAGACATTTGGATGTTCCATCCTTTGATTTCTGCGACTTTATTGATAATATCAACATCAATCCCTTTATAGGTTTGATCTGAATCTTTAAACTCAAAAGGTGCGTAAGCTGTATCAGACACAATCTTAACAGTATCAGCTTTTGCCATACCTAGTGAGAAAATGGGAAATAAAATGAGCAAACATGCTAGTATTTTTTTCTTCATTTTTAGTCTCCTTTTCCGAATATTTTCCCATTATATCAGAAAATGAATGAAAAGGCAAATTTTTATATTTTTGTGTCAGAAAATATGACATCTATGTTTTCTTTTCCTTCTTGAATTGCTACTATAAAATGATATAATAATAGTATGTAATAGAAGAAATGAGGGCAGGAACATGAAGAATAAAAGAATATTTAAAGACTTCCAATCTTCCCAAATGAGTTTAAATATTTACACAAGTCCTTTGTTAGCCTTTGTTTTTGTCTTTATAGGAGAGTTTGTTGCATATACTTTGTATGGTATTAGCTTGTTAGCTCTCATCGGACTTGCTAGAAATTTTGGAGAGGCTGGTCAAAATCTTGCAACTTACTTGCAAACCTTGCAGCAGAGCTTGACGGATAAAACAAGTGACTTTCGTTTAATTTTAGCATTGCTGTCCTTTGGTTTTATTCTCAACACTGTGTTCAGATGGACTAAAAAAGTTGAGAAAAGATCTATTAGAACCTTGGGATTTTATAGAGAAAATTTCCTTAGCAGTCTTCTGAAAGGATTTGGCCTAGGTTTGGCACTTTTTCTTCTGACCTTGTTAGGTTTGATGGTCTTGGGGCAATATCGTTTGGAATCCATTCGCTTGAATCCTTATTCGCTTACTTTTGTCGCCTTTACTATCCCATTTTGGATTTTACAGGGGACAGCAGAAGAAGTGGTGTCCCGTGCTTGGCTTCTTCCACAATTGGCCTCAAGAACCAATCTAAAACTTGCTGTTGTCATATCTAGCATATTCTTTACCCTGCTTCATGTGGGAAATTCTGGTCTAACACCTCTATCTCTAGTGAATCTCTTCTTATTCGGAGTTGCCATGGCTCTTTACCTTCTCAAAACCGATACAGTTTGGGGTATTGCAGGTATTCATGGGGCTTGGAATTTTGCTCAGGGAAATCTTTTTGGCATTTTAGTTAGTGGTCAACCATCAGGAACGTCTCTGATGACCTTTTTACCACAAGGCAATCAAGGATGGTTATCAGGTGGTTCTTTTGGCATAGAAGGTTCTATCATGGCAAGTCTGGTATTGCTACTGCTGATTGTCTATCTCGCTTATCAATTAAAGAAAGAAAATGAAAGGATGTGACTTCGGTCCGTCCTTTTCTTCATGAAAATGCTATAAGTATGCTAAAATAGGAATAGCACATGGTAGGAATAGCACATGGAGAGAGGATTCTTATGATTAATCGAATTACAGACAATAAATTTAAACTAGTATCAAAATACCAACCTTCAGGAGATCAACCACAAGCGATTGAGCAGTTGGTTGACAATATCGAGGGTGGAGAAAAGGCTCAGATTCTGATGGGGGCGACGGGTACAGGGAAGACCTATACCATGAGTCAGGTCATTTCCAAAGTCAATAAACCAACTTTGGTCATTGCCCATAACAAAACCCTAGCAGGTCAGCTCTATGGGGAATTTAAGGAATTTTTCCCTGAAAATGCTGTTGAGTATTTTGTATCTTACTATGATTATTACCAACCCGAGGCCTATGTCCCTTCTAGCGATACCTACATTGAAAAAGACAGTTCTGTTAATGATGAGATTGACAAGCTCCGCCACTCAGCGACTTCAGCCCTTCTGGAGCGTAATGATGTCATCGTTGTGGCTTCTGTCTCTTGTATTTATGGTTTAGGTTCACCCAAGGAATACGCTGATAGCGTCGTTAGTCTCCGTCCAGGCCTTGAGATTTCTCGTGATAAACTTCTGAATGACTTGGTTGATATCCAGTTTGAACGCAATGATATTGATTTCCAACGGGGAAGATTTCGCGTTCGTGGGGATGTAGTGGAGATTTTCCCAGCCTCTCGTGATGAGCATGCTTTTCGTGTTGAGTTTTTCGGAGATGAGATTGATCGTATTCGTGAAGTTGAAGCTTTAACTGGTCAAGTTCTCGGAGAAGTGGATCATTTGGCTATTTTCCCTGCGACTCACTTTGTGACCAATGATGACCATATGGAAGTAGCTATTGCCAAGATTGAGGCTGAGTTGGAGGAGCAGCTAGCTATCTTTGAGAAGGAAGGCAAACTGTTGGAAGCGCAACGCTTAAAACAACGAACAGAATACGATATTGAGATGCTCCGTGAGATGGGTTATACAAATGGTGTTGAAAATTACTCACGTCACATGGATGGACGGAGTGAAGGAGAGCCACCGTACACCCTTCTTGATTTCTTCCCAGATGATTTCCTGATTATGATTGATGAGAGCCACATGACCATGGGGCAAATCAAGGGCATGTACAATGGAGACCGTTCTCGTAAAGAAATGTTGGTGAATTATGGTTTCCGTTTGCCGTCTGCCCTAGACAATCGTCCCCTTCGTCGTGAAGAGTTTGAAAGTCATGTCCACCAGATTGTCTACGTTTCAGCGACACCTGGCGATTATGAGATGGAACAAACGGACACTGTGATTGAACAAATCATCCGTCCAACAGGTCTTTTGGATCCAGAAGTTGAAGTCCGTCCAACTATGGGACAGATTGATGACCTCCTGGGTGAGATCAATGCCCGTGTTGAAAAGAATGAGCGCACCTTTATCACTACCTTGACCAAGAAAATGGCGGAAGACTTGACCGACTATTTCAAAGAAATGGGGATTAAGGTCAAATATATGCACTCGGATATCAAGACCTTGGAACGTACGGAGATTATCCGTGACCTGCGCTTGGGTGTCTTTGATGTCTTGGTCGGAATCAATCTCCTTCGTGAAGGAATTGACGTTCCTGAAGTAAGCTTGGTAGCCATTCTCGATGCTGACAAGGAAGGTTTTCTTCGTAACGAACGTGGATTGATTCAGACCATTGGACGTGCTGCTCGTAATAGCGAAGGGCATGTGATTATGTATGCTGACACAGTTACCCAGTCTATGCAAAAAGCCATCGATGAAACTGCTCGCCGTCGTAAAATCCAGATGGACTATAATGAAGAGCATGGTATTGTTCCACAAACCATTAAGAAAGAAATCCGTGACCTGATTGCTGTAACCAAGGCAGTTGCCAAGGAAGAGGATAAGGAAGTCGACATCAACAGCCTTAACAAACAAGAGCGCAAAGAACTCGTCAAGAAACTAGAGAAACAAATGCAAGAAGCCGTCGAAGTGCTTGACTTTGAATTGGCAGCTCAGATACGTGATATGATGCTGGAAGTCAAGGCGATGGGGTAGAGAGGCCCTTAAGTCAAATTTAATTAGCCAAATTGCTATGTCCTTATTTCAGTAGTCTAGATATGAAGAAAACGGTGAAAATGAATAAAAGAAATTCAAATACAAAAAAGAATCTACCAAGGAAAGAAAGTTTTCAGCATTGGCTAAATTCTCATAAAATTATAGGTTTCTTCCTAGTCCTTGGTCTAATCTTAGGAATAGGCTTAGGTGTTACTCTAATTTTCGAAAGCCTTCCTATTCCTTCACCATACAGAGATATCAACTATAGTTTTCCAATATATATAAATCTTTTTTGCCTGGTATATCAATTCTTTGACTATTGGTTCCTAGACTTGTCTAGGAGAAGGATGACAATAAAAAGGTATGCGGATTTATTTATCTATCTTAATAGTATCGGTTTACTAGTTCATCTATTTTTAGGAGTTGGTGGGAAAAATAGTAAGGGCCTCCTGCCTTCTCTCTTATCCCTAGATCATCGCTATATTTGGTTCCCTATCGTAACTTACATGCTATTCTTTTTCTTGGGATTGGTCATTTTACTTCTTGCTAAACATTTAGAAAGGAAGAAATTGAAGAAATGATTGTAATGCCTCTTTCGTCTATTCTTGCCAATATAGGCCATTATATACAATTATCACTGTCAGAGTATCTTATCATAATACCATGACTTAGTTAATACTTTTATCGTGAAATTTGAAATAAAATACAACGAAGATACATTTTAATAACTTAGAAAGCGAGCAAATCTATGTCCCGTGCCCAAGCAACCATTTTAACCAACATCTGTCTGATTGAAGACCTCGAAAAGCAGCGCGTGGTCATGCAGTATCGTTCGCCCGAAACCAACCACTGGTCTGGTTATGCTTTTCCAGGTGGTCATGTTGAAAATGGAGAGGCCTTTGCCGAGTCTGTCATTCGTGAGATTTATGAAGAAACAGGTTTAACGATTCAGAATCCCCAACTGGTCGGTATTAAAAATTGGCCCTTAGATACAGGTGGGCGCTACATCGTCGTTTGCTATAAGGCGACAGAGTTTACTGGAAATCTCCAATCCTCAGAGGAAGGAGAGGTATCTTGGGTGCAAAAAGACCAGATTCCAAACTTGGATCTGGCCTATGATATGTTGCCTTTGATGGAAATGATGGAAGCACCTGACAAGTCTGAGTTCTTCTATCGCCACCGTACAGAGGACGGATGGGAGAAAGAAACCTTCTAGTCTTTTACTAAATAACCAAGTTTATCCAAGGCCTCCTCTATATAGTGGAGGTCTTGTTGTGTCTCGGCTTCAACAAGGTGGTAATGGATGCCGTCTGTCAATTCAGAAAGGGGTCTAAAGTCTGAATTCTCGACTTGTTCCAGAAAGTGCTGGACATCCCGGCGGCAAGTGAGTTTGAGATGGGTTTCAATTTCGCCATAAACGGGATGATCGATTAAGATATTTTGAACGCGTCCGCCATTATCTACAATAGCTAGAAGTTCCTGACCAATTTCTTCCAGTTCATGTTTGACTTTAAAGAGTTTGTGCACGTAGGGGCTAGCATCATTTTCTTTGTAGATATAGCCACGATTGGTGGATAGGATAGGAGCCCCATCTGCTCGGAGAATAGCGATATCCTGTACAATGACTTGGCGCGTAACATGAAAGTGTTCAGCCAAAGTTTGCCCATTGAGAGCTTTTGGTGCCTCTTTTAATAGTTTGAGAAGAGCTTGTTTGCGATCCGTTGTCATAGTTTTTCCTTTTAGCGACGTTTTCGAAGCACTTTATAGACAGCTAGTGCTAATGTATAGTCTACCATACTATGGACAATTGTTCCAAAACCAACTAGGACAAAGAGAACATAAAACATATTTTCAACGTTTGTCCCTGAAGTAGCATAAAAGATGATACAAGCTAGTACTTCAGCGATAGCATGAACAACACCCAAAACAAAGTTAAAAATCCAAGACGCCTTTGGTTTATCCAAGGTTTCAGGGAATTTCTTTAAGTAAAATGCTCCCAAAATACCAAAAACGATGTGAGAAAAGGCGCGCAGAACGATAACCATAGGGTAGCCTGCCATCAGGAAGCCGAGACTAGAAGCAATAATCACAAAAGCAGCCATCAAAGGTGATAGGAACATGGCGATAAAGATGGCGATATGGCTTCCTAAAGTGTAAGAAGCTGGTGGGATGACGATTTTAAAAGGCATAATGATTGGAATCAAAATCGCGATTGCAGTGAGTAGGGCAGTCATGGTCATAAACTGCGTTTTTTTCCGTATATCCATAAGAACCTCCATTTATCTGTATATACACAAGTATAGTACAATAAATAATCAGTTAAGTCAAGAAGCATTAGTGATTTTTAAGGGATATTTGATTAAAATATGGTAAAGCATACTAGAAACTTAATTCTTATGTTTTAAATGCTAAACTCCACCTTCAGGACGAAAGTGGAGTTGTTTTTTTATTTCTTCAAGGTTTCGAGACGTGGGACAATTGCTACAGTTAGAATAGCTGAGATAATCAATTCAGCGATTGAGTTTGTAGAGATGACAGTTGCTAGGAGTTTTTGGATATTGCCGTCGAAGACATTTCCAAAAAGGAAGAAGATTCCCCCGAGGACAAAGACGGTGTTGGTAAGGGAACCGAGAGCACCAGCAAAGATGAGACCCGTTCTGTTTTTTAATAATTTATAAACTAAGTAAGGTGTCAGACCAATCAAAACGCGAGGGACAATAGCGATAATCGCAGAATAGATGTTTCCGTTCGGTACGAATGGTGAGAAGAGGTAGCTGGTTGGAAGGATGGTAATTGTGTTTACCGTTAAGCTCAATAGTCCCATAAGAAAACCAAGTGTAACCCCAACCCGAGGACCATAGATGATACTAGCAATAATGACTGGAATATGAACGATAGTTGGTTTGATTGGAAATGGGAAAAGGTTAAATAGGAGAGAAGTTAAAAAGTGGATAACGAGCATAACTGCAAAAAAGATAGCAATTGGAGCAATGTTAGAGCGTTTGTTCATTGAGGGTTTCCTTTATTCTTTCTAAAATAGTATTCAGGTCAGCTAGGGCGCCTTTGCCGTGATCGCCACAGGCTAGTGGAGATTCCTTTGGAGAGATAATCTGATAACCATAGGTCTCTAATGTTTTTAGATTAGCCTGGGTTGCCGGATGATCGTACATTTTTGTATTCATAGCAGGAGCAAGTAGTTTAGGAATGTTTTGGGGTAAAGCTAATGCTGTACTAGTCACCATGTTATCCGCAAAACCGTGCGCAAGTTTGGCAATGGTATTAGCAGTAGCAGGGACGACGATAAAAAGGTCTGTTTCTTTGCCTCTTTCGATATGATTGACTTGATCAGGATAGGGTTCCTGCATGACATCAAGGTGGACTGGATTCTGTGAGAGTACCTGTAGTGTCAAAGGCTGGATAAACTCTCTCGCCGCCTCGGTCATTAAGACAGTGACATCATGGCCTTGTTTTTTTAAAGAACTGACTAAATCAGCTGCTTTATAGGAGGCGATGGAACCTGTCACTGCGATCAGAATGTTTGACATAGCTTTCCTTTCTATGAATCGTATGTATGAATTTTCTCAAGGAGAAGTTCTGCAATTTCTTCTTTGGTTTGAACGGTTTGAAGACGATCTTTCTCAACAAAGATTGCCTTATGCTGATATGCTGAGATTTGAGTAAGGTCATTCGCTATGATTAAGTCAGCCTGGTTCTTGACAAGACTTTGTCTAGCAACCCCAATAAGATGATCTTCAGTAACATCAACCAACAGTTTAAAACCAATCAGATGAATAGAAGGATTCCACTCTTTGACTAGAGAGATAATCTTGGGTGTTTTTTTCAAAAATAAAATCTGCACTTCGTCAGTTGAAGAAATCTTAGCTTGATGATTTTGCTTATTTAAAAATTCTTCTAAATTAGAGCTAGTCTGGACCTCCTCAAGCCCCGTCATATAAACAGGTGTGTAGTCAGATACAGCCATTGAATGAATCAAGACTTGATAATCTTGAATAAGTTCTTTCATCTCTATAAGAAGATTATTCGTATTTTTGATTTCTCGAATGCTTAGGTTGGGATGAGGTTCTGGCTTAATAGCACTAGGAGTAGTAATCAAACAAACCTCATGACCAGCAGCAAGTAGGGCTTCGGTGATGATTTTCCCCAAGCGACCAGTCGAGTGATTAGTGATAGAGCGGACGCTATCAATTGCTTCACTGGTACCACCCGATGTAACTAAAATTTTCATAGGACTATTGTACACAAAAATGATATGCAAGTCAAAGAAAGCGTTTGAAAGAAAAATATATTATTATTGACATTTATAGTAATAAATAAGATAATGAATCTAAGTAAATTAAAAGGGGTATTATTATGGATTTTTTTAAATTTGCAGACAACATTGCAAAGGAAGCTGGTAAAGTATTGAACGATGTCGGTTCTGCTACTAGCGAAGCCTTAAATGAAGCGAGTAAATTTACTGGAGAAGTTATTACAGAATCTGCAAAAACTATAGGTGAAGTATCAGGCCAAGTAGGTAATATTGTCTCAGATGTCTCAGGGAAAGCCGTTGAAGTTGCTGGAGATGTAGCAAATCAGATATCAAGTGTGACTTCTCAAACATTTAACGAAGCTGGGAAAATAGCGAATAATACAAAAGAACAAATTGAATCGGTAGACCTTTTTAATTCTAAACTCAGACAAGAAGCTGTTGATGGATATAATGAAGCTATTAGTTGTTATAATGAGGAAGCTGATAACTTGGCTAATAAATCAATAGAGCTTTATCAGGTTAGGGATAAAGCTATCAAAGTTGTGAAAATTGTTGAAGAAAGAATTAACAAACTAGCAAATAAACCAAAAGAGTTTGAAACAAAATTAGAAGAAATTGATGTTGAAATTCAAAATTTTGAAGATAAGCAAATTGCTATTTCACAGTCAATTAAGGAAGCTGAATTAGCAAGTGGTAGCACAGCGGCTACGGCTTCACTTAGCGCATTAGGAGTAACAGTTGCAACTTTAGGGCCTACTGCCGCTATGGGTGTTGCAACTACATTTGGTGTTGCATCAACAGGTACTGCAATTTCAAGTTTGACAGGTGCTGCAGCAAATAGCGCCGCTCTGGCTTGGTTAGGTGGTGGAAGTGTAGCAGCTGGTGGCGGTGGAGTGGCAGCAGGTAACGCATTTTTAGCATTAGCTGGTCCTGTCGGTTGGGGAATTGCAGGCGTTATGTTGACCGCTTCTGTAGGCGCTGGTGTAGTAGCTAATAGGAAAAATGAAGAAGTTGCAAAAGAGGCTATAGAGGAACAAAAAAAGATAGAATTATTGGCTAGACAACTTAAAGAAAAAGTAATAGAAGTTACGGAATTAATAGAACTAACCGAAAAACAAACAGAAGGAATTTATTTAGCTAATTTATCTTTAACTGGGATGGACTATAGCTTATTTACTGATGACGAAAAATATCAAGCAGGTGCTTTAGTGAATTCAACTCTATCATTGACTGCTATGGTAAATAAGGAAATTAGAATAAATGAGTAATCAGATTTTTAATCAGGCTTTTAACCAAGGTATTGGTGCATATGTTAATTGTTTAAATAATTTAAGGATTCAGGACTTACAAATTGCTATGAAAATCATAGAGGATGAAGCACGCAGAGTCATCTTAAACAAGGACAATGCCTCAAAAATTTTAAACTATACGAGAGACAATATTGAAGACGTTATTCTAAAGAAGCGTGGAGGAGATTATGGTGGTCACGGCTTTATCGCTGAATTTGCAGAAGCAGGAATTGTAAATGCGAGGAGAGCTATTGAAGGATTAAATCCTATTGTAAAAGTATTGAATGATAATGGACCTGCAGATTTATTAATTGGTAGAAATACTATTCAAATGAAGTTTTATAATAATTTACGTGATGAACTAGCTCAATCGTTTCATTACAGTTCAAAAATGAAAATGATGTTTCCAAAAGATCACGTTCAAGTATTTGAAAAAATAATGGCTGGATCAAAAGAAGTTGAATTGAATGGTAAAAGATTGTCTATTAAACAAATTACGGACATACGACAAATAATCAATGATATTACCGAAAGCAAGGGACTTACTTCATATAAATCTTGGATGAAATCATCTGTTCTAAATTATAATGATGCTCAAAAAAATTCAATTCATTCTCTTTTAGATTCCGAAGAGAAGAATATTCGTAAAACAGTCAGACTAAAACAACAAGAATTAAATAAAAAAAGATTAGTGGCCCAAAAACATGCATTACCAAATTTAAAAGAAGCTAGCAGGGTTGCAAGAAACGCAGCTTTTTTACAGGGTGGTTTAGCTTTGTTGTCAAGTGTGTATGGAAAATACAAAGAAGGAAAAAGTATTTTTGAATTCGAACAATCAGATTGGTTAGATTGTGGATTGAATTCATTACAAGGAGTTGCAAGTGGAGCAATATCAGGATATTCAATTTACGGATTAACAAATATTTTCGGTATTAGCGCTCCAAATGCCAGTGCTTTAGTAATGGCTACTTATGGGATGATAGATGTTGTTTTGAGATTCAGATCTTCCGAAATAACTCAAGATGAACTTATGAATCTGTTGACATTAAATGTAATGGATGCTTCCTTTGCTACAATTGGTGCTTGTATTGGTCAAGCAATGATTCCTATACCAGTTCTAGGTTCTATAGTAGGTTCAATAACTAGTTCAATAATTTGGGAGATAGGTAAGGGGATTTTAAACGAAAGAGAACAAAACATAATTCAAGATTACAGGGAAAATCTGAATAGTTACATAAAAACTTTAGACGAAAATTATCTAGTTATCTATAATGAGGTTATAGAAAAATATAAAAAATTGGGTGAAATACAAGAGTATTCGTTTGATTTGTCAATAAATACTAAACTTAGATTTGAGTACTCTATTGAGATGGCGGAAAAATTAGAAATCGAAGATAAAAAAATTCTTCATGATTTGACTGAAATTGATAGTTATTTTCTTTCCTAGATCATTTTCAGATTCTTTATAGTCTAAAACTATAAAGCCATATAAAATTTTTCAAAGGACTCTAAAAATCTTGAAATTCAGGATATTTACGAACGTTTAGAGAGTTTATGGATGTTAAAAATCTTGTTTTGTGTTATAATGAATTATCACATTAGAGGTTAGAGGAGTTTGCTATGAAAACAGACATTGAAATCGCACAGAGTATTGAGTTAAAGCCAATCGTGGATGTTGTTGAGAAACTTGGTATTTCTTATGACGATTTGGAATTGTACGGAAAGTACAAGGCTAAACTCAGCTTTGATAAAATTCGTGCAGTTGAGAACAATCCAGTTGGAAAATTGATCTTGGTTACTGCGATTAATCCAACACCTGCAGGTGAAGGGAAGTCAACCATTACCATTGGTCTTGCGGATTCCTTGAATAAGATTGGTAAAAAAACCATGATTGCCATTCGCGAACCATCTCTTGGTCCAGTAATGGGAATTAAGGGTGGTGCTGCTGGTGGTGGTTATGCTCAAGTGTTACCAATGGAAGACATCAACCTTCACTTTACTGGAGATATGCATGCCATTACAACTGCCAACAATGCTCTTTCTGCCTTGATTGACAACCACTTGCACCAAGGGAATGAGCTTGGAATTGACCAACGTCGTATCCTATGGAAACGTGTTGTGGACTTGAACGACCGAGCTCTTCGTCATGTGACCGTTGGACTTGGTGGTCCTCTAAACGGAATTCCACGTGAGGATGGTTTCGATATTACCGTTGCTTCTGAAATTATGGCCATTCTTTGCTTGGCTACTGATATTGAAGATTTGAAACGTCGTTTGGCGAATATCGTTATCGGTTATCGTTACGACCGTACACCAGTTACTGTTGGTGATTTACAGGTTGAGGGAGCTTTAGCATTGATTTTGAAAGATGCTATTAAACCGAACCTGGTTCAGACAATTTACGGTACACCTGCCTTTGTACATGGTGGTCCATTTGCTAATATCGCTCATGGATGTAACTCTGTTTTGGCAACAAGCACAGCCCTTCGCTTGGCTGATTATACTGTTACTGAAGCTGGTTTTGGTGCGGACCTTGGTGCCGAGAAATTCCTTGATATCAAGACACCAAACTTGCCAACTTCTCCAGATGCAGTTGTCATCGTTGCAACCCTTCGTGCCCTTAAGATGAATGGTGGCGTAGCTAAAGACGCTCTCACAGAGGAAAATGTGGAGGCAGTTCGTGCAGGTTTTGCTAACTTGAAACGCCACGTTGAAAATATCCGTAAATTTGGAGTACCAGCAGTTGTTGCGATTAACGAATTTGTTTCTGATACTGAAGCTGAAATCGCAGCTTTGAAAGAACTCTGTGCTTCTATTGATGTGCCAGTTGAACTAGCAAGTGTCTGGGCTGATGGCGCAGAAGGAGGAGTAGCGCTCGCTGAAACGGTTGTTAAGACTATCTCTGAAAATCCAGCCAACTACACTCGTCTTTATGACAACGACCTTTCTGTTCAAGAAAAGATTGAAAAGATTGTCACTGAAATCTACCGTGGTAGCAAAGTGAACTTTGAGAAGAAAGCTCAAACGCAAATCGCTCAAATCGTTCAAAACGGATGGGATAAATTGCCAATCTGTATGGCTAAAACTCAGTACAGTTTTTCTGACAATCCAAATGCACTTGGAGCTCCAGAAAACTTTGAAATTACCATTCGTGAGTTAGTACCAAAATTGGGTGCAGGCTTTATCGTTGCCTTAACAGGTGATGTCATGACCATGCCAGGACTTCCAAAACGTCCAGCCGCTCTCAACATGGATGTTGAAAGTGACGGAACCGTTCTAGGATTGTTCTAATAGTTTAATTGAATTCAAATGAGTTTGGAGATTTTAATCCAAGCTCATTTTCGATTTTAGAGAGAGGAATATATGCCAAAGATTCGAACAGTAAGGGAGTCTGATATTCCAGACCTGCTTGCTATTTATGCTCCTTATGTCCTTAATACAGCCATTACATTTGAATATGAGGTGCCAAGTGTTGAAGAATTTCAAAGAAGAATTCAAAAGACCTTGCCTAAATATCCTTATCTAGTGCTAGAGGAAGAAGGCAAAATTTTGGGATATGCCTATGCTTCCACCTATTATGATAGGAGAGCTTATGATTGGTCAGTTGAAGTGTCAATTTACTTGCATCAAGAAGCCGAAGGTCGAGGGTTAGGGAGTCTACTCTATGACTGTCTGGAGGAAGAACTAGTGTCTAGGGGTTACTTACGCTTCTTAGCTTGTATCGCTTTGCCAAATGATAGGAGCATTTTACTTCACCGAAAGAGGGGCTATGAACAAGTAGCTCATTTTCCTGAGATTGGCTATAAGTTTGGAAAATGGCATGATATTGTTTGGATGCAAAAGTCATTGACTCCTCCTGATGATATGAGAGAATAGAATTCAACACGAAACCAGTCTAGGTAAAGATATTTTCCCTAATTTCTGATATAATAGAAACATTGACTTCAAGAGTAAGGAAGAGAAAATGAACGCATTACTGAATGGAATGAATGACCGTCAGGCAGAGGCGGTACAAACGACAGAAGGCCCCTTGTTAATCATGGCGGGGGCTGGTTCTGGAAAGACTCGTGTTTTGACCCACCGTATTGCCTATCTGATTGACGAAAAGATGGTCAATCCTTGGAATATCTTGGCCATTACCTTTACCAATAAGGCGGCGCGTGAGATGAAAGAGCGTGCTTATGGTCTTAATCCCGCTACTCAGGATTGTCTGATTGCGACTTTTCACTCCATGTGTGTTCGTATTCTGCGTCGTGATGCGGATCATATCGGCTACAATCGTAATTTTACCATTGTAGATCCTGGTGAACAGCGAGCCCTCATGAAACGAATCCTCAAGCAATTAAACTTGGACCCTAAAAAATGGAATGAACGGACTATTTTGGGAACCATTTCCAATGCTAAGAATGACCTGATTGATGATGTTGCATATGCTGCCCAAGCTGGAGATATGTACACGCAAATTGTGGCTCAGTGTTACACAGCCTATCAAAAAGAGCTTCGTCAGTCTGAGTCCGTTGACTTTGATGATTTGATTATGCTGACCTTGCGTCTCTTTGATCAAAATCCTGATGTCTTGACCTACTATCAGCAGAAGTTCCAGTACATTCACGTTGATGAGTATCAAGATACCAACCATGCCCAGTACCAACTGGTCAAACTTTTGGCTTCACGCTTTAAAAATATCTGCGTGGTCGGGGATGCGGACCAGTCCATCTATGGTTGGCGTGGGGCTGATATGCAGAATATCTTGGATTTTGAGAAAGATTATCCTAAAGCCAAGGTGGTTTTATTAGAAGAGAATTACCGTTCAACCAAAACCATTCTCCAAGCTGCCAATGACGTCATTAAAAACAATAAAAATCGCCGCCCTAAGAATCTGTGGACCCAGAATACCGATGGGGAGCAAATCGTTTATTACCGTGCTAACGATGAGCAAGACGAAGCTGTTTTTGTAGCAAAAACCATCGATGAACTTGGTCGCAGTCAAAACTTCCTTCACAAAGACTTTGCAGTGCTTTACCGTACTAATGCGCAGTCTCGTACTATTGAGGAGGCCCTCCTCAAGTCCAATATCCCTTATACTATGGTTGGTGGGACCAAGTTCTACAGCCGTAAGGAAATTCGTGACATTATCGCCTACCTCAACCTCATTGCTAATCTAAGTGACAATATCAGTTTTGAGCGCATTATCAACGAACCAAAACGCGGAATTGGACCAGGAACCGTTGAGAAAATCCGTGACTTTGCTAACCTGCAAGAGATGTCTATGCTAGATGCTTCAGCCAATATCATGTTATCTGGTATCAAGGGCAAGGCAGCCCAGTCTATCTGGGATTTTGCCAATATGATTTTGGATTTGCGGGAGCAACTGGATCAATTAACCATCACCGAGCTAGTGGAAGCTGTTCTAGAAAAAACAGGTTATGTCGATAATCTTAATGCTCAGGCAACCTTGGAAAGCAAGGCACGGGTTGAAAACATCGAAGAGTTCCTATCTGTTACTAAGAATTTTGACGACAATCCTGATAGTCAAGAAGAGGCAACAGGTTTAGATAAACTCAGTCGTTTCTTGAATGACCTAGCCTTGATTGCAGACACTGATTCTGGCAGTCAGGAGACATCTGAAGTAACTTTGATGACCTTGCACGCTGCTAAGGGACTGGAGTTTCCGGTTGTCTTTATCATCGGGATGGAGGAAAATGTCTTTCCTCTTAGTCGAGCAGCTGAGGATCCTGATGAGCTGGAAGAAGAGCGCCGTTTGGCCTATGTCGGTATCACGCGCGCTGAGAAAATCCTCTATCTGACCAATGCCAACTCTCGCTTGCTTTTCGGTCGTACAAGCTATAACCGTCCAACACGTTTCATAAATGAAATCAGTTCGGACTTGCTTGACTATCAAGGCTTGGCTAGTCCAGCCAATACCAGTTTCAAGGCTTCTTATAGCAGTGGTGGCGTCTCCTTTGGTCAAGGCATGAGTCTAGCTCAGGCTTTTCAAGAGCGAAAACGCAAGGTTGCTCCAACATCTATCCAGTCAAGCGGTCTCCCGTTTGGACAATTCGCTACAGGTAAGAATACTGCTTCGAATGATACCAGCTGGTCCATTGGTGATATTGCACTCCACAAGAAATGGGGAGAGGGCACTGTTCTGGAAGTGTCGGGTAGCGGTGCTACTCAGGAATTAAAAATCAATTTCCCAGAAGTTGGGCTGAAAAAACTCTTAGCTAGTGTAGCCCCAATTGAGAAAAAAATCTAATTTTTCATCCTTCTCACGAATAATAAAGTGAGGAGGATTTTTATGTATAGTATTTCATTCCAAGAAGATTCACTTTTGCCTAGAGAAAGACTGGTTAAAGAAGGAGTAGAAGCCCTGAGCAATCAAGAGTTGCTAGCTATACTACTCAGAACGGGAACGCGTCAGGCAAATGTTTTTGAAATTGCCCAGCAAGTTTTGAACAGTTTGACCAGCCTAACTGATTTGAAAAAAATGACCCTGCAGGAATTGCAGAGTCTGTCAGGTATTGGACGTATTAAAGCTATTGAACTACAAGCGGTGATTGAACTGGGACATCGTATTCACAAACATGAAACCCTTGAGATGGAAAGTATTCTCAGTAGTCAAAAGCTAGCCAAGAAAATGCAACAGGAACTTGGCGACAAAAAACAAGAGCACCTAGTGGCGCTCTATCTCAATACTCAAAATCAAATCATTCATCAGCAGACCATCTTTATCGGATCCGCGACACGCAGTATTGCAGAACCAAGGGAAATCCTTCACTATGCCCTCAAGCATATGGCTACCTCTGTGATTCTTGTTCACAATCATCCATCAGGTGCAGTAGCACCTAGTCGAAATGACGACCATGTCACTAAGCTAGTCAAGGAAGCCTGTGAACTGATGGGAATCGTTTTCTTGGACCACCTGATTGTCTCTCACTCTGATTACTTTAGTTACCGTGAAAAGACAGATCTGATTTAAAGTTCGTTAACAACATAGTCAAATAGTGTTTTATCTTTGGGACGATTTTCAAATAGAAATTCTGGATGCCATTGAACACCAAGATAAGGAAAGTCGTCCGTAGTTGTCACAGCCTCAATTATTCCATCTTTAGGATCATGTGCTACAACCTTAAGATTTGAAGCTAGGTCTTTAATGCTCTGGTGGTGGAAGGAATTGATATGAGAGATTTCTCCATAGATCTCTCGGAGAATCGTATCAGGTTCCGTTACGAGGCGTTGGGTTGTGTATTCGGCTGAACAGTCCTGCCAATGATCCTCAATATCTTGGTGAAGCGTGCCGCCCATGGCGACGTTGAAAAGCTGAGTACCCCTACAAACAGAGAAAATTGGTTTCTTCTGTTTGATCGCTTCTCTGATAAGGGATAATTCAAATTCATCTCTTTGAAGATGGTAGTCATCGCTATCAATGGTTTTAGGCTCACCGTAGAATTTTGGATCAACATTTTGCCCACCCGTTAGGATGAGCTTATCAATGATACTGATGTAATGGGTAGCCATTTCTTGATCACCAATCGGTAGGATGATGGGAATTCCGCCAGCGTCCTTGACTCCTTCAACAAAGCCCTTTGCTACATAGCTCATCATGATGTCATCATCTGGATGAGCTTTTTCATTTCCTGTAATCCCAATAACTGGTTTTTTCATAAATGCTTTCGCTTTCTAATCCTCTTTACGCATAAAATAGAGGAGAGTTTGGAGTTCGCTTGTCAAATCGACATACTGAACGACTACATCTTTTGGGAGGTGAAGGTGAACAGGGGAAAAGCTGAGAATACCTTTTATACCTGCATCGACCAAAAGATTGGCGACTTCTTGTGATTTAACACTTGGAACTGTTAGGATGGCAGTTTTGACATCTGCTTCTTTGATTTTTTCTTTAATCTGTGAGATACCATAGATTGGAATTCCATCAGGTGTCTGGGTCCCGACTTCTGGATGGTCATCTAGGTCAAAGGCCATGATGATTTTCATCTTGTTACGCTCATGGAAGCGATAGTGGAGAAGGGCATGCCCCATATTCCCAATCCCAACCAACATAACATTGGTAATGGAGTTGTCATTTAGGAGGTCAGCAAAAAAAGTCATCAGTTTTTTAACATCATAACCAAAACCACGACGACCTAGTTCACCAAAATAGGAAAAATCACGACGAACAGTCGCAGAATCGATACCGATAGCCTCTGCAATTTGCTTGGAGTTGGCACGTTCGATTTTCTCGGCATGAAATCTCTTGAAAATTCGATAGTAGAGAGAGAGTCTTTTTGCTGTTGCTTTTGGAATAGCAGACTGTTTATCTTTCACAAAACCACAACCTTTCTATTCTTCTATTTTATAGAAACATTGTGAAAAAATCAACAAAAACAAGAAAAAACTAAGAAAATCTTAGTTTTAGTCTTAAAAATTAGCTTGTGATAGAAAACGGTAGAGATCGCCGACCAATCCTTGATAAATAACTTTATCATCAAAGGTTAATGAGGTAACTAGGAATGTATCAGGAAGAGTTACACAACCTGATAGAGATAACATAAGCTCTTCGTAACTCTCAAATTCAAGGGTACGCTCTACTTGATAACTATCTTGGTAAGTAAGACGATACATAGTCAATTATCTTTCTTCTTTTGTGAAGATACCGCGTTCTACAAGGCTGTCCATGAGGAAGTAGAATTTCTCTTGGTGGATATGATGGTCTTCTGATTTAAAGATATTAACCAAACGAAGGCCTGACTTGTCAGTGATATTGAGTTTAGCACCTGTAAGGTCTTTGTTGATGATGATTTTTAGCTTGAATCCTTCACCGCTGTTAGGTACTTTCTCAAGCAAACGAGTCAGTTCGAAGTTTCCAACTTTTGTTTCAAAGAAAGTATTGTCTTTGAGTGTGAATTTTTTGACAGATGGGCTAAGTGTGTAGTCGTAGCGGCAGTTTTGTAGTTTAATGGTTTTTTCGAATGCCATTAGATTAATCTCCAATAATATTTTTTAAGGTTTGTGCGAGTTGTTTCAGTTCTTCCTCGGTATTAAGAGGAGACAGACTGATACGGACAGATTCTGTTAAACGATGAGAATCAGGCCCATAAAGAGCTTCAAGTACATGACTGGTTTGCACGACACCAGCAGTACAAGCCGAACCGGTAGAAATTGAAATTCCTTCAAGGTCCAACCGTAGCAAGAGCAAATCATTTTTTTGACCAGGAAAGCCAATGTTGATAACATAAGGAAGCTGGTGTTGGCTTTCGTTGAGATAGTATTCTAGATCTGCAATCTCATCTAGAAAAGCAGATTTTAATCCCTCTAGTTTTTGGTAATGTTCAGCTTGCTGCTCTAAGTCCTCTTTGAGAGCAGCGACCATGCCTACAATGGCAGCGAGATTTTCTGTTCCAGCCCGTTTCTTTTGTTCTTGGTCTCCACCGTGAAGGTAGGAATCAAAGTCCGCGGAAGATGCATAAAGAAAGCCGATTCCTTTTGGTCCATGGAATTTGTGGGCGGAAGCACTGAGGAAATCAATTCCTAATTCTTCTGGATGGATAGGGATTTTTCCGATAGCTTGAACAGCGTCTACATGATAAGCAGCAGGATGCTCTTTTAAAACCAGTCCAATCTCAGCGATAGGTAAGAGACTGCCTGTTTCATTATTAGCATACATGGTGGAAACGAGAATAGTATCGTCACGTAAGGCTTCTTGAATTTGCTGGGCAGTAATTTCTTGATTTACTGGTTGGATGATAGTTGCTTCAAAACCAAAATGTTGCACCAGATAATCGATAGTCTCAAGCACAGAATGGTGTTCAATAGCTGTCGTGATGATATGTTTTCCATTTTTTTGATGACGGAGACAATAGCCGATAATAGCTGTATTGTTGCTTTCTGTACCACCAGATGTGAAAAAGATATGTTGAGATTTTGTCCCCAATAACTGGGCTAGTTCCTGACGGGCTTCTCGCAAGAGCTTGCCAGCCTGTCGACCATGACTATGAATACTAGAAGGATTACCATGGGTTTCTTGCATGACCTTGGTCATTTCTGAAATAGCAACTGCTGACATAGGAGTCGTTGCAGCATTGTCCAAATAAATCAAAGAATCACCTTATTTCTTTTTGTTGTAAGCAAAGAGTGGGCTGACTGGCTTTCTTTCATGGATGCGGACGATAGCATCTCCGATTAACTCGCTAGCAGTAATGTAACATACATTTTCTGGAGTTCTTTCTTTAGTTGCTACTGAGTCTGTCACAAGGATTTCCTTGATGTTTGTAGCATCAAGGAGGTCTGCTGCACCTTCAACAAATAAACCGTGACTAGATACTGCATAAATTTCAGTTGCACCTTCACGTTCAACGATTTTGGCTGCTTCAGAGAAAGTACGACCAGTATTTAGAATATCGTCAATCAAGATAGCCTTCTTGCCTTCGACATCCCCAATGATATAGCCTTCGTTACGATCAGAATCGTCTTGGGCGTAGTCAATGATAGCGATAGGGGCATCAAGGTATTCAGCCAAACTACGAGCACGTTTAACACCAGAGTTCTTTGGACTAACAACAACAACATCGGATCCAAGAAGTCCTTTATCACAGTAGTGCTTAGCAAATAGAGGAACAGTATAAAGATTGTCTACAGGAATATCAAAGAAACCTTGAACCTGAACAGCGTGGAGGTCAAGCGTTAGAACACGGCTTACACCGGCCTTGACAAGCATATTGGCAACCAATTTTGCAGTGAGGGGCTCGCGAGAAGAAGCGATTCGATCCTGACGCGCATAACCAAAGTAAGGAAGGACAACGTTGATACTATGAGCACTTGCACGAACACAAGCATCAACCATGATTAATAATTCCATCAAGTGGTTGCTAACGGGGTAGCTGGTTGACTGGATGATGTAAACATCGTAACCACGGACACTTTCTTCGATGTTGACCTGAATTTCACCATCAGAAAATTGACGAGAGGATAATTTTCCGAGAGGTACACCAACTGTATCCGCAATCTTTTGAGCGATTTCTGGGTTAGAGTTTAGGGTGAAAAGTTTCATGTTGTTTCTATCTGACATTATAGACCGTCCTCTGTAAACTTTGTGAATCTCCTTTGAGAAAGTTCTGTTTTTCAAAGCAAGATTCTTTTATTTTTATCTTTTCTATTCTACCAAAAAAAGGAGATTATTTCAGCTTTTTTTCATGCTTTTAATAAAACGAATTAATTTTGAAGGAGCTTTCTGATAAGTTATGTGATTTTCATCTAAAAATTTCCGAAAATCGGCTTTCCCTTTTTCATGGTCTGTGACTTCAAGCTCGAGTTCATAGTCCGTCTGGTCAAAGTAGTGACTATCATCTAAGGCCATTAAACCAATTTCAGTTTTCGTTTCATAACGTAGAGTTGAAAGACAGCCTAGAACAAGCCATTCATGGCTTTCGATGCCAATCTTAGCGAGCTTCTCTAGAACGATCCCTTGAGGTAGTTTTTGTTTTTCTAGGTATGATTCAGCTTCTTGAAGAGTTAGTTTCTGGTTGTATTCCATATTTCCTACAGTTTGAGGTACTTTCAAGGTCAATTCTGCCCAATCTGAAAAGGTGCGAATGCGCATGGCAACCTTCTTTTCACGCAATTGGAAATCTGGTGTATCAATGTAGTAGTTTTTCTGAAGGACGGGTTGGATATGGGAAAACTGTTTTTTTAGATGATCATATTCCTCTTTTTTCAGTAGTGTTTTCAGTTCAATTTCTAAATGTTTCATTTTTCTAACCTTTTCTTTATCTTTGAAAGCGGATTTATGGTATAATGGACAATGTATTTATTGTATAAGATTGTAGTGAAAAAATCAAAGATTTTCGATAGAGCAATCAAACATTACAAGGGAGAAAGTATGACCATAGAATGGGAAGAATTTTTAGATCCTTACATTCAGGCTGTAGGTGAGTTGAAGATCAAACTTCGAGGAATTCGCAAACAGTATCGTAAGCAAAACAAGCATTCTCCGATTGAGTTTGTAACGGGTCGTGTCAAACCGATTGAAAGTATCAAAGAAAAGATGGCTCGTCGAGGAATTACTTATGCAAATCTAGAACATGATCTGCAAGATATTGCTGGTTTACGTGTCATGGTTCAGTTTGTTGATGACGTTAAAGAAGTAGTTGAGATTCTACGTAAACGCCAAGATATGAGAGTCGTTCAGGAACGAGACTATATCACTCATCGTAAGGCTTCAGGTTATCGTTCTTATCACGTGGTTGTTGAGTACACGGTTGATACGATCAACGGGGCTAAGACGATTTTGGCGGAAATTCAAATACGTACTTTAGCCATGAATTTCTGGGCTACGATTGAGCACTCGCTCAATTATAAATACCAGGGCGATTTCCCAGAAGAAATCAGGAAAAGACTGGAAATCACGGCCAAAATAGCCTATCAACTGGATGAAGAAATGGGTAAGATTCGTGACGATATACAGGAAGCGCAGGCTCTCTTTGATCCATTGAGCAGAAAACTAAACGATGGTGTAGGAAATAGTGACGATACAGATGAAGAATACAGGTAAACGAGTTGACCTCATAGCAAATAGAAAGCCGCAGAGTCAGAAGGTTTTGCATGAATTGAGGGAAAAACTAAAGAAACAACATTTTATACTGAACGATACCAATCCCGACATCGTCATTTCGATTGGTGGAGATGGGATGCTTTTGTCTGCTTTCCACAAGTATGAGAATCAGTTAGAAAAGGTTCGATTTGTAGGTGTTCATACAGGGCATTTGGGATTTTACACAGATTATCGTGATTTTGAGTTGGATCAGTTGGTGACTAATCTTCTGCTAGACACTGGTGCCAAAGTTTCCTATCCAGTTTTGAATGTCAAGGTAACGCTTGAAAATGGAGAAGTGAAAATCTTCCGCGCTTTAAATGAAGCGAGCATCCGTCGATCAGATCGCACCATGGTTGCGGATATCATCATTAACCATGTTCCGTTCGAGAGATTTCGTGGAGATGGAGTGACTGTTTCAACGCCGACGGGAAGTACTGCCTACAACAAGTCTTTGGGTGGAGCTGTTTTGCATCCTACCATTGAAGCCTTGCAGTTGACGGAGATAGCGAGTCTTAACAACCGAGTCTATCGCACTCTGGGATCATCAATCATTATTCCCAAAAAAGATAAGATTGAGCTCTTGCCGACACGCAATGATTACCACACGATATCAGTCGATAACAGTGTCTATTCATTCCGTAATATCGAACGGATTGAGTATCAAATCGACCATCACAAGATTCACTTCGTAGCGACACCAAGCCACACTAGTTTCTGGAATCGTGTCAAAGATGCCTTCATCGGCGAGGTGGATGAATGAGGTTCGAATTTACCGCAGATGAGCACGTCAAAGTTAAAACTTTCCTCAAGAAACATGAGATTTCTAAGGGACTTTTGGCTAAGATTAAGTTTCGAGGTGGGGCTATTCTGGTCAATGGCCAACCTCAAAATGCGACTTATCTTTTAGATATTGGAGACCGCGTTGCCATTGATATTCCAGCAGAGGAAGGCTTTGAAACCTTGGAGGCTATCGAGCGACCACTCGATATCTTATATGAGGATGACCATTTTCTGGTTTTGAATAAGCCTTATGGAGTAGCTTCCATCCCCAGTGTCAATCATTCCAATACCATTGCTAATTTTATCAAGGGCTACTATGTTAAGCAAGAATATGAAAACCAGCAAGTTCACATCGTGACTAGGCTTGATAGAGATACTTCTGGTTTGATGCTTTTTGCCAAACACGGCTACGCTCATGCACGTTTAGACAAGCAACTGCAACGAAAGTCTATCGAAAAACGCTACTTTGCTTTGGTTAAAGGAGATGGTTTCTTGGGCCCTGAAGGGGAGATTATCGCACCAATTGCACGTGATGAAGATTCTATTATCACGAGACGGGTTGCCAAAGGTGGGAAATACGCTCATACGTCTTACAAAGTTGTAGCGTCTTATGGAAATATTCACCTAGTCGATATTCGCCTGCATACTGGACGAACTCATCAGATTCGAGTGCATTTTTCTCATATTGGTTTTCCTTTGTTGGGGGACGATCTCTATGGAGGAAGCTTAGACGATGGGATTCAACGTCAGGCTCTGCATTGTCATTATTTATCTTTTTATCATCCTTTTCTAGAGCACGATTTGCAGCTAGAAAGCCCCTTACCGGATGATTTCAGCAATCTTATTACTCAGTTATCAACTAATACTCTTTAAAAACTATTTGGAGTATAATTTATTTTATTAAAGGAGAAAACTCATGGAAGTTTTTGAAAGTCTCAAAGCCAACCTGGTTGGTAAAAATGTACGCATCGTTCTCCCTGAAGGGAAAGAACCTCGTATCCTTCAAGCGACAAAACGTTTGGTAAAAGAAACAGAAGTTGTTCCTGTATTGCTTGGTAAACCTGAAAAAATTAAAATCTACCTTGAAATCGAAGGGATCACTGAAGGTTACGAAGTTATCGACCCTGACCACTACGCTAAGTTTGACGAAATGGTTGCTGCGCTCGTTGAACGTCGTAACGGTAAGATATCAGAAGAAGAAGCTGGTAGACTCTTGCGTGAAGACGTTAACTACTTTGGTGTAATGCTAGTATATATGGGCTTGGTTGACGGTATGGTTTCAGGTGCACTTCACTCAACTGCTGCAACAGTTCGTCCAGCCCTTCAAATCATTAAAACTCGTCCTAATGTTACTCGTACTTCAGGTGCCTTCTTGATGACTCGTGGTTCAGAACGTTATCTTTTCGGAGACTGTGCGATCAACATTAATCCTGATGCTGATGACTTAGCTGAAATTGCTATTAACTCAGCAATCACTGCGAAAATGTTTGGTATCGAACCCAAAATTGCTATGTTGAGCTATTCAAGTAAAGGTTCTGGTTTTGGTGAGAACGTTGATAAGGTAGTAGCAGCTACACAACGTGCGCACGAACTACGTCCAGATCTTGAAATAGATGGGGAATTGCAATTTGATGCGGCCTTCCACCCTGAAACGGCAGCTTTGAAAGCTCCAGGAAGTAAAGTAGCTGGACAAGCAACTGTATTCATCTTCCCAAGTATAGAAGCTGGAAATATCGGTTACAAGATTGCAGAACGTCTCGGTGGTTTCTCGGCTGTAGGTCCTGTTTTACAAGGTTTGAATAAGCCAGTTAATGACCTTTCACGTGGATGTAGCTCAGATGATGTATATAATCTTACACTAATTACTGCAGCTCAAGCGGTTCATCAATAAGAAATAGGCCTCTTCCTAAAGGAAAGAGGCTTTTTAGCGCTAAGAAAAGGACAGTTAGAAGCTTCTATGTTATACTAGATATATGTTAGATTTGAAAGAATACGGTATCGTCATGTGGCCAGAGGAGAATATCATTTCTTTCCGTGAGAAACTCCTCAACTGGTACGATGAAAACAAACGGGATTTACCCTGGCGAAGAAGTAAAAATCCTTATCACATCTGGGTTTCTGAAATTATGCTCCAGCAGACCAGGGTAGATACGGTTATTCCCTACTATGAACGATTCTTGGACTGGTTTCCAACTGTTGAAAGTTTGGCAAATGCGCCTGAGGAGCGTTTGCTGAAAGTTTGGGAGGGGTTGGGCTATTATTCCCGCGTTCGCAATATGCAGTCGGCAGCTCAGCAGATTATGACAGACTTTGAAGGGAAATTTCCAAACACTTACGAAGGGATTTCTAGCTTGAAAGGGATTGGCCCCTATACTGCGGGAGCAATTTCCAGTATCGCTTTTAATCTTCCCGAGCCAGCAGTTGATGGCAATGTCATGCGAGTTTTATCTCGCTTGTTTGAGGTAAATTATGATATCGGAGTTCCCAGCAATCGAAAGATTTTCCAAGCCATGATGGAAATCTTGATTGACCCGAGACGACCAGGAGACTTTAACCAAGCTCTGATGGATTTAGGGTCCGACATAGAGGCCCCAGTTAATCCTAGACCAGAAGAAAGCCCTGTTAAGGATTTTAGCGCAGCGTATCAAAATGGGACCATGGATGTATATCCGATTAAAGAACCCAAGAAAAAGCCTCTCCCAATCTATCTCAAGGCTTTGGTTGTGCGCAATGACCGTGGTCAGTATCTTCTTGAGAAAAATGAAAGTGAGAAACTGCTAGCCGGTTTTTGGCATTTCCCGCTGATTGAAGTTGAGGATTTCTACAGCGATGATAATCAACTAGATCTCTTTTCACAAGTCAAAGAGGAAAGCAGAGCTTTTGGACCAAGCCCTCAAGAAAACTTTGAGCAGGATTATGATTTAGAAGTGAATTGGTCCCAGCAAGTATTTGACCAGGTCAAGCATGTATTTAGTCATCGGAAATGGCATATTCAAATCCTAGCAGGTCAAGTGACAGATTCGAAACAGTTTTCTGACAGAGAAGTTCGTTGGGTTTCTCCTCAGGAGTTTTCTGATTATCCACTTGCTAAACCTCAACAAAAAATTTGGCAGGCTTATGAAAACAACTCTCGAAGATGAAAGCTTACAGTAGCCATTTGTGCCTTCTTTGTATTTTTTTGTTATAATAGATAGAGAAAAGGTGATAAAATGAAAAAAATATTAATTGTAGATGATGAGAAACCAATCTCGGATATTATTAAGTTTAATATGACCAAGGAAGGTTACGAAGTTGTAACCGCATTTAATGGTCGTGAAGCAATTGAGCTATTTGAAGCAGAGCAACCAGATATTATTATTCTAGACTTGATGCTTCCGGAAATTGATGGTTTAGAAGTAGCCAAAGCCATTCGTAAGACCAGTAGTGTTCCTATCATTATGCTCTCAGCTAAGGATAGTGAGTTTGACAAAGTTATTGGTTTGGAGTTAGGTGCAGATGATTATGTCACAAAGCCCTTCTCAAACCGTGAGTTGCAAGCCCGTGTGAAAGCTTTACTTCGTCGTACAGATCTTGCTTCAGTAGATAGCCAAGAGTCTGATGAGAAGAAGACGCAGCCTTTACAAATTGGTGATTTGGAAATCGTTCCAGATGCTTACGTGGCTAAGAAATATGGTGAGGAATTAGATTTGACCCACCGTGAGTTTGAACTCTTATATCACTTGGCATCTCATATTGGTCAAGTGATTACGCGTGAACACTTGCTTGAGACTGTATGGGGTTATGACTATTTTGGTGATGTTCGTACAGTGGACGTGACTATCCGACGTTTGCGTGAAAAAATTGAAGACACACCAAGCCGTCCAGAATATATCCTCACACGTCGTGGTGTTGGCTACTATATGAAAAATAATGATTGAAGATATTAGACAAACTATTCTGACCAGTGATTTTATCTTTATCCTGATTTTACTTGGCTTTATCCTGGTGGTGACCTTGCTCTTACTGGAAAATCGTCGGGATAATATCCGTCTGAAGGAGATAAATCAAAAGGTTAAGGACTTGATTGCAGGTGATTATTCTCAAGTTTTGGACTTGCAAGGAAGTACAGAAATCACCAATATCACCAATAATCTAAACGATTTGTCAGAAGTTATTCGTTTGACCCAAGAAAATCTGGAACAAGAGAGTAAACGATTGAACAGTATTCTTTCTTATATGACTGATGGCGTCCTTGCGACTAATCGCCGTGGCCAGATTACCATGATCAACGATATGGCAAAGAAACAGCTCGGTGTGCAGAAAGAAGATGTTCTTAATAAAAGCATCCTCGAATTGCTTAAGATAGAAGATGAGTATGAGCTGCGTGACCTGATTACACAGATTCCAGAGTTGACGATTGACTCCCAGGATGTAAATGGGGAATACCTGAGCCTTCGTGTACGTTTTGCTCTGGTTCGTCGTGAGTCAGGTTTCATCTCTGGTTTGGTTGCCGTTTTACATGATACGACCGAGCAAGAGAAGGAAGAGCGTGAGCGAAGACTCTTTGTTTCGAATGTCAGTCATGAGTTGCGTACTCCTTTGACCAGTGTTAAATCTTATCTCGAAGCCTTGGATGAGGGAGCTCTGTATGATCCTGTCGCCCCTGATTTTATTAAGGTCTCACTCGATGAAACCAACCGTATGATGCGTATGGTGACAGATCTCTTGCATCTATCTCGTATTGACAATGCGACTACTAAACTGGATATAGAGTTGATTAACTTTACAGCCTTTATCACCTTCATCCTCAACCGTTTTGATAAGATGAGAAATCAGGATGAAGAGAAAAAATATGAGCTAGTGAGAGATTATCCAATAACTTCAGTTTGGATTGAGATTGATACGGATAAGATGACCCAGGTGATTGATAATATTCTTAACAATGCCATCAAGTATTCACCAGATGGTGGGAAGATTACGGTTAGCATGAAAACCACGGATGACCAGATGATTTTATCAATTTCTGACCAGGGTCTTGGGATTCCAAAACAAGATTTGCCTAGGATTTTTGACCGCTTTTACCGTGTGGATCGCGCAAGAAGTCGTGCTCAAGGTGGGACTGGTCTAGGTCTGGCTATCGCGAAAGAAATCATCAAACAACACAATGGTTTTATTTGGGCAAAAAGCGAATACGGTAAGGGCTCAACATTTACCATAGTGCTCCCTTATGATAAGGATGCCGTAAAAGAAGAAATATGGGAGGACGAAATAGAAGACTAGAATGAGTGAAAAAGGCTTTAAATACAGTATTTTAGCATCAGGTTCCAGTGGAAATTCCTTTTATCTGGAAACCCCAAAAAAGAAAATTTTAGTGGATGCAGGCTTGTCGGGTAAGAAAATTACCAGTCTTTTGAGCGAAATCAATCGTAAGCCAGAAGATTTGGATGCGATTTTGATTACGCATGAACATTCAGATCATATCCATGGAGTCGGTGTCTTAGCTCGCAAATATGGCATGGATCTTTACGCCAATGAAAAGACTTGGCAGGCTATGGAAAATAGCAAGTACCTCGGTAAGGTGGATTCATCGCAGAAGCATATTTTTGAAATGGGTAAAACCAAAACCTTTGGCGATATTGATATTGAGAGTTTTGGGGTTAGCCATGATGCGGTAGCACCCCAGTTTTACCGCTTTATGAAAGATGACAAGAGCTTTGTCATGTTGACCGATACAGGTTACGTCAGTGACCGTATGGCAGGAATTGTCGAAAATGCAGACGGTTATCTCATCGAGTCCAACCACGATGTGGAAATTTTGCGAGCAGGATCTTACGCTTGGCGTCTCAAACAGAGAATTCTATCGGATCTCGGTCACCTCTCTAACGAGGATGGTGCTGAGGCCATGATTCGTGCAATGGGAAATCGAACCAAGAAAATCTACCTCGGGCATTTGTCCAAAGAGAACAATATCAAGGAGCTGGCTCATATGACCATGGTTAACCAGTTAGCACAAGCTGATCTGGGAGTAGGAGTAGACTTTAAAGTTTACGACACTTCCCCAGATACTGCAACACCATTGACAGATATATAAAAAAGAAGGCGAGTGCCTTCTTTTTTATATTTTTTACAACCCAGCAAATTCTTTGATTTCTTCTGCTGACATGGAAGAGTCGCAACGGACCTTGATCTGGCCATCTGCAATGTGGACAAAGCCTGGTACGGTTGGGATTCCATAGCGTGAGCGGAATTCTTGCAACTCATTGAGTTGGCTTGGTTCTTCACTGTTGATGAAGTAGATGTGCGCTTTGGTTTCAGCTACGACACCAGCCAAAGTGCCAGCAAATTTACGGCAGTAAGGGCAAGTTTTACGACCGATGAAGAAGGTTGCAGTTTCTTTATTATCAAGTGCTTCTTGAGCACGGGCAACAGTTGTGACTTCAAGATCTTTAATATTTTCTAAAAATTGTTCCATGAGTTTACCTCGCTTTCATTGATATGTCTAGTATGCCACAAAGTTCCTAAAATTGCTTAGATTTGATACGAAAAAAAGATGAGACTAGTTTATCTCATCTTTATAGAGTGTTATTTCACAAACGCATTGATTTCCGCTTCGATGTTAGCAATCTTAGCTTGTGAATCTTCGTTGCTTTCACCCACAACGGCAATGTAGAACTTGATTTTTGGTTCTGTACCTGAAGGGCGAACTGCAATCCATGAACCGTCAGCAAGTGTATATTTCAACACATCACTTGGAGGAGTAGTCAAAGTTGTCACAGTACCATCTGTAGCAGTAGAAGTTTGTGTTTTGAAGTCTTCTACGACAGTGATAGCTGTTGCGTTCCATTCTTTTGGAGCATTGTTACGGAATTTAGCCATGATTGCTTTGATTTGTTCTGCACCATCGACACCAGAAAGGGTAACAGAGATGGTCTTTTCAGCGTAGTAGCCGTATTCTTTGTAGATTTCTTCGATACCATCAGCAAGTGTCAAACCACGTGAACGGTAGTAGGCGGCAAGTTCAGCAACGACAAGAACGGCTTGGATAGCGTCTTTATCACGTACGAATGGTTTAATCAAGTAACCGAAGCTTTCTTCAAATCCCATCATGTAAGTGTGATTGTGTTTTTCTTCAAATTCTTGGATTTTCTCTGCGATGAATTTGAAACCAGTCAAAACGTTGAACATGGTTGCGCCGTAGCTTTCAGCAATCTTCGTTACCAAGTCAGTTGATACGATGGATTTGCAGAGAGCAGCATTTTCAGGAAGAGTTCCAGCACTCTTATGAGCTTCCAAGATGTATTTAGCCATGATAGCACCGATTTGGTTACCTGAAAGGTTGAGGTAGCTCCCATCTTTTTGAAGCACTTCAACACCAACACGGTCAGCGTCTGGGTCAGTCGCCACAAGAACATCAGCACCAACTTGACGGCCGAGTTCTTCAGCAAGTGCAAAGGCTGCTTGGTTTTCTGGGTTTGGAGATTTAACAGTTGAGAAGTCTGGGTCTGGAGTTGCTTGAGCTTCAACGACTTGAACTGAGTCAAATCCAGCTTGTGCAAGAGCACGACGGGCCAACATTTCACCAGTACCATGAAGTGGTGTGTAGACAATCTTCATGTCTTTACCAAACTCTTCAATCAAGGTTGGGTTGATGTTTACGTCTTTGACTTCTTTAAGGTATTCTACATCGACAGCTTCGCCGATAACTTCAATCAAGCCAGAAGCTTTTTCAGCTTCCACATCAGCAACTTCCACAGCGAATGGGTTTTCGATAGCACGGATGTAAGTAGTCAAAGCGTCCGCATCGTGTGGAGGCATTTGTCCACCGTCTTCACCGTAAACCTTGTAACCGTTAAATGGAGCAGGGTTATGGCTGGCAGTAATCATGATACCTGCAAAACAGTTGAGGTGACGAACTGCAAATGAGAGTTCTGGAGTTGGACGAAGGCTTTCAAATACGTAAGATTTGATACCATGTTTTGCAAGAACTGCCGCAGATTCAAAGGCAAACTCAGGTGAGAAGTGACGACTATCGTAGGCAATTGCCACACCACGTTCTTTTTCATTTCCACCTTTTGACTCAATCAAACGAGCCAATCCTTCAGTTGCTTGACGAACAACATAGATGTTGATGCGGTTTGTACCGGCACCGATCAAGCCACGCATACCTGCAGTACCAAATTCAAGATTGGTGTAGAAAGCATCTTCTTTTGTTTTTTCGTCCATGTTTTCTAAATCTTGACGAAGATAGTCGGGAAGGTCGGCAAAATCGACCCATTTTTGATAATTTTCTTGGTAAGTCATAGAGTATCTCCTTTATCTATTGCTTTAATCGCTTTCATTATATCACGATTTGATATTTTAGTAAAACGTTAGCATAACTTAAAATGTAGGAAATTTACTTTTATTTCATTGTAGAAGAACAGCCCTATACGCTTTCTAATGAAAAAGAAGATGAATAGTTCGGATTTATGACTCGAACTTTTTTCATTGCAATTGTGCAAAAGAGAAAAAGATAGTAAAATAGATGTATGATTATTCTACAAGCTAATAAAATTGAACGTTCTTTTGCAGGAGAGGTTCTTTTTGATAATATCAACCTGCAAGTTGATGAACGAGATCGGATTGCCCTCGTTGGAAAAAATGGGGCAGGTAAGTCTACTCTTTTGAAGATTTTGGTTGGGGAAGAGGAGCCGACCAGTGGAGAAATCAATAAGAAAAAAGATGTTTCTCTGTCTTACCTAGCCCAAGATGGCCGTTTTGAGTCTGAAAATACCATTTATGATGAAATGCTTCACGTCTTTGATGACTTGCGTCGAACTGAGAAGCAACTTCGTCAGATGGAACTGGAGATGGGTGAAAAGTCTGGTGAAGATTTGGATAAACTGATGGCGGATTATGATCGTTTGTCAGAGAATTTCCGCCAGGCTGGTGGCTTTACCTACGAAGCTGATATTCGTGCTATCCTGAATGGATTCAAGTTTGACGGGTCTATGTGGCAGATGAAAATTGCCGAGCTTTCAGGTGGCCAAAATACTCGTCTGGCACTGGCTAAAATGCTCCTTGAAAAGCCAAATCTCTTGGTCTTGGACGAACCAACCAACCACTTGGATATCGAAACCATTGCCTGGCTAGAGAATTATTTGGTAAATTATAGCGGCGCCCTCATTATTGTCAGCCACGACCGTTACTTTTTGGACAAGGTTGCGACGGTTACACTGGATTTGACCAAACATTCTTTGGATCGTTATGTAGGTAATTACTCTCGCTTTGTCGAGTTGAAGGAGCAAAAGCTAGCTACTGAGGCAAAAAACTATGAAAAGCAACAGAAGGAAATCGCAGCTCTGGAAGACTTTGTCAATCGCAATCTAGTCCGAGCTTCGACAACCAAACGTGCTCAATCTCGGCGTAAGCAACTAGAAAAAATGGAGCGCTTGGATAAGCCTGAAGCTGGGAAGAAATCAGCCAATATGACCTTCCAGTCTGAGAAGACGTCGGGTAATCTTGTCCTTACAGTTGAAAATGCAGCCATTGGTTATGATGGGGAAATATTGTCAGAGCCTATCAATCTAGATCTTCGTAAGATGAATGCTGTCGCCATCGTTGGACCAAACGGCATCGGGAAGTCAACCTTTATCAAGTCAATAGTTGGTCAGATTCCTTTTATCAAGGGAGAGAAGCGTTTTGGTGCCAATGTTGAGGTTGGTTACTACGATCAAACTCAAAGCAAGCTAACACCTAGTAATAGTGTTCTGGATGAACTCTGGAATGACTTTAAATTGACACCAGAGATTGAAATCCGTAACCGCCTTGGAGCCTTCCTTTTCTCAGGAGATGATGTTAAAAAATCAGTCGGAATGCTGTCAGGTGGTGAGAAAGCTCGTTTGCTTCTTGCCAAACTTTCAATGGAAAACAATAACTTCCTGATTTTGGACGAGCCGACCAACCACTTGGATATTGATAGCAAGGAAGTGTTGGAAAATGCCCTGATTGACTTTGATGGAACCCTTCTTTTCGTCAGCCATGACCGTTATTTCATCAACCGAGTAGCCACTCATGTTTTGGAATTGTCTGAGAATGGCTCAACCCTCTATCTAGGAGATTATGACTACTATGTTGATAAGAAAGCAGAAGTAGAAGTGAGTCAAGCTGAGGAACTTTCAACTGACAACCAAGATAAAGAAGCAAGTCCAGTTAATGATTACCAAGCTCAGAAAGAAAGTCAGAAAGAAGCTCGCAAACTCATGCGACAAATTGAGAGTTTGGAGGCTGAAATCGAAACCTTAGAAACCCAAGCTCAAGCCATCTCTGAACAAATGTTGGAAACCAATGACGCCGAAAAACTCATGAGGTTGCAGGCTGAACTGGACAAAATCAATCATCGTCAGGAAGAGGCTATGCTTGAATGGGAAGAATTATCGGAGCAGGTGTAAAGATGGAACATCTTGGAAAGGTATTTCGTGAATTTCGAACTAGTGGGAAATACTCCTTAAAAGAGGCAGCGGGCGATTCTTGCTCGACTTCTCAGTTATCTCGCTTCGAGCTTGGAGAGTCTGATTTAGCAGTTTCTCGTTTCTTTGAGATTTTGGATAATATTCATGTGACCATTGAAAATTTTATGGATAAAGCTAGAGATTTCCAAAATCATGAACATGTTGCCTTGATGGCACAGATTATTCCGCTTTACTACTCAAATGATATTGCAGGTTTTCAAAAGCTTCAAAAGGAACAGCTTGAGAAAGCAAAGAGTTCGACCAATCCCCTCTATTTTGAGCTGAATTGGATTCTGCTACAAGGCCTTATTTGTCAAAGAGATACTAGTTACAGTATGGAACAGAGTGATTTGGATAAGGTGGCGGATTATCTTTTCCAAACAGAAGAATGGACCATGTATGAGTTGATCCTTTTTGGCAATCTCTATACTTTCTACAATGTGGACTATGTGGCTCGGATTGGCAGAGAAGTCATGGAGCGAGAGGAGTACTATAAAGAAATTGGTCGCCATCGAAAACTCGTTCTGATTCTAGCCCTTAACTGTTACCAACATTGTTTGGAAAACCGTTCCTTTACGGATGCGGACTATTTCGAAAGTTATGTAGAGAAGCTGATTGGAAATGGTATCAAGCTTTATGAACGCAATATCTTCCATTATCTCAAAGGTTTTGCCCTCTACCAGAGAGATTTAAAAGAAGAAGGGTGTAGTCAGATGCAGGAAGCCATGAGTATTTTTGAAGTGCTTGGACTTCCAGAGCAAGTGGCTTACTATCAGGAACATTATGAAAAATTTATAAATCCTTAAATTTCCCAAATAAGGGAAAAGCGAAGAGACTCTTTTCAGTTTTGATACAATAGTTTCAAAATTTGAGAGGAGCTTTTTATATGAATCGACATGCAATCCAGTTGATTGGTCGTGGGGCTATTAATAAGATAGGGAATATGCTCTATGACTATGGAAATAGTGTTTGGTTGGCATCAATGGGGACGATAGGACAGACTGTTCTTGGGATTTATCAAATTTCTGAGTTGGTTACATCGATTCTAGTCAATCCCTTTGGCGGAGTGATTTCAGACCGCTTTTCGCGTCGCAAAATTTTGATGACGACAGACTTGGTTTGTGGTATTCTCTGTTTAGCTATTTCTTTCATCAGAAATGATAGCTTGATGATTGCTGCTCTGATCTTCGCAAATATTGTTCAGGCGGTTGCCTTTGCATTTTCTCGTACAGCCAATAAAGCCATTATAACTGAGGTTGTAGAGAAAGGCGAGATTGTGACCTACAATGCTCGCTTAGAGCTCGTTTTGCAGGTTGTAGGCGTTAGCTCCCCTGTACTGTCTTTCATCGTTTTACAATTCGCCAGTCTCCATATGACGCTCGTTTTAGATGCCATTAGTTTTTTCATTGCATTTACCTTAGTAGCTTTACTTCCCAAAAAAGAGACTCAGGAACAAGTGAAAAGGACTTTCTGCTGGAAAAATATTTTTTCTGATATGAAAGAAGGACTTGACTATATCTGGCGCCAGCAAGAGATCTTTTTCCTTTTGTTAGTGGCTTCCAGTGTTAATTTCTTTTTTGCAGCCTTTGAATTTCTCCTCCCATTTTCAAATCGGCTTTACGGGGTAGAGGGAGCCTATGCAAGTATTTTGACTATGGGGGCAATTGGTTCGATTATCGGAGCTCTTCTAGCTAGTAAAATAAAGGCAAGTGTTTATAATCTTTTGATTCTATTGGCTTTGACTGGAGTTGGAGTTTTTGTGATGGGGTTACCACTGCCAACTTTTCTTTCCTTTTCGGGAAATTTAGTTTGTGAACTGTTTATGACAATTTTTAATATTCATTTTTTTACTCAGGTTCAAACCAAGGTTGAAAGTGAATATTTGGGTAGAGTATTAAGTACAATTTTTACTTTAGCCATTCTATTTATGCCGATTGCAAAAGGCTTTATGACGGTGCTGCCAAGCGTACATCTCTCTTCTTTCCTGATAATCGGAAGTGGAGTTGTTATCCTGTCTTGTCTATCCCTTATTTATGTACGAAGTCATTTTGAAAAAGAGTCCTAATTTCTATTTTTTTAGAAAATATTTCACTACGAACCATTTTTCAGCCCTTCTCTATTGTGAGGAGGGCTTGATTTATGGTAGAATAGTTTTATGAATGAAAGAATGAATGAGTTAGTTGCCTTGCTCAATCGCTATGCGACCGAGTACTATACGAGTGACAATCCCTCGGTGTCAGATAGCGAGTATGATCGCCTCTACCGAGAGTTGGTCGAGTTGGAAGCTGCCTATCCAGATCAAGTTTTAGCGGACAGTCCGACCCATCGTGTTGGTGGTAAGGTTTTAGACGGTTTTGAAAAATACAGTCATCAGTATCCTCTTTATAGTTTGCAGGATGCTTTTTCACGTGAAGAGTTAGAAGCTTTTGATGCGCGTGTTCGAAAGGAATTGCCCCAACCGACCTATATTTGCGAGCTGAAAATCGATGGTTTGTCCATCTCGCTAACTTATGAAAAGGGAATTTTGGTAGTCGGTGCGACACGTGGGGATGGTTCTATTGGAGAAAATATCACAGAGAACCTCAAGCGTGTCAAGGACATTCCTTTGACCTTGCCAGAAGAACTTGATATCACTGTTCGTGGAGAGTGTTACATGCCACGCGCTTCGTTTGATCAAGTCAACCAGGCCCGCCAAGAAAATGGGGAGCCTGAATTTGCCAATCCTCGTAATGCAGCGGCTGGAACTTTGCGTCAGCTGGATACGGCAGTAGTGGCCAAGCGTAATCTTGCAACGTTTCTCTATCAAGAAGCAAGTCCTTCTACTCGTGATAGCCAAGAAAAAGTCTTGAAGCATCTTGAAAAGCTTGGCTTTGTAGTTAATTCTAAACGAATATTGGCTGAAAGCATAGATGAGATATGGAATTTTATCCAAGAAGTAGAAAAAGAACGGGATAATTTACCTTATGACATTGATGGAGTAGTGATCAAGGTAAATGACTTAGCAGGTCAAGAAGAGCTCGGTTTTACCGTTAAAGCACCCAAGTGGGCAGTCGCCTATAAATTTCCTGCTGAGGAAAAAGAAGCCCAGCTCCTTTCAGTTGACTGGACAGTAGGCCGTACTGGTGTTGTGACCCCGACTGCAAATCTAACACCTGTTCAGCTTGCTGGGACAACTGTTAGCCGTGCAACACTGCACAATGTAGATTATATTGCTGAAAAGGATATCCGCAAAGATGATACGGTTATCGTTTATAAGGCGGGGGACATCATTCCTGCTGTTTTGCGTGTGGTAGAGTCTAAGCGTGTTTCTGAAGAAAAACTAGATATTCCAACTAATTGTCCAAGTTGTGACAGTCACTTGCTTCATTTTGAAGATGAGGTTGCTCTACGTTGTATCAATCCTCGCTGCCCTGCCCAAATCATGGAAGGTTTGATTCACTTTGCCTCTCGAGATGCCATGAATATTACAGGACTTGGTCCATCTATCGTCGAAAAGCTTTTTGCTGCCAATTTAGTCAAGGATGTGGCGGATATCTACCGTTTGAAAGAAGAAGATTTCCTCCTTTTAGAAGGTGTCAAGGAAAAGTCTGCTTCTAAACTGTATCGGGCCATTCAAGCATCCAAGGAAAACTCTGCTGAAAAGCTCTTGTTTGGTCTGGGAATTCGCCATGTCGGAAGTAAGGCTAGTCAGCTCTTGCTCCAACATTTCCACTCTATTGAAAATCTAGCCCAAGCTGATTCTGAGGAAGTAGCAAGTATTGAGAGCTTGGGTAGTGTGATAGCTCAAAGCCTTCAGACTTATTTTGCTACAGAAGGATCGAAGATTCTCTTAGACGAGTTGAAAGAAGCTGGAGTCAATCTGGACTACAAGGGACAGACAGTAGTAGCAGATGCGGCCTTGTCAGGTTTGACCGTTGTACTAACGGGGAAATTGGAACGTCTCACGCGCTCAGAAGCCAAAAGCAAACTCGAAAGTCTTGGTGCCAAAGTTACAGGCAGTGTATCTAAGAAAACGAATCTTGTCGTAGCAGGAGCAGATGCAGGAAGCAAGCTCCAAAAAGCACAAGAACTTGGTATCGAAGTTCGAGATGAAGCTTGGCTAGAAAGTTTGTAAAGAATAGTCGAAAACTAGATGTTAGATAGTCTGGAACTATCTCTCCTGATGTATTTTTATATCTATTAATGCTATTCTCTATTGCGCTGAAATTCCCGCTAAATTCTTCAGCACCACATAAAAAATTGAAATTAGGAATTAGGAAAAGAAATGTATAGATACCCAGTAGTCATCCATTTTCACCGAAAAAATGGGGATTATGATGCTTGTTCATTTAGTAGAAAACAGGCAGATTTTAAAGAAAATTTGTATTATGAAAATGACTATTTTGGAGCAAAATTCTCCTTTACAGTTACAAGTGCAGAAAGGCTCGATACTCTGACCTTTTCTGTCGAAATAGATGGAAAGGCAAAAGACTATCTCCTATGTTTTAACCATTATCCACTGTTGACTGAGGTTTGGATTTTGGATGGTGATGAGACGGTTTATTATTCTGAAAATCCAGCCATTGCAAGTCCTTGCTATAAAGATCGAAACCCGTTTGCTTTTGATAAAGCCTTTCACAGTGAAAGTTTTGATCACCATTGGGGATACCAAGGAGAGTTGGGTTATAGTATCTCTGACTACCAGACAAGCTTTAAACTCTGGGCTCCTACAGCTACAGCTGTACAGGTGGTTGTCTATGAAAATACCAGCAACGATGCTCCGATTTGGAAAACCTATAATCTAGAGCGTGGGAATAGCTATTCATATAGTCATAAGTACAATACCATTGGTCTTTGGAGTGTAGATCTAGATGAGAATCTTGCAGGTAAGGCTTATCAGTATCAGATTGAGTTTCCGCACCACCAGACTTTGACACGAGACCCTTATACAACTGCAACAAGTCCTGACGGAAAACGTTCTGTTATTCTAACTCACAAAGAGAAACAAGTAGAAGGATTTGAAGTCAAACATGGGACAGACGCACCTTGGCGTTTGGAAAATCCATGTAAAGCAGTTATCTGTGAAATGCACATTCGTGATTTTACAAAATCGCCGACATCGGGAGTTCCAGAAAACCTTCGAGGGACCTTCCTTGGGGCTGCGCAAACGGAAACGGTTAACCAATATGGACAAGCAACCGCTTTTGACTATATCAAAGCGCTTGGTTGTAATTATGTTCAGCTTCAACCTATCTTTGATCGCCATAAGGAATATGATGAGGACGGAAATGTAACCTATAACTGGGGTTATGACCCTCAAAACTACAATGCTCCAGAAACGAGTTTCTCTAGCAATCCAGATGATCCTGGACAGGTTATTCGAGATCTCAAAACCATGATTCAGGCTTATCATGATGCAGGAATCGGTGTCATTATGGATGTCGTTTACAACCATACCTTCTCAACGGTTGATGCTCCTTTTCAAACAACTGTTCCTGATTATTACTATCGTATGAATCCAGATGGAACCTTCCAAAACGGCACAGGAGTAGGAAATGAAACCGCGAGTGAACACGAAATGTTCCGCAAGTATATGATTGACTCACTCCTTTATTGGGTGAAAGAATACAATATTGACGGTTTCCGTTTTGACTTGATGGGAATTCACGATGTTAAAACCATGCAGGCAATTCGTTGGGCACTTGATGAAGTTGATCCACGTATTCTCACCTATGGAGAAGGTTGGGATATGGGGGCAGGTCTTGCACCTTATGACAAGGCCAAGAAGGACAATGCCTACCAGATGCCAAATATTGGGTTCTTCAACGATGATCAGCGTGATGCCATCAAAGGAGGAGAAGTTTATGGCTCAATCAAGGCAGGATTTGTTAGCGGTGCTGCTACAGAACCAATCGTAGCCAAAGCCATTCTTGGTAGTCGGGAATTGGGTTCCTATCTTAGTCCAAACCAAGTCCTTAACTATGTGGAAGCCCATGATAATTACAACTTGCATGATTTATTGGTGACCCTTCATCCAAATCACAGTTCAGATAAGATTATGCGCCAAGTTGAGACAGCAACAGCGATGAGCATTCTCATGCAAGGGATGTCCTTTATAGAGCTGGGTCAAGAATTTGGACGCACCAAACTCCTTGCTACTGGAGAAAATAGCGAGCTGACTGTGGCAGATAGAGAACGTGCCATGAACAGCTACAATGCTCCAGATAGTGTCAACCAGGTCAACTGGGATTTAATCAATGAGAGACAAGAGAGCATTGAATTTATTCGCCAGATTATTCGCCTAAAAACACAGACCAGCGCCTTCTCCTATCCTACATATGAAGAAGTCTATCGCCATGTCTTCGTCCATACAGCTGCTGAAAATAGTGGGTGGATTGTTTACGAAATTCACGGTGGACCAGAGCACTTATTGGTAGTCTTTAATGCGAAAGGGACTTCCTTCTACTTTGAGAATGCAGGAAATCTTGAAATGCTGGTGTCTAATAGTCGTTCTAAAGAATCAAATGTGATTGATGATACCAGTGTCGTAGTCTTGAAAGTACTCTCGTAAATTAATGTTCTGAAAAGGTTTAGATTAACTAGACCTTTTTTGATTTTTATTGAAAAACCAATATCTAATGGGAATAAAATTCAAATAATTTGAAGAATCAAGTTTGTGAAAAAAATATCAATATTTTCACAAAAAGGGTTGTAATTTTCTGAAAATTTGATAAAATAAGTTTTAATCATTTTCGGGAGGAAGAGAATTTGACAAATTATCAGAATTTAGTGAATGGAAAATGGAAATTATCAGAGAACGAGATTACGATCTATTCTCCTATCAATCAAGAAAAACTAGGCACGGTACCAGCTATGAGTCAGGCTGAAGTAGATGAGGCTATGAAAGCTGCGCGTGCAGCTCTCCCTGCGTGGCGTGATTTAGCACCCGTTGAGCGTGCAGCCTATTTACATAAGACAGCAGATATTTTGAAACGTGATAAAGAAAAAATTGGTACAATTCTTGCCAAAGAGGTTGCAAAAGGGATTAAAGCAGCCATTGGAGAAGTAGTACGTACAGCAGATTTGATCCGTTTTGCTGCTGAGGAAGGTATCCGTATTACTGGACAAGCGATGGAAGGTGGCGGTTTTGAAGCTGCAAGTAAAAACAAACTAGCCGTTGTCCGTCGTGAGCCAGTTGGAGTTGTCTTAGCTATTGCGCCATTTAACTACCCAGTCAACCTTTCTGGATCCAAGGTTGCTCCGGCTTTGATTGCAGGGAATGTTGTTATGTTTAAACCACCAACGCAAGGATCTATTTCTGGTCTCTTGCTAGCTAAAGCATTTGACGAAGCCGGAATTCCAGCAGGTGTCTTTAACACCATCACTGGACGTGGTTCTGAGATCGGAGACTACATCATCGAACACAAGGAAGTGAACTTCATTAACTTTACAGGTTCAACACCGATTGGTGAGCGTATCGCTCGTTTAGCTGGTATGCGCCCAGTTATGCTGGAGCTTGGCGGGAAAGATGCAGCAATCGTTTTAGAAGATGCAGATTTGGAAAATGCAGCAAATCAAATCGTAGGTGGTGCATTTAGCTACTCTGGTCAGCGCTGTACCGCTATCAAACGTGTCTTAGTTTTAGAAAGCGTAGCAGACAAGTTAGCCGAATTGCTCCAGGCTAAAGTCGCTAAGCTAACAGTCGGTGATCCATTTGACAATGCTGATATCACACCTGTTATTGATAACGCTTCAGCTGATTTCATCTGGGGATTGATCGAAGATGCACAAGAAAAAGGTGCTCAGGCTCTTACACCAATCAAGCGTGAAGGCAATCTTCTCTGGCCAGTGCTTTTTGACCAAGTTACAAAAGATATGAAAGTGGCATGGGAGGAACCGTTTGGACCTGTTCTACCAATTATTCGTGTCGCAGATGCGAATGAAGCAGTAGCAATTGCCAATGAATCTGAGTTTGGTCTTCAATCCTCTGTCTTTACAAATGACTTTAAGAAGGCATTTGAAATCGCTGAGAAACTTGAAGTGGGAACCGTTCATATTAATAATAAAACACAACGCGGACCAGATAATTTCCCATTCCTTGGTGTAAAAGGTTCTGGAGCAGGAGTGCAAGGAATTAAATATAGTATCGAAGCGATGACAAATGTTAAATCCATTGTATTTGATGTAAAATAATATATAAAATCAGGAAATCGATTTCCTGATTTTATTTTTTTCAAAAAAATACAGTTTAAAATTGTTAAAAAACGAATATTCTGGTATTATAATAAAAAAATATATGGAAATTGTTTCGTATCCTATTTTCGGGATATCTTTTTTAAAATGCTCGGTAATTTTTTGAAGACTTTCATAAAAAAATATGATTTTCTTCGTAAATTACTTGAAAGTTATCTTAAAAGAGTGTATAATAGAATTATAGAAAACGCTTACAAAAGAGAGGGGATCGAATGAATAATCAAGAAGCATTAAGAACCTTTACTACAGGTGAAAACTTTCACCTCCAGCATTATTTAGGAGCACATAGAGAGGAGAAAAACGGAGAAATTGGCTATACTTTTAGGGTTTGGGCACCAAATGCACAAGCAGTTCATCTAGTTGGGGATTTTACTAATTGGGTCGAGAATCAAATTCCTATGGTTCGTAATGAAGCAGGTGTTTGGGAAGTCTTTACTAGTCAGGCTCAGGAAGGTCAGATTTATAAATATCATATCACGCGTGCAAATGGTCACCAGATCATGAAGATTGATCCGTTGGCAGTTTATTTTGAAGCTAGACCGGGTACAGGAGCAGTTCTGACCAATATCCGTGAAAAGAAGTGGAAAGATGGCCTTTGGCTAGCGCGTCGCAAGCGTTTGGGATTTTTCGATCGACCAGTTAATATATACGAGGCCCATGCAGGATCTTGGAAGAGAAATCCAGACGGTAGTCCCTATACTTTTTCGCAACTGAAAGACGAGTTGATTCCATACTTAGTTGAGATGAACTATACACATATTGAGTTCATGCCTTTAATGGCTCACCCACTTGGCTTGAGCTGGGGCTATCAGCTTATGGGTTACTTTGCTTTTGAACATTCCTATGGCAGACCTGAGGAATTCCAAGATTTCGTTGAAGAGTGTCATATAAATAATATCGGTGTTATCGTAGACTGGGTGCCAGGCCATTTCACTATTAATGATGATGCATTAGCATATTATGACGGCACACCAACTTTTGAATACCAAGATCACAACAAGGCTCACAACTATGGATGGGGTGCGTTGAATTTTGACCTCGGGAAAAATGAGGTCCAGTCTTTCTTGATTTCAAGTATTAAATTTTGGATTGATTTTTACCACTTAGATGGTATTCGGGTCGATGCTGTGAGCAATATGCTTTACCTAGATTATGATAATGCTCCTTGGACTCCAAACAAAGACGGTGGAAACCTTAACTATGAAGGTTATTATTTCCTTCAACGGTTGAACACTGTGATTAAGTTAGCTCATCCAGATATCATGATGATTGCAGAAGAAAGTTCATCAGCAACAAAGATTACTGGTATGAAAGAAATGGGCGGCCTTGGATTTGACTATAAATGGAATATGGGCTGGATGAACGATATTCTCCGTTTCTACGAGGAAGATCCAATTTATCGCAAGTATGATTTTAATCTTGTGACCTTCAGCTTTATGTATGTTTTCAATGAAAACTACCTCTTACCATTCTCGCATGATGAAGTCGTACATGGTAAGAAAAGCATGATGCACAAGATGTGGGGAGATCGATACAATCAATTTGCAGGTTTGCGAAATCTCTACACTTATCAAATTTGTCATCCAGGTAAGAAACTCTTGTTCATGGGAAGCGAATATGGTCAATTCTTAGAGTGGAAGTCTGAGGAGCAGTTGGAATGGTCTAATCTAGAAGATCCGATGAATGCCAAGATGAAGCATTTCACTTCTCAACTGAATCAATTCTATAAAGAACATCGCTGTCTTTGGGAAATTGATACTAGTTATGACGGCATTGAAATCATTGATGCGGATAATAGAGACCAGAGTGTTCTCTCCTTTATTCGTAAGGGAAAGAAGGACGAAATGTTAGTCTGTGTCTTTAATATGGCACCAGTTGAACGTAAAGACTTTACGATTGGGTTACCTGTTGCAGGTATTTACGAAGAAGTTTGGAATACAGAATTAGAAGAATGGGGAGGTGTGTGGAAAGAACACAATCAAACAGTTCAGACTCAAGAAGGCTTATGGAAAGATTACGAGCAGACTTTGACCTTCACCCTGCCTGCTATGGGAGCAAGCATTTGGAAGATCAAGCGTCGTTTGAAACCAGCTAAGAAAAAAGAATAGCAGGCTGTTGATTACAATTTTTAATATTTTAAAAACCGATGTACTTGTATTGGACTTGAAACACAAGAGAAATGGATTTCCTATTATTTTTATAAAAGTTTGACTTCCGACCTTCTTTCGATTTTAATGTTCACATGTCTTTATAAAGGAGTAGAAAATGAAGAATGAAATGCTAGCTTTGATCCTTGCGGGTGGGCAAGGAACACGTCTCGGAAAACTCACTCAAAGCATTGCCAAACCGGCGGTGCAATTCGGTGGGCGCTACCGTATCATTGACTTTGCTCTTTCCAACTGTGCAAACTCTGGGATTCATAATGTTGGTGTTATTACGCAGTACCAACCTCTTGCTTTGAACAACCATATTGGGAATGGTTCTAGCTGGGGACTAGATGGTATTAACACAGGTGTTTCTATCCTTCAACCCTACTCTGCGAGTGAGGGAAACCGTTGGTTTGAAGGGACCAGTCACGCTATCTACCAAAATATCGACTACATTGATAGTATTAATCCTGAGTATGTTTTGATCCTTTCTGGTGACCATATCTACAAGATGGACTACGATGATATGCTCCAATTACATAAGGATAACAATGCCAGTCTGACTGTAGCTGTTCTAGACGTACCTCTAAAGGAAGCTAGCCGTTTTGGTATCATGAATACAGATGCCAATAACCGTATCGTTGAATTTGAAGAAAAACCTGCTCAACCTAAGTCTACAAAGGCTTCAATGGGGATTTATATTTTTGACTGGAAACGTCTACGCAACATGCTAGTAGCCGCTGAAAAGAACAAGGTAGATATGTCAGATTTCGGTAAAAATGTTATTCCAAACTACCTTGAGTCTGGTGAAAGTGTTTATGCTTATGAATTCAAGGGTTACTGGAAAGACGTTGGTACGATTGAATCTCTATGGGAAGCCAATATGGAATACATTGATCCAAACAACGCTTTGGATAGTCGTGATCGTCAGTGGAAAATCTACTCACGGAACTTGATTTCACCACCAAACTTTATTGGAAAACACGCTCATGTAGAAGATTCTTTAGTTGTGGATGGCTGTCTCGTGGATGGAACTGTTAAGCATTCCATTCTCTCAACAGAAGCGCAAGTACGTGAGGGTGCTGAAGTAGTAGACTCTGTAATCATGAGTGGTGCCATTATCGGAAAAGGTGCAAAAATTAAACGTGCCATTATTGGTGAGGGTGCTGTTATTTCTGAAGGTGTCGAAATTGATGGAACAGACGAAGTACAAGTAGTAGGATACAATGAAGTAGTGGGGGTAGCATCAGATGAAGATTGATAAATATTCAGCCATTTTAGGAAACACCGTTGGTTTTCACGATATGTCAACTTTGACGGATCATCGTCCAGTAGCCGGCTTGCCATTTGGAGCAAAATATCGTTTGATTGACTTCCCTCTTTCTAGTCTTGCAAATGCTGGTGTTCGTAGTGTCTTTGGGATTTTCCAACAAGATAATTTCAGTTCAGTCTTTGATCACATTCGTTCAGGACGTGAGTGGGGGTTGTCGACCCTATTGAGTCACTACTATCTAGGAATTTACAATACTCGTGTTGAAAGCAGTACAGTTGGAAAAGAGTATTACCAACAACTTCTTACCTACTTGAGACGTTCAGGTTCAAATCAAACCGTTTCGATTAACTGCGATGTACTGGTGAATATTGATTTGAATCAAGTCTTCCACCTACACAATACAACGAATGGCCCGATCACAGTTGTACATAAAAAACTTCCGAAGAAAGACATTTCAGATGTGAATGCTATCTTGGAAATTGATGAAACTGACCATGTTCGTTCGCACAAACTCTTTGATGCCAAATCAACAGATGAACTTTTCAACATGTCTACAGATATCTTTGTTGTGGATACTCCTTGGTTGATTGAACGACTTGAAGAAGAGGCTCAGAAAGAATATCCTGAAAAGTTACGCTATGTCCTCCGCGATTTAGCTGTAAAAGAAGGTGCTTTTGCTTACGAATACACGGGCTATCTAGCCAATATTCACTCCGTTCAATCCTATTATCAAGCCAATATTGATATGTTGGAGTCTCAAAAATTCTACTCTCTCTTCTCACCTAACCAAAAGATTTATACCAAGGTTAAGAATGAAGAACCAACCTACTATGCGAATACTTCAAAAGTAAGTACTTCTCAGTTTGCTTCTGGTAGTATCATTGAGGGTGAAGTAGTTCAGTCAGTCCTATCTCGTAACATTTATGTTCACAAAGATAGTGTGGTGAAAGACAGCATTTTATTCCCTCGTGTTGTGATTGGTCAGGGTGCCCAAGTTGAATATGCCATCCTAGACAAAGGAGTTGAAGTTGCGGACGGTGTTGTCATTCGAGGAACAGCAGAACATCCAGTTGTAGTTAAGAAGGGTGAAACAGTAACAGAGGACATTTATTCATGAAAATTTTATTTGTAGCGGCAGAAGGAGCACCCTTTTCAAAAACAGGTGGTTTGGGCGATGTCATTGGCGCCCTTCCCAAATCACTTGTAAAAGCAGGGCACGAAGTTGCAGTTTTCTTGCCTTACTATGATATGGTAGAGGCTAAGTTTGGGGACCAGATAGAAGATGTTCTTCACTTTGAAGTTAGTGTAGGATGGCGTAGACAGTACTGTGGTATTAAGAAAACAGTCTTAAATGGCGTTACCTTCTACTTCATTGACAATCAGTATTATTTCTTCCGTGGTCATGTTTACGGTGATTTTGACGATGGTGAACGCTTTGCTTTCTTCCAACTGGCTGCTCTAGAATCAATGGAACGGATTGACTTTATCCCTGACCTTCTCCATGTCCATGATTACCATACAGCAATGATTCCCTTCTTGTTGAAAGAAAAGTATCATTGGATTCAAGCATATCAAGGAATCAGAACAGTTTTAACTATTCATAATTTGGAATTTCAAGGTCAATTTTCTGAAGGAATGTTGTGGGATTTGTTCGGTGTTGGGTTTGAACGCTATGCTGATGGCACCCTTCGGTGGAATGATTGCCTCAACTGGATGAAAGCAGGTATTCTCTACGCGGATCGTGTCTCAACCGTTTCCCCTAGCTATGCGCACGAGATTATGACCAGTCAGTTCGGCTGCGGTTTGGACCAGATTCTTCGGATGGAGTCAGGTAAGGTTTCAGGTATTGTCAATGGTATTGACGCAGATCTTTATAATCCTCAAACAGACCCACTTTTAGATTATCATTTTGATAAGGAAGATTTGTCTGGAAAAGCACAAAATAAAGCAAAATTGCAAGAGAGAGTTGGGTTACCTGTCCGAGCAGATGTTCCTCTAGTTGGGATTGTCTCTCGTTTGACCCGTCAAAAAGGCTTTGATGTTGTTGTAGAGAGCTTGCATCGTTTCTTACAAGAGGACGTTCAAATAGTCCTTTTAGGAACAGGTGACCCGGCTTTTGAACATTCCTTCTCCTGGTTTGCGCAAGTCTATCCTGACAAACTATCAGCAAATATCACTTTTGACGTCAAGCTCGCTCAAGAAATTTATGCAGCTTGTGACCTCTTCCTCATGCCAAGTCGTTTTGAACCATGTGGCTTGTCACAAATGATGGCTATGCGCTATGGAACTCTACCATTGGTTCATGAAGTGGGTGGCTTGCGTGATACGGTTCAATCCTTCAATCCTATCGAAGGAACTGGTACTGGATTTAGCTTTGACAATTTAACACCTTACTGGCTTAACTGGAGTTTCCAAACAGCCTTGGATGTTTATAAGTACCAGCCGGACGTTTGGAAAAATCTACAAAAACAAGCTATGGAATGCGATTTCTCATGGGATACAGCCTGCAAATCTTACCTGGACTTGTACCATAGTTTAGTCAACTAATAGATAAAATCGTATGATTCTTTCATACGATTTTTGGGCTGTTTAGAAAAGAGGAGAAGTGATGACTCAAGTAATGGGGCTCTGTGTTATGGATGTTGATGGCACCCTGATAGCAGAAGAAGTGATTGATCTTTTAGGAAAAGAAGCAGGTTGCGAAGAAGAAATATCGCAGATTACAAGCCAGGCAATGCGAGGTGAAGTGGACTTTGAAACATGTTTACGAGCAAGAGTGGCTTTGTTAAAAGGTCTTCCAATTTCGGTCTTTGATACTGTCTTCAAATCCATTCACCTGTCCAAGAATGCTCGGGAATTTATCTCCATTCTCCAAAAGAATGGCATCCTCGTCGGTTTAGTGTCTGGTGGCTTTACACCAATCGTTGAGAGATTAGCAAAATCCCTTGGTATCTCCTATTTCTCTGCTAACCAGTTGGAAGTCAAAGACGGTTTTTTAACAGGAAAATTAGTTGGTGAAATTGTGACAGGTCAAGTAAAAAATGCTACTCTTGAGAAATGGAGAAAGGAATTAGAACTACCCAAAGAAAGAACGATTGCTATCGGTGATGGTGCCAATGACCTCTTGATGTTAAAGACAGCAGGCCACGGTATAGCCTTTTGTGCCAAAGAGGTCGTAAAAGCAGAGACAGCTTGTCATGTAGATACGAGGGATTTTTTGGAAGTTCTTCCTTTGATTGATTTCTTAGAATGAGAGGGAACTATGAAAATTGTAATCGCACCCGATTCTTTTAAAGAAAGTTTGACAGCAGAAGAGGTCGCTCAAGCTATAAAAAAAGGCTTCGAACAGTCAATAGCGGATGTAGAATGTCTGCTCTGTCCTGTTGGTGATGGTGGGGAAGGAACTGTAGATGCTATTCGCCATTCTCTTGAACTCGAAGAAAAATGGCAAGAGGTGACAGGACCTTTTGGCCTAAATGAAGCAATGCGCTACTTTCAGAAAAATCAAACAGCGCTCTTTGAAGTTGCTGACTTGGTTGGTTTAGGAAAGATCCCTCATGAGAAACGAAATCCTCTCCACATCCAAACTCGCGGTATCGGAGAGTTGATTCGCCGTCTCATTGATCAAGGGATGAAAGAAATCTATATCGGTGTAGGTGGTACGGCTAGTAATGACGGTGGGATAGGCATTGCTGCTGGCTTAGGTTATCGTTTTTATGATAAGAATGGAAAGGAATTGCCAGCTTGCGGTCAGACTTTACTTGAGTTCGAGTCAGTTTCAGACAGTGAGCTGTATAGGATTCCCGAAGATGTGCAAATTCGCATTTTAGCAGATGTCGTGAGTCCTTTATGTGGTCATCAAGGGGCAATCTATACATTTGGAAAACAAAAGGGCTTGGATCCTGCTTTGTTTGAGACAGTAGATTTGGCTATGTGGCGGTTCTATGAAAAATTCGCGCCCTCAACCCTATCTCTGAAAGGAGCAGGAGCTGGAGGTGGGATTGCTGCCGGTCTCTGTGCCTTTGCTCAGGCTAGTATCGTATCTGGGATTGACACCTGTTTGGATTTGATTGACTTTGATAAGAAAGTTGCAGGTGCTGACTTGGTTATTGTCGGAGAGGGCAGACTGGACTGTCAAAGCTTTGCTGGAAAAGCTCCTATCGGTGTAGCAAAAAGAACCCCTAACGGAGTTCCTGTTATCGCTCTTTGCGGTAGTCTTGCTGACGATTTGCCTCCCCTACCATTCGAAAATATACAGGCAGCCTTTTCTATTTTAGAAAAATGTGAACCTTTAGAGAATAGTTTGAAAAATGCAAGTCTCTATTTGGAGCATACAGCTACTAATATCGGTCATTTATTAAATATGAGGAAGGATTAACCTAACCATTTTTTCCAGATTGATTTTTTAGGAGTTTCTGTCTTTTTCTCCTCCCAGAGATTCGAGAATGCAAGTCTAAGGTCTTTTTCATCTACTTGAACAGGTTCGTTCGTGTGAATGACAAGGCCGAAAGGAGAGGTGATATGATCATCTGAAACAATAGTCGCCTGGCAGTTGCTTTCCTTTGCTTGTTTTAAGTAAAAGACTTGTTTGTCAAACTCGATATTTGGTGAGATTTTCACAAAAAGTTCCTCTACCTTTTCTTGAAAATCATCTAAAATAGAGAAAAATCCATGTTCTAATTCAGGACTATTGGCAGTACTGATATCCGCGTATCCAAGAACTCTTTCCTCGAAAGTACCGAGGTAGCGGCGTTGTTCGTCAGGGTTTAATTTCGGCCCGCCATGAGCTTTTTCTAGTAGTTGTTTTGATAAATCTGTCATAAAAACAGTATATCACAAAAATCGCATGAAAACAGACAAAAGAAAGCGATTACTTTATAAAGTTAAGGAAAATTTGCACAAAGATAACGTTTTTTCTTGAAAAACGCTTATTTTTAAGGTATCATAGAGGTGTAAAAAATTTAACTCAAAGGAGAGTAAAAAATGTCAATTATTACTGATGTTTACGCTCGCGAAGTCCTAGACTCACGCGGTAACCCAACACTTGAAGTAGAAGTTTATACTGAATCAGGTGCTTTCGGACGTGGTATGGTTCCATCAGGAGCTTCTACTGGTGAACACGAAGCAGTTGAACTTCGCGACGGTGACAAATCTCGTTACGGTGGTCTTGGTACACAAAAAGCTGTTGACAACGTAAATAACATCATTGCTGAAGCTATCATCGGCTACGATGTACGTGACCAACAAGCTATCGACCGTGCTATGATCGCTCTTGACGGTACTCCTAACAAAGGTAAATTGGGTGCAAACGCAATCCTTGGTGTGTCTATCGCTGTAGCTCGTGCTGCTGCTGACTACCTTGAAATCCCACTTTACAGCTACCTTGGTGGATTCAACACTAAAGTTCTTCCAACTCCAATGATGAACATCATCAACGGTGGTTCTCACTCTGACGCTCCAATCGCTTTCCAAGAATTCATGATCGTACCTGCTGGTGCACCAACATTCAAAGAAGCTCTTCGTTGGGGTGCTGAAATCTTCCACGCTCTTAAGAAAATCCTTAAATCACGTGGTTTGGAAACAGCCGTAGGTGACGAGGGTGGATTCGCTCCTCGTTTCGAAGGAACTGAAGACGGTGTCGAAACTATCCTTGCTGCAATCGAAGCTGCTGGATATGTTCCTGGTAAAGACGTATTTATCGGATTTGACTGTGCTTCATCAGAATTCTATGATGAAGAACGTAAAGTTTACGACTACACTAAATTTGAAGGTGAAGGCGCTGCTGTACGTACTGCTGCAGAACAAATCGACTACCTTGAAGAATTGGTAAACAAATACCCAATCATCACTATCGAAGATGGTATGGATGAAAACGATTGGGACGGTTGGAAAGCTCTTACTGAACGTCTTGGTGGTAAAGTTCAATTGGTTGGTGACGACTTCTTCGTAACAAACACTTCTTACCTTGAAAAAGGTATCGAAGAAGGTGCTGCTAACTCAATCCTTATCAAAGTTAACCAAATCGGTACTCTTACTGAAACATTCGACGCTATCGAAATGGCGAAAGAAGCTGGTTACACTGCCGTTGTATCACACCGTTCAGGTGAAACTGAAGATTCAACAATCGCTGACATCGCAGTTGCAACAAACGCAGGACAAATCAAGACTGGTTCACTTTCACGTACAGACCGTATCGCTAAATACAACCAATTGCTTCGTATCGAAGACCAACTTGGTGAAGTAGCTGAATACCGTGGATTGAAATCATTCTACAACTTGAAAAAATAAAATAGTTCAGTGAACTATTTTATCCCGAACCTTGAAATTCAAAAGTTCGGTCGTTGATCTAACAACGTTTTAAGCCCCTCGGATTTTATCCGAAGGGCTTTTTTCTGTTCAGGGATAAGTAATCGTTCAAAAGATTCTAGGAGAAGTATAGAAAGAAGAATGTAAAATATTACATAGAATTTTTATATAAAATGTTGATGAAGTTAATGGTATGAAGCATTTCTTTCAATAGAATTGAGAAAGAAAAATAGAAATCTAATTTAATAATAGTCAAGTCTATATCGAATATTAACTCAAATCACGTAGTAAAGCCATTGTCGATTGTCTTATAGCTGAAGGAATTTCATCTGATTTATTTGATTCATTCACAGTATAAAGCATGTTAGCTACCAACCCTGTATCTAGTCTAAATTTATCACTATACTTACGTTTCTTAGAATCAGAATATGTAATTTTTAAAGTAACAATTCCTTTGTAGTCATTATGTATTGATGAAGTCAATTTTTGACCTGGAGCAATCATGTTTCCAATAAGAGATTTAAAACGGTGTTTATCGTTTAACTGGTCAAGATCACCTTCTATTTCTATATCTTCAATATAAGCTGGAGTTTGACCGAAATTTTTGAAAGTATAGACTCTTTGCTGTAATTTAACTGCGTATGCATCAATATAAACATTGATATATGGTTTTGCCATATCTTCAGTTGCCTTCTTAGTCTGCCAGAGGGAAATGGTATTAAAAATAAAACCGATGATAGAAATTGTGACAGTAAAATATAAGGTCCAAATTTGGACGTTGTCATTCGTAATAATAGGCATGTTGATTTATCTCCTTCGTTTATGATAATAAGCTAATTATAAATAATAAGTAAGAGTATGAGTAAAAATGTAATTAAAAATATAATTCAAATTTAAACATGTCTACTCATGCTTAGTTTAACTCGAATGAAATTAGCTAAAAGACTTTATTTGAAAAATCTGTAATTTCTAAATTATTGCATTGTAGGAAAACTAGCGACAATATTAAAGAGAATGTTCCATAAAGGTTAAAAATTTAATACTTCTATAAATTTTTGAAACTTTGGTAAAAGAAGTTATTCCGACAAACAAACTTTGTAAAAATCCTCACCCAAAGGTGTAATGTCTATAAGTCCTTTCTGAATATGTAATTTTTCATTGTACTTTGTTTTAATATAAGATGTTTTATAAACTTCAGTTAAGGGATTATTATCTAGAAATATATATCGTTCTTCGCTCGAAAGCCAAGATGTGAAATCAACCTTAATTAAACCTAATCTTTCAAGGTTTGTAATAGAGGAAGCATTTCTATCAAAATCAAACATTGAATTATCAAGTGATGATTCTATTCCACAATCACTATCATGAGGGATAAAAATGAGCGGTTTCAAAAGACTCTGACCCCCCATTTCGTGTTGTAGTAGATACTTAGCAACTGGACATCGTTTTCTTTGGGCAATAAACTTTAAATTTCTAGCATCCAAAGGGCTGAGTTGTTTTATAATTTCAACAAAAGAATGATGTAATAACGGATTTTTTGAAGAATCAAATGATGCCGCTAGTAGTGTTGCAAAAATTTCTCGTATATCTTCTTCCTCAATGTAAAATTTTGATGCTTCCAATGCAGGTCCCAATATACTCATTTTAGGGTCTTGTATATTTTCTATAGGTATTTGTTCGATCTTCTCAGTTAATGCTTTAACGTATCTCTCATTATTGTACTTACGCTCTTCATTTTTTCGTAGTAGGAAACTATCAAGAGGGCCAAAAATATATTTCCATGCTTCATTAAAAGTGTTAGCAGGAGCCTCGGCTCCCTTTGTAGCCATGGTTGTAGCAAATGAAGTTAAGATTGTAGGTAGCAAATCAGTCATAATAAACCTCGCTTTTTATTTTTATTATACCAAAATACAAAAGAAAAACTAATTGATGTTATTTAAGAAATACAAACTAATACCAGTTATAGTGAGTGAATGGTTTACTTATGGAGGCAATAAGAAAATTGTGAAATACGGAATATTTGATAGCAGAGAAGATTAAAATCTAGGAGATAACAAATAGAAGCTATCTTGATTTATTGATGATTCGACATATAAGGTAGTTTTTATTAACAATAAAGTCTTGCTTACCCCCAGCCCCTCGGATTTTTCCGAAGGGCTTCTTTCTGTTCAGGGGACAAAAAGGGGGCAGTGTTTATGGTATAATAGACAAAAACACTTGTATTAGAAAGAAATTATGTCTAAAGAGATTGATATTGAGTATTACCACCAACTAGCACTGCAAAAGCAGAAGGAGCACCGCAAAGTGTTAGCCAATCTAAAGAAAAAACCTCCTAAAAACTTAGATAAGATTGCCCAGCAGATTCACCAAGAAGTTTTTGCTGAGATTGATTGTACCGTCTGCGCGAACTGTTGCAAGACATTGGGGCCTGACTTTAAGGAAGCCGATATTACCCGTATTGCTAAGTACTTTAAGATGAAATTACCAGCTTTTGAAGCGGAATTCCTTCAGGTAGATGAAGATGGGGACAAGGTTTTCAAATCCATGCCTTGCCCCTTTCTAGGAGGAGACAATCTCTGCTCAATCTACGACGTTCGACCAAAGGCTTGCCGCGAGTTCCCTCATACAGATCGTAAGAAGATTTATCAAATTAATCATCTGACAATCAAAAATACTTTGACCTGCCCAGCAGCCTATCTCTTTGTTGAGAAATTAAAGGGGAAGTTGTAAAAATTGAACCTTTAAATCTTGTACAAAGATTCTGGGGCGGAAGTATCTGATATCTGTTAGACTTTAATCAGGAGGTGAAAAAGAATATGATGCATCAATTCAATCAAACCATGGATTATTTGGAGCAGCAACTGACTGGAGAAGTGGATATGAAAAGATTTCAGCAGTTATCGGGCTATTCTTACCCTCTCTTTAGCAGGCTATTTTCTATCCTGGCAGATATGACATTAGCAGAATACTTGCGCAATCGCAGGCTATCAGAAGCTGTGACAGACTTGCGGGAAGGCTCTGAGAAAGTCATTGACATAGCAATGAAATACGGCTATGAGTCTGCTGACGCCTTCAGCGCAGCTTTTAAGAAATTCCATGGTGCAACCCCCTCAGAAGTTCGAAATGGAAAACCTTATCGGGTCTTTCCTAGACTTCAATTATCCTTAAAGATTACAGGAGGAAAGAACATGGATATCAAGATTCAAAAGAAACCTCCTTTTACCGTAGCAGGCGTCCTATTGGAAGCTATTGACAATAGCCGGTGCCCGTCTGCATGGGAGCAGCTCTATGCAACTCACAGTTTTGAAGTGCTAGAAGGTTTTGGGAGTGGCCAATCCTTTGGCCTCTGCTCCGATGTCAAAGAAGGCGAAATCATCAACTATATGGCTGCTTATGATGTGACGGATAAAGTCAAAGCAGAAGAGCTAGGTCTATCAATCAAAGATATCCCAGTGGCTGAATATGCTATCGTACCAGTCAAAGGTCCTATACCAGATAGCATTCACCATGCTTGGAAATATGTCTTGGAGGTCTTTTTTCCAGAGACTGGCTATCGCCACTCAGGAGCGCCAGACTTTGAAATTTATTCCAAAGGTGATATGTCGTCACCAGACTATCAAATGGAACTCTGGATACCAGTGATTAAGAACTAGATAATTTTCTGACATTTTATAAAGATGCAAACCTAACTCTGTAGAAAGAATCTCTACAGAGTTTTTTATTGTTGACATTCATGTCTGTAAATTAAACATACCATAATTTTTGTTTGGATTTTATGGGGCATGCGAATAGTTTTCTCGGTATAATAGTCCCATAGAAGATAAGGAGGCATGAATATGCAGATGTATTTCGGAGATGTGTCGCTTTGCTATAGCTATTCATTGGCAATGGCACTAGAAACCTATGGTTATGACTTTAAAGCAGAGTTTTTAGAGGCAATTATGGTGATGGGAAATGGCGCTAGTATCGTAAAGAAAGATGACCAGCACCCTCTAGTATTCTTTGATAACGGAATGCCAGATCTTTCCATCTCTCATTCCTTAAAAATACTAGGGTTTGACTATGAGGACTTCTATCTAAAGGTTGGAGCGGAAGTAGATTTGGAAGAGATTAGAAGAAAGTTGGAAATGTTTCTGTCCAATGGACCTGTCGTTCTGGGACCTCTTGATATGGGCCATCTGACCTACAATCCCAATCACACAATTCTTTATGGTGTGGATCACTTCGTAACCGTGTATGGCATTGATCATCAGTACCTCTATTTGCATGATCCAGCTGGTTTTGCCTGTATGAAGGTTGCTTTTAATGACATCTCAGAAGCCTGGAAGGCAGAGGCTATTGACTATAAGCGTGGAGCCTACTCCATGTGGGGAAATTTTAGGAAGGTTAAGACTCCTAGTCAGACTGAAGTCTATCAGGAAACGGCGAGGATTATGAAGACCCGATATCAGAATGGTCAAAGTGGTGTGTTGGAATGCTATGCAAAAGCAGTTGCTGAAAACGGCTTAAATACGGAGCAAAAACAACTGCATCAGTATTTCAGCTTTAAACTTGCGGCTGTTCGAAATCTCTATCTCAGTAACTTCTTAAAAGCGCATGATCCGAAAGGGGCAAGATTAAAAGAGGAATTGGCTACTCTATTTGGCCAAGCCCACCTTTCGTGTTTAAAAGAAGATTACCAAAAACTATCCCGCTTGCTCTATCAGATAGCAGAAGTAGATGGTCTCTTTAAAGATTTATATGTAAATAAGTAAGTCTAGGGGCGCTCCTAACTTTTATAAAATGGCAAGTAAAAGCAGTTTTTCGTAAAATGAAGAACTGCTTTTTGTATGGTATAATGAAGTGAGGAAATAGCATATCCAACTTAAAAATGAAGGGAGAACGTATATGCCAAGACCAAGAACAAAAGATGAGCTAGTGTTAGCCTCTAAGGAAAACTATGAAAAGCTCAATCACTTTATATCTAAATTAAGTGAAGAGGAACTACAGACTCCTTTTGATTTTTCAAAAGACCAAAAGAAAAAAGAAGCTCACTGGAATAGAGATAAAAATCTGCGGGATGTCCTAATCCATCTCTATGAATGGCATCAGTTACTTTTGACCTGGGTAGATTCTAATCAAAAGGGTCATGAAAGACCTTTTCTCCCTGAACCTTATAATTGGAAAACTTATGGGGAAATGAATGTCGCTATTTGGAAGAAGCATCAGAAAACGTCCGTAGAAGAAGCGACTAGACTACTAGAGCAATCGCATAAAGAGGTTTTAGAGTTGTTGGAAGGCTTCAGCAATGACGAATTGTTCACAAAAGGTGTCTATAAGTGGACGGGTGGGACAAGTCTAGGTTCCTACTTTGTCAGTAGCACCTCCAGTCACTATGATTGGGCTCTGAAAAAACTCAAAGCTCATCAGAAAAATTGTAAGAATCGCTAGTTGAAGTGCTATTGAAATTCACCAAAGGTTCTTCTAAGTTTCGAATAGCTTAGTTCTCGTGATTTTAGAGCTCTTCTAGCTTTAGAATCCTTCAAAAATTAAAATTTAAGGCTATCATAGACTTAGAATAGGTCTAAAACATTTATTTTAATGCAATTCTAAACTTAGAATTGCAATGATATTAAAGGAATTAGGGTTTTCGATGCTTAGAATGCCTTGATTCTGAGAAATATTGACTATAAACTGGTTCGAATGGCTTTTTTCTGATATAGGATGATAGATAGATGGGTGAGATGATGAACATACAAAAAGAGAAAGTTAAAAAAGAGTTGGTGTCCCTCTGTTTAGGAGAGCTTGCAGCCGTCCTATCCTTTTGGTTTTGTTTTTTTCCTTTTGAAAAATCGACTTGGTGATTGGAAGAGTCTAGTCACTATTCTCTATCCTTTGTCTTTACTGACATTTATTTTGCTTCAAGGTTCAATCTATTGGGCAATTTTGATTAGGAGACTGTCGAATCCTCAGTTCGGAAGTGGAAATGTCCCTAGAATATATGGTGGGCTCAGAATACTAGACCTTATTTTACTTATTTCAGGCTTTCCTTTTATTGTCTGGAATACCCAGAGTGTTCAAGTGGTTATCTTAGCCGCGTTGATACAACTTTTTGCTCTTATCGAATGGGTTAATTATTTCCTCGTACGCTTATCCTATAGTCTGAATCCTCTTGTTTTATGGAAACGAATTACCAAGGGAAAACTTGAAAAAAACAGAATAGCCAAGGAGTTGGGATAGAGACGAATAAAGAGCTTACCCATTCGTTTTGTAATATGCTATAATAAATCTATCAATTATTTTAACAACTACTTTAAGTGAGGTAAGTATGCAAATTAACTATAAGAAGACAGAAATCAGATATTGTTATATCTAAACCGTCAGCCATTGAAGTAGGAAAATACTTGAAAACGTGGAAAAATCTTAAAAATTATCAGTTGCAAGAAGATGCTTTAGATAAATTATTTTTTGAGCTTTTACCAATATTTTTTCAGTTTATCCAGTTGCAGAGCATATTCTAAGTCTTAAAATTGATGAGAGGTTGAGACAAGGTGATGTAACTTTAGTCAAGGAAATTCAAAATGTTACTATTAATGGAGTCACTAGAAAGTTTTATTCTTTTTCTACCAAATACTGTTCTCATCATAATCCTAACGAATACCCTATTTATGATAGCTATGTAGAAAAGGTATTAAAATATTTTAGAAAAACAGATAAATTTTTTAACTTTAAGAATGCAGACCTAAAAGATTATCAAAAATTTAAAAATATAATTATTGCTTTTAGAGAATACTATGGATTAGAAGAATTTAATCTTAAAGAAATTGATCAGTACTTATGGCAGTTGGGAAAAGAATATTTCCCAAATAAATATTAGCGACTTTTTCTCACTCAGAAAGGAAAACCATTAAATTGCCCTACAAATTTTTACTTTTCGACCTTGACCATACCTTGCTTGATTTCGATACTGCTGAGGATGTGGCTCTGACGCAACTTCTAAAAGAAGAAGGAGTTGCGGATATTCAAGCCTATAAAGACTATTACGTTCCTATGAACAAGGCTCTCTGGAAGGACTTGGAGCAAAAGAAAATCAGTAAACAAGACCTGGTTAACACGCGCTTTTCTCGTTTATTTGCCTATTTCGGACAGGGTAAAGACGGTACGTTACTCGCCCAGCGTTATCAATTTTACTTAGCCCAACAGGGGCAAACTCTTTCGGGTGCTCATGAACTCTTGGACAGCCTCATCGAGAGAGATTATGAGCTATACGCTGCGACAAATGGGATTACTGCCATTCAGACAGGACGTTTGGCTCAATCTGGTCTGGCTCCCTATTTCAACCAAGTCTTTATCTCCGAGCAATTGCAAACACAAAAGCCTGACGCACTATTCTATGAAAAAATCGGTCAACAGATTGAAGGCTTCATCAAAGAAAAGGCGCTGATGATTGGAGATTCTCTAACCGCCGATATCCAAGGTGGCAATAATGCTGGTATTGATACTATCTGGTACAATCCCCATCATCTGGAAAATAATACACAAGCCCAGCCGACTTATGAAGCTCATTCTTACCAAGACTTGCTGGATTGTTTGGATAAACTGTAAAAAGTGGTTTAGATAGCCACTTTTTGCTATAATAGAAGCAGTAAAAACGAAGGAGTTGGCGATGCAACACTCATCTTGGCATGCTTTGATTAAGGAGCAATTACCTGAGGGGTATTTCGGGAAAATCAATCAATTTATGAACCAGGTCTATGCTCAGGGAACTGTTTATCCACCCAAGGAAAAAGTTTTTCAGGCTCTATTGACTACACCGCTTGAAGAAGTTAAGGTGGTGATTCTAGGGCAAGACCCCTATCACGGGCAAGGTCAGGCGCAGGGTTTGAGTTTTTCTGTACCCGATGCTATTCCAGCGCCACCGTCCTTGCAAAATATCTTGAAAGAATTGTCAGATGATATCGGGGTTAAGAAATCACATGATTTGACGGCTTGGGCTGAGCAAGGAGTCTTACTTCTCAATGCTTGCTTGACCGTTCCTGCTGGGCAGGCCAATGGTCATGCTGGACAGATATGGGAGCCCTTTACAGATGCTGTGATTCGGGTTGTCAATAATCTGGATAGGCCAGTGGTCTTTGTACTCTGGGGCGCTTATGCACGCAAGAAGAAGTCCTTGGTTACCAATCCTCACCACTTGATTATCGAATCAGCCCATCCCAGTCCTTTATCTGTTTTCAGAGGATTTTGGGGTTCCAAGCCTTTTTCTAAGGCTAATGCATTTTTAAAAGAGACAGGACAAGTGCCAATTGATTGGCTTAGATAAGGAGAGAATATGCCTCAGTTAGCGACGATTTGCTACATTGACAACGGGAAAGAACTACTCATGCTCCATCGCAATAAGAAGCCCAATGATGTCCATGAAGGTAAGTGGATTGGTGTGGGTGGTAAGCTAGAGCGAGGAGAGACGCCTCAGGAATGCGCGACACGTGAAATCCTCGAAGAAACAGGTCTGAAAGCCAAGCCTGTACTAAAAGGCGTTATCACTTTTCCTGAATTTACGCCTGATTTAGACTGGTACACTTATGTTTTTAAGGTGACGGAGTTTGAGGGTGACTTGATTGACTGCAATGAGGGGACCTTAGAATGGGTTCCCTATGATGAAGTCTTAAGCAAGCCGACTTGGGAAGGTGACCACACCTTTGTTGAGTGGCTTTTAGAGGATAAACCCTTCTTTTCAGCCAAGTTTGTTTATGATGGGGACAAATTATTGGATACCCAAGTTGATTTTTATGAATAAAGGAGAGAAGATATGTTATTAATTAAAAATGGTCGTGTGATGGATCCTAAGTCTGGTTTGGATCAAGTATGTGATGTCTTGGTTAAAGATACAAAAATTGTTGAAATTGCTCCAGAAATCAAGGCAGACGGAGCGCAAGTCCTAGATGCGACTGGTCTAGTAGTAGCGCCTGGTTTAGTGGACATTCATGTTCACTTCCGTGAGCCTGGTCAAACCCACAAGGAGGATATTCATACCGGTGCACTAGCGGCAGCGGCAGGTGGATTTACAACGGTTGTCATGATGGCTAATACCAATCCAACCATCTCAGACGTAGAAACTTTGCAAGAAGTTCTTCAGTCAGCTGCTAAAGAGAAAATCAATATCAAGACGGTTGCGACTATTACCAAGAACTTTAATGGCCAAGACTTGACTGATTTTAAGGCACTTTTAGAAGCTGGAGCCGTTGGATTTTCAGATGATGGAATTCCGCTTGAAAGTAGCAAGGTTCTCAAAGAAGCCTTGGAAACTGCTAAAAAACTTGGCACTTTTGTCTGCCTTCACGAGGAAGATCCAGGCTTAAATGGTATTCTTGGCTTCAACGAAAACATCGCTAAAGATCACTTCAAGATTTGTGGAGCGACAGGGGTAGCAGAATACGCCATGATTGCGCGTGATGTCATGATTGCCTATGCAACCAAGGCCCATGTTCACATCCAGCATTTGTCTAAGGAAGAAAGTGTTAAAGTAGTAGAATTTGCTCAGGGACTGGGGGCTCAAGTCACAGCAGAAGTGGCACCGCAACATTTCTCTAAGACAGAAACCCTCCTCTTGACTCAAGGAAGCAATGCCAAAATGAATCCTCCGCTTCGTTTGGAATCAGACCGTCGTGCCGTTATCGAAGGTCTCAAGTCAGGTGTTATCACAGTTATCGCGACAGACCACGCGCCTCACCATGCAGATGAGAAAAATGTAGAAGATATCACCCAAGCGCCATCTGGTATGACTGGTTTGGAAACCTCTCTTTCTCTTGGTTTGACTTATTTGGTGGAAGCTGGTGAACTAAGCTTGATGGAATTACTAGAAAAAATGACTGTCAATCCAGCCAAACTTTACAACTTTGAAGCAGGCTATTTGGCTGAAAATGGTCCAGCGGATATCACCATCTTTGATGACAAGGCTGATCGTACTGTTGGTCCAAACTTTGCTTCAAAATCAGCTAATTCTCCATTTATCGGCGAAACCTTAAAAGGGCAGGTCAAATATACTATCTGTAAGGGACAAATCGTCTACCAAAAATAGGTGGGACTCTGCTCTATAAACTATAAGAATAGAGAGCGTATATGTATCGAACCCATCAATTTAAAGATAAGTTTGTCTTATTTCTTAAGATATTTTTCCCTATCCTGATTTATCAGTTTGCCAATTATTCTGCCTCTTTTGTCGATACAACCATGACGGGGCAGTACAATACCATGGACTTGGCTGGTGTTTCAACTGCAACGAGTCTCTGGAATCCTTTCTTTACCTTTTTAACAGGGATTGTTTCGGCTATGGTTCCTATCATAGGCCATCATCTAGGACGAGGCAAAAAAGAAGAAGTGGCATCTGACTTTTACCAATTCATCTATTTAGCTTTCGGGCTATCTTTGGTTTTGCTTGGCATGGTGCTTTTTCTAGCGCCCCCAGTCTTAAACCATATCGGACTAGAAGCCCAAGTGGCGACAGTTGCAGTTTCTTATCTTTGGTATTTGTCTATCGGAATTATTCCCTTGTTGCTCTTTAGTGTTATCCGATCGCTACTTGATTCTCTCGGTTTGACCAAACTATCCATGTATCTCATGCTTTTGTTACTTCCGCTAAATAGTGGTTTTAACTATCTCTTGATATATGGAGCCCTTGGTTTTCCAGAGCTTGGTGGCGCAGGAGCAGGTCTAGGAACTTCTCTAGCCTATTGGGTTTTACTGGGCATTTCCCTGCTTGTTTTGTTCAAACAAAAAAGATTAAAAGCGTTACATCTTGAAAAACCTATTCCACTCAATATAGATAAAATCAAGGAAGGTGTTCGATTAGGTCTACCAATCGGAGGAACCGTATTTGCGGAAGTGGCTATTTTCTCCGTGGTGGGACTAATCATGGCTAAGTTTTCATCGCTCATCATCGCCAGTCACCAGTCAGCTATGAATTTTTCGAGTCTCATGTACGCTTTTCCCATGAGTATTTCCTCTGCTATGGCAATTGTTGTGTCTTACGAGGTGGGGGCTAAACGTTTTGAGGATGCTAAAACCTATGCTCGTCTGGGGAGAATAACAGCCCTTATTTTTGCTGGTCTTACCCTGTCCTTTCTCTACATTTTTAGAGATCGTGTAGCAAGTCTATATGGGAATGACTCTCAGTTCATTGAAACAACTGCTGTATTTCTGACTTACAGTCTCTTCTTCCAGTTAGCAGATACCTTTGCGGCACCGCTCCAGGGGATTCTAAGAGGCTATAAGGACACTATCGTTCCTTTCTATCTTGGCTTAATCGGGTATTGGGGAGTAGCGATACCTCTAGGATATCTACTAGATCAGGCAACTGACTTAGGAGCATATGCCTACTGGATTGGGTTAATTGCCAGCTTGATTGTTTCTGGTTGTTTGTATCAATGGCGTTTGAAAACCGTAATGAAAAGATTGAGCTAATTTTTGGAAAATATCCCGAAAAATAACTTTGTGAAAAAATGATCTAACTGGAGACAATCCCTGTTAAAACGGGGATTTATTTTTTTACCTTGTGAAATTTTATCGGTCATATACTTTGACAGTGTTTTCTAAAAACGGTAAAATAGTAGAGTAAGTACAAAGTTAGAAAGGCAAGAAGATGTCAACTTTAGATAAAAATCTTTTGCTAGAGATGTTCCGTAAGATGGAAGAAATCCGTCGTATGGACTTAAAAATTGCGCAATTAGTAAAGAAAGGGAAAGTGCCAGGAATGACGCACTTTTCTGTTGGAGAAGAGGCAGCTAACGTGGGTGCTATGTTGGCTCTCAATCCAGATGATCTAATTACCTCAAACCACCGTGGTCACGGACAAGCTATTGCCAAAGGAATTGACCTCAACGGAATGATGGCTGAAATCCTTGGTAAGTACACTGGTACTTGTAAAGGAAAAGGTGGTTCTATGCATATTGCTGACCTTGATGCTGGTAACCTCGGTGCCAATGGTATCGTAGGTGGTGGTATGGGAATCGCTGTCGGTGCAGCCCTCAGTCAGCAAATGCAGAACACTGGGAAAATCGTCGTCTGCTTCTTTGGGGATGGAGCGACCAACGAAGGTGTCTTCCACGAAGCAGTAAATATGGCTTCTATCTGGAACCTGCCAGTCATTTTCTATTGCATTAACAACGGTTACGGTATCTCTGCGGATATCAAGAAAATGACTAACGTGGAACATATCCATCAACGTAGCGCAGCTTATGGAATTCCTGGAATGTTCATCGAAGATGGAAACAATGTCATCGACGTCTATGAAGGATTTAAGAAAGCCGTAGACCATGTTCGTGGTGGCAATGGCCCAGTCTTGATTGAAAGTGTAACTTATCGATGGCTTGGCCACTCATCATCTGACCCTGGTAAATATCGTACCCGTGAAGAAGTAGAATTGTGGAAACAAAAAGACCCAATCGAAAATCTTCGCAAATACCTCATTGAAAACAATATTGCAAGTGCAGAAGAATTGGAAGAAATTCAAGCACAAGTCAAGGAAGCAGTAGAAGCCTCTGTTAAATTTGCAGAGGAAAGTCCATTCCCACCACTAGAATCGGCCTTTGAAGATATCTACGCAGACTAAGGAGAAAGAGATAAAAATGGAAACAAAAACAATGTCGTTCCGTGACACTATTATCCTTGCTATGTCTGAGGAAATGCGTCGCGATGAAAATGTATTCTTGATGGGAGAAGACGTTGGTGTCTTCGGAGGAGACTTCGGTACTTCTGTTGGGATGCTTGAAGAATTTGGCCCAGAACGTATCCGTGACTGTCCGATTTCTGAAGCTGCTATCTCTGGAGCAGCAGCAGGAGCGGCTATGACAGGACTTCGCCCAATCGTTGATATGACCTTTATGGATTTCTCGGTCATTGCCATGGATAATATCGTCAACCAAGCTGCTAAAACACGTTATATGTTTGGTGGTAAAGGTCAGGTTCCAATGACAGTTCGATGTGCAGCTGGTAACGGTGTCGGTTCTGCAGCCCAGCACTCGCAATCTTTAGAGTCTTGGTTCACTCACATTCCTGGACTTAAGGTTGTAGCACCAGGTACACCTGCTGACATGAAAGGACTGCTAAAATCTTCTATCCGTGATAATAACCCTGTTATCATTCTTGAGTACAAGTCAGAATTTAACCAAAAAGGAGAAGTGCCAGTTGATCCAGACTACACAATCCCACTTGGAGTTGGCGAAATTAAACGCGAAGGAACGGATGTAACAGTTGTTACTTACGGTAAAATGCTTCGCCGTGTGGTTCAAGCAGCTGAAGAATTGGCAGAAGAAGGAATTTCGGTTGAAATTGTGGACCCACGTACCCTTGTACCGCT